>NZ_CAXUGK010000005.1:0-142730 GCF_964250605.1 Bacteroides sp. AR20 | reverse complement strand
ATTTGCCAAAAGTTCCGAGGACTTGCCCGTCAAACTTGCTTCCAAAGCCTTCGGCGGCATCCTCTATGACCGGAATACCATATTTATCTGCCACTGACATGATTTGGTCTATCCTGTAGGGCATTCCATACAAAGCTACCGGAACAATTGCTTTAGGTTTCCGCCCGGTCTTGTTGATACGCTCCCTGATAGTCTGCTCCAGAAGAACCGGGTCCATGTTCCATGTATCAGCCTCAGAATCCACGAATACCGGAGTAGCACCGAGGTAGGTCACCGGATGGGAAGAGGCACAAAAGGTAAAGCTCTGCACTATCACTTCATCGCCCTGACCAACTCCGCAAGCAAGCAGGGCCAGATGCACAGCGGCAGTACCAGCACTTAAAGCCACCACCTTTTTATCCTGCCCTACAAAACATTCCAAATCCTGCTCGAAGGCATTCACATTCGGTCCGAGAGGAACAACCCAGTTGGTATCAAAGGCTTCTTGTATGAAACCTATCTCCTTGCCGCTCATGTGGGCGAGGCAAAGATATATTCTCTTATCCATAAAATTACGTGATTTACAAAACTATATTCTTGATAATCTTACACCTATTCCCTACAGCCAACACACCATCCGGAATATCCTTTGTAACAACGGAACCAGCACCTATAATACTCCACTTCCCTATCTTAACACCCGGAATAACAACACTGCCGGCACCAATCCATGTCCCCTCGCCAACTTGCACATTGCCACAAAGCGTACAATGGGGAGAAATATGCACATAATCAGCAATCAGACATTCATGATCCACCGAAGCACCGGTATTGATAATACAATGGCTGCCAATACAAGCATCCGACTGCACAATTGCCCCCTGCATAACTACCGAGCCTTCTCTTATCTCAGTTTCTTCAGATATAATTGCAGAAGGATGAAAAGCTTTGCCATATTCAACCTTTAACTCCTTGGCAATCTTCCTGCGAAT
Organism: Bacteroides sp. AR20; assembly: GCF_964250605.1. Taxonomy (NCBI): domain Bacteria; kingdom Pseudomonadati; phylum Bacteroidota; class Bacteroidia; order Bacteroidales; family Bacteroidaceae; genus Bacteroides; species Bacteroides sp. AR20. The sequence continues at coordinate 141,759 of NZ_CAXUGK010000005.1, read as the reverse complement.
ACCATTATTCCCAATACTGATTATCAATGGTCCGCAGACCTTCGACGGACGTAATACGGGATAGTCAAAAAGACAATGAATTTCCTCATTATCATCAAACAACGCTTCAATCGGTTCATGATTTGCACGCAATATATCAATGATCACTTTGGCATGACCACTGGCACCATATAAATACATGTTTTGATATTAGTTATTTCCAGTAAAGACTTCCATCGTAGCCGAAGTATCAGAGCTGATACCTTCCCTTATAAATACCTTTCTTATTGTCATAAAAACAATTTTCAAATCAAGTAGAAAAGAACAATGATCTACATACCACACATCCAGTTTAAATTTCTTTGACCAACTGATAGCATTGCGCCCGTTAACTTGCGCCCAACCCGTAATCCCCGGACGGACTTCATGACGACGAGCTTGTTCTTTACTATAAAGCGGTAAGTATTGAGGCAATAAAGGACGGGGACCTATCAAAGCCATATCCCCTTTCAATACATTAATCAGTTGTGGAAGCTCATCAATCGAAGTAGAACGTACAAAACTTCCAACTTTTGTCAAACGTACAGCATCAGGCAATAAATTCCCCTCTGCATCCCGTTCATCGGTCATGGTCTTAAACTTGATAACTTTAAAAATCTTTCCATCCTTCCCTGGACGCTCCTGAGTGAAAAAGACCCCGGAGCCCTTATTGGCAAAATGCAACCAAAAAGCGACAAGAAACAGTATCGGCCAAATCAAAGCCAATATGCAAAACACGAGAAGGAAGTCAATCACTCTCTTAAGAAAATGAGAATACATGCTCTAATAATTATGTACCAATATGAAGTCGTATCTAATATCCTTAAAAAAACTATTCTTCGATAACAAGACGATAAAAATCTTCATTTTAAAGAAATTACTTCCTCCAAGAATGAAACGAACTTATCCGCTAATGATTTTCTTGAGAAATTAGCTTCTGCAAATGCCCTAGCCTTCTGCCCGCATTCTGTTCTGTATGTATCATCGTCCAATAAAGAAATCAAGCCTTCGGCAAAAGCATTTGCATCCTTAGGAGGAACAACAATCCCTAACTTATTTTCTTGAATCATATCAGCAAGCCAACCTGGATAATTGTTTAAGACAGCCAATCCTGAAGATATATAATCAAAAAACTTATTAGGTGAAGTTCCATAGTAGAAAGCCGGAACATCAGCTAATACCATCAAACCCAAATCTGCTGATGCAACAACTTTATTTAGTTCCTTCTTAGGCATCGGATTATAAAAACGACAATTATCCAATTGCTCTTTTCGAGCTCGTTCCATCAAATGCGGTTTCATTTTACCGTCTCCTATAAATGCCAACACAATATCCGTCCGTTGCTTTGCCTTCAGCACTGCAGCAGCATCCAACACTGCGTCCAAACCATTGGCAATTCCATGTGCACCAGTAAAAACCGCCACTTTATCTGTTTCGGAAATGCCCTCCAACGAAAGATTATCACGTGAAGATGGCTTGAATATCTCCAAATCACACCCGTTCGGAATCATCGAAATACGCTTGCCTGGCTGGCTCCTTCTTTTAATTCCTTCACAAATTCCAGGAGAAAGACCAACACAAGCATCCGCGCAATGATAACTCAACCACTCCAAAATATTCATCCCCCACAATAAAAAAGGATTCTTCATACCTAAGGCCTTAGGTAATTCAGGCCACAAATCACGAACTTCAAATATAAATTTTTTCTTCCGGAACAACTTCATTACTATGCCTGGAATACCGGCTGTCAAAGGAGTAGAAGTTGCAAACAACAAATCATAATCTTCTTTCAATGCTATTTGAATACCTTTCCATCCAAACTTCACGAAAGTCCATGCTCTTTTGGCGATACCATCCTTATTTGAGTAAGGTAAAGCTATCTGAATCACATCTATACCATCGACCATTCCTCTATGAACATTTTTCATCGTTGTGTTCGGCAAATCTAGCTTGACCGTTTCACCACAAACCACGCAAACAGAATGACCTCTGGCAATCAGATGTTTTGCCAATTCATAAGAACGTGTCCCCCCCGCTTGGGTGGGAATGGTAAAATGTTGATGGAAATAAAGCACTTTCATTTTATATAAATTGAAGGATTGTTTTTATCGAGCTATTTTTAGTCTGAAATTCGATTTGCCTACATTTAGTCGTTTGACCATAATAATTAGAACATAATTGTTCTGTATCAATAGTTTCACCGTTTGATTCCAAACTAAGATTATCCTTATTTGTATGCCATAATTGACGCATATTCATATTTTTGGGGTTACCATCTATACAATCTTCTATCTCCCACTTACATGTGTTTTTCCATTTTACAATCTTTCTATAATGTTTTATTTTCTTATTCAGATAAGTAAAACAAGAAACTTTTCCTTCAAATATGTAAGTATCCTCTGTTTCTTTCAACGAACTCCACTCTGCTTGCGACCAATTATACCAAATAAATCGATCTCCTTTCAACATTTGGTCATGTCCTTCAAGCATTATTGTATTATGAGATTCCGTACCCATAAAATATCGAAGTAACTTCTCTGTTGTATTGTATTTATAACTACCCCCATCAAACAAACAATTCTCTCCTTGATACCAAATATCCAAATGCAGATTATCCGCATGCGCAGGTCGGTCCTTATGTCTTCCACATCTGATAAAAGAAAAAGTATCCTTTTCACGAATACAATAATATCCTCCCTTATCAAAAGAAATGCAACCAAACTGTTTTTTTATTGGTGGATACATCTGTCGGTTTGCTTTCCACTCGCACAAATACCATTCTCTATCCTCATATTGCCGATCATACAAATGTTCGGAAGTAAGCAAATAATATAATGCATCGAGTTGAGGACGATAATCACGATAATCGCAATCATTAAGTTTAAAAAACAAAGCTCCATCATTCGAACCATAATTGGATAACCAACCGGTCGAATCATCCTGGCATTGATACAAAAAATTCACAGACTGATAAGCACGTTTATATACTTCATCACAAAACCGCTCCCCATTTCTGTCTGCCAGAGTAATGGCCCATGTCAAAAGCTGAACCACTACCCGATGATAATTCATGCTGAATTGCAAATAAGTACCATCTTCTGCCACTTGGTATTTTATCTCTTCCTCAAACCATTTCTTTCCTTTCTTTTTCCACTCTCCAGATTCTGGAAACTGAGGAAATAACAGACCTACCAGATACAACGCCAACGTTTCTGTTATTGCATGATTATTACGCACTGCAATCCGGGAAAAATTTATATTTGCACGTACATGCTTTATTTGCCAATAAACAGACTGGATGATTAACCTAAAAACATCTTCCGTCAATTCAACCGAATCTTTATAATAATAAAGTGCGAATAACCAATTCAATACACGCAAAGATATTTCCTGACTACATTTATAATTAGGTCCACAATTAAGTGGGTTTTTATGAATCCAGTCCTCTATTTGAGAAAATACAAAAGACGCATGATTTTCACCAGACTTTTGATCATAGAGGATAATGTCATAGAGAAAAGAAAAACGGGACTTTTCCCATACATACTTTATATCCCCTGCTTCAGGCACAATATCCTCTACTGTCGTCCAGTGTACATTCGCATTATATTTATAGTTCGTATCAGGGTTTGTCAGCCAGTCATAATCCGTTCCAAGGTTGTACCAAACGGCAGAAAAGAAGCAATATTCACCGCGCTTCATTCTATTGACTCTCTCTGAAAGTACCCTACTATCAGTATGGGTCAATTTCACGCTCTTTCTACTTGAAAAGAAAAAGGGTTTTGCGTGCTTTCTCCAATCCGCCAATGACAAATATTCTTTATCCTCCCAAGAAATAGGGTATGCTCTTTTCAACATTCCCCCTTTACGGCGTATTTCATACTGGATACGAAACAAAAAGTACTTTATTCCCATGTTATGAAATAACTGAAAATAAAGAAGAAGTTTATTCATAAGGAACACAGAATTATTCAATCTCAATCCACTTGTTCTGCTTCAAGCTATCGATACAAGCAAACGATGCCTTGGCTGTATTTACAATAGAGTCAAATGGAATTAAAGCTTCTCCTCCGTTTTGTATTCTATCATTCAATAAAGCAAATTGGGTAGTATGTCCTTTATCCATGCCTTTTTTCATTTTAGAGAATCCTTTGCAACCATACCCTTTCAGTTCTCTCCAATTGTCAAGAACCAGCGTCTTTTCTTGTGTATAGATTTCTATTCTCTCTTTCGAATAAGACTTGCTACCATTAGCAAAATAGTTTATCACGGCATTCGCCCCATTCTCATATCTTAGCAAAATACTCGCATTATCCGTATTCTCTTCAGGATTTTCCCCCATTGCATTCATACATACGGCAACAACCTTACTGTCTGCGAAAAATGAGCATAAATCAATAAAATGGCAAGCCTCACCAATAATACGTCCTCCTCCCACTTTCAAATCATGCACCCATACTTCAGACGGTATAAATCCGGCATTCATAGTTGCCACAATATTTTTCACTCCGCTTCCGGAAAGCTGTTTCATTTTCACCGCGAAAGGAGAAAAACGTCGGTTATACCCCACAGTCAATGTTACTCCATTCTTTTGTGCTTCCTGATAAGTTTCAGTAATCTCATTCAATTCCGCTTGATTCAAGCACAACGGCTTCTCTACAAATACATGTTTCTTTGCTCGTAATGCATCCAGCACCATTGAAGCATGAAGATTATGCCGGGTTGTAATCATTACCAAATCTACAGCCTCATCTTTCAGGATTTCCTTGTAATCAGAAGTTGCTTTCATGGCACCAGCCTTTTGAGCCAAAACTTTAGCAGACAAACCTTGTGCACTCGCAATGTACCGAATATGCGCTCCTGCTTTCGTCAAAGCAGGTAGCATCGTTGCCGATGTAAAGTTTCCAGCACCGATAATACCTATTTGTCCTTTTGTTACTGAAAAGTCAGCAGAAGCAACCTCAACTATCGTATTTCGTTTTGCATCAACGGGATATTTCAAGATAGAAGCGATAGAACCATGTTTACGCATGTCCCCATATATCTTTTCATAATCTTTCAAATCCACTTCTTCAGTAATCAATGATTTCACATCAATATTCCCCATGGATATTGCCTGCAAAACAGTCTCGAAGTTTCTTTTTTCTGTCCAGCGTACAAAAGGTAACGGATAATCTATTCCTTTATTTTCGTAATCTTCATCATAACGTCCCGGACCATAGGAACAAGAAACTTGGAATGATAACTCCTTTTTATAAAAATCATCCCTACGAATATCCAATCCTATTACACCTACAAGCACAATACGGCCTCTTTTCCTTGACATCTCAGCCGCCTGGTGAATCACTTCATCTGTTTTAGCAGAAGCAGTAATCAATACAGCATCAGCCCCATGTGAATATGTTTCTTCAAGCACATATTTTACAGAATCTGTTCCTTTAGCAGGATTTACCCCTATCACTCCTTTAGTACGGGCCAATTCCACCTTTTCTTCATCAAAATCAATTCCTATGACTCTACACCCATTCGCTTTCAATAATTGCGCTGTTATCAATCCAATCAAACCTAACCCGATTATAACAACAGTTTCTCCCAATTGCGGATTCAGCAAACGAATACCTTGCAAACCTATAGACCCAATTACAGTAAAAGCAGCTTCTTCATCCGAAACATTTTCCGGTATTTTAGCTACCAAGTTTTTAGGTACACAAACATATTCGGCATGTTGTCCATTAGATGCCACACGATCGCCCACCTTAACTTCTGTAACTCCATTTCCTACAGCAACCACTACACCGGAATTACAGTACCCTAAAGGCAACGGTTGTCCCAGTTTATTAAAAACCGCCTCCAATGTAGGTTGCAAACCATCTGTCTTTATCTTATCAAGTACTTGCTTTACTTTATCAGGCTGTTGACGGGCCTTGTCTATCAAATTTGCCTTTCCAAACTCGACAAGCATACGTTCTGTCCCTAAAGAGACTAAAGAACAAGATGTTTTGACTAAAACATAACCCGATTTTACCTGAGGAACCGGTACTTCTTCAAGTACAGTCCTCCCTGATTTCATATCTTGAATGATTTGCTTCATAACTTATATTTTAATGATAATGCTTTTTTCTCTATAAAAACCCAAGAAATAATTGCGATACAAACTGTTATAATCAACGCCATCAACAAGTAAGAAATGTTACCTACAAATTTCATCTGAACAAATACATTTATCACCAACATATGGTATATGTATATACCATATGAAATATCATTCCCATGTAAAACTTTTCCTAATGATATTTTTGAAAAGGCTGCACTAATCGTCAATATACCTAATAACAGATTAGCCAATAACGTAGTCCAATCATCCAAATGATACCCAGGCAAAGCATCAGCAAAATAGCAATATAAACCATAAATTAAAAACCAATAGCATATTTTCCCTTCTATAAACCATTTAATCTTACTCCAATTCAAAAACATCAATCCACCAAAAAGGAAAGCATATAAATAAGGAAAAATCGAAACTTCGATAAGTTTATCCAATATACTTTCTCCACTTTCACAAGCACTTGTCCACAAGAAATTGAACATTGCAGAAAACAAAAATAACGCGATAAACTTCACTTTTATTGATATGTGCTTAAGAAAAAGAAAAAAGACAGGTAATAAAATATAAAATTCTAATTCCACAGGAATCGTCCATAAACTACCATTAGGAGTACCAACTCCAAAATTTCTTAATAAATTAGGTGTGTAATATTGAAATATGGTTATCTGTCCAAAAAACCATGCCCACAAGTCTAAATTTAGAAAAGAAGTAAAACTGATAACTTTGAAAAGCAATAATAAAGCCATTGCTAAAATAAATGCAAACCATAATGCCGGAAAAATCCGAAGGCACCTATTTTTGATATATTGTAAAATATATTTACCCCCCCCATAGACTTTTTAATACTACAATTAATATATGAACGGGTTATTAAAAAACCGCTTATTACAAAAAACACCATCACTCCTGGGAAAAACGATATAACATCCAAGATTTCGTCATATCCTAATATCTGTAAATGATTTATCCCATGACCCAACAAGACTTGTAATGCAGCAAAGAGCCTGATTAAATCAAAATTATTTTCACGAGAAATTTCATTCCCATTAATTAATTTCCATCCAATTTCACTATGACTATTTACACTTTTCATAAATTTCCAATAATTGTTCAGGAACTCGATTATCAATACTGATTCCTCCTTCGGAGGAATAATTAGAACCATTATAAAATCCTAAAACTTTTTCCTCCAAATCTTCGTAACTCCTATTTTTAAATAAAACAGCTTCACTAGGCCTTTTGCAAACGTCACTTGCTACAGCCGGAGTACCACAAAACAAAGCCTCCTTAACAGAAATACCTTCTATATCAGTATATGTAGGCCTAATAAACAAATCAGATAATTTCCAAATCTCAAATCCATTAGGTATTTCTCTTTGGACAACTAAAATATTATCGTCAATATTCATTTCTTTTATCGAAGAGAGGCATTTCTGATAATATTCCATATCTCCAATCATTGGTAAACAAAAAACAAGCCCTACATTAATTCCTTTCTCTTTCAAAGATTTCACTAACTGTATCAATAAATCAAAACCATATATATCAATGCCATTTTCATAACGTAGTTTATAAGCATTTGCTGAAAGTAAAAAAGAATGTTGTTTCCTAAAAAACAATATATCCTCACTCAATCCTATATATTCGGCTTGAGTTGGAGGTAAAAAAGCGGGCAATATATGAAAATTATTCCTCGAACAATGAAAATGTGAGCACAATTTCAACAAATAATTATCATCATTCAAAACAACAAAAGCTGCACGCCGAAGAAAGACTTGAATAATTTTCTTTTTTATGAAAGAAGTTTTTTTTATCAAATTTTGATTATGTAATGTAACACCGACTTTATGTCTTCCCCCAAACAATAAAAATAAAGCAAATGCAAAAATATTATTTGAATGAAGATGAATAATCCTTTTCTTTCTAAAAGGTAAAAGAAGAAACTCCATCCAAGGATAAGATACGTGTTTTACATAAGAAATATTAGACACCTGCTTTCCAAAATTACGCAATACAACAGAAGAATCTATTGTATGCAAACTATGAATTAATCTATATATATGAATAGAGACTCCTCCTATAGGAGGAGGATATGTTCCCCAAATTTCAATCTTCATATAACTCATCTAAATGCCCTTTCACGCAATAAATCTTTTTCTTTAGTAAAAATAGTATAATATGGATAATATTTTCTATATTCTGGTACACCTCGAAAAGATGTTGGTGTAAAATAAGAATTGATTGGTAGATATATAAAGATACATATTAAAAACAATAATAGCACTCCACGAAATTTTACAAAATAGCAATGCGATATTATTGCATAAATTGAATTTGTAAGCATCAATAAATAAACTAAAAGAATATAGTTATTAAAACGATAAAAAAATGGAATGCCAGTATTTAAAGTTTCAAATATGAAATACAAAATCCCCAATTGTATTTCCCATTTTCTACAACCATTATAATAACCTTTAATAACTGAAATCCAATAACTAACAGCCAAGACAAAAGAACTTTTAAACAAAAAAGATTTTTCCCATTCTACTTTGTATTTCTCACTCGCTAAGTACGAAGTTGCCTTTTCATCTAAAGCCGCCCATAATGATATATCCATATCTTTAAAAGTATCATGCAAATCGGGTAAAAAAAGAAAAGAGAAAAGAGATAATATGATTAAATATCCCCATATTGCTTTTTTATGAATCGGAAGTAATTTTAAAACAGGTAAGACCAATAAAAAAAAAGCAGATAAATGAAACAAAAAAGAGATACTTACTAATATATAATATTTAAACCACAAATTTCTTTTATACGCTTCTAAACTAAATAAGAAAAAACCAACAGCAAACGACTCTCTCATTACTTCAAAATTTAATTCTGTATACAAGTATACAAAATAAAACAAAGTGGCAGTAAAAATATATTTAGTGTTAAAAACGATTGTTCTACTTATTGCATAATTTATGAATATAGCCTGAACAAATTGAAATACAAAAAAATCATTTGAAAATGATTTTAAAATAGAAATTAAGAATATCCACCCAGGTTGTCTATTGGCATTATCAAATACATAGCTTACTGTCAATTTATTTAAAGGCAAATAATCACCATACTCCGACATATATACTAATATATCAGAACCAACTCTATACTTCAGAACCGAAACACAAGTCAGTAATATAAAAATATATGAAAAGACACCTAATTTGGCGTCAGTTCTACTCAAGAAATCATATCTATATATGCCACATAAAATAATGGCAAATATTATGATATAAACCATTTATTTATAGATTGACAAAAAATGTTCTTCTTGATTACTCCAATAATAATCTGTCGGAACAAAATTTTTCATGTTAAGTAAGGTAATTAGTCCTTTTCTGACTTCATCCACAGTAATACAATCACAACAAAAACCATTTTCTCCATGTTTAACAACCCTTGCAACACCTGCAGTATTATTCGTCAGTACTTTTACCCCTAAATTCAAGTATTCATACAATTTATTACTTGCACAAAAATAACTATTAAAATGTCTTTCATTATAAAAACACACACCAATATCAGAAGAATTTACTGCATGTAATACTTCCTTGTTAGGAATAGCTGGATACATAAAAACTTTTTTCTGAATTTTCAAATCCATTATCAAATTATTTAAGTGTTTTTTATAATTCTCTGTTCCGTTTCCTATAATAAAAAAAAGAATATTATCTATTTCCCTAACAGCCTTAAGAACAAGTTCTATCTCTCTTTCTGGCGTAATTGCACCAAGATATGTAACAACTTGTTTATGATTCACATCAATATTATATTTATTTTTAAAAAAATCTTTTGATAGATCCATCACTCTATTTGGGAAGTTTTCAATCAACATATATTTTGACAATGGTAATTTATATCGAAAATAAAAATAATACAATCTATCAATTTGAGGAACTATTACAAATTTTACTTTACGCAACAATGTCTTTTCTACAACGCTCCAAAAGGATTTGATTATTCCAGAGCGACTTTCTAAATACAATTCGTGAGCATCGTATACAATCTCTATATTTTGTGGTAAAGCATACGCAAACATTAAAGTATTTAAATCATTACAATGCAAAATATCCGGAGAAAGCCTTACAATTTCTTTCCTCATTTTGAAAAAATATATTAATGTAGAAAATAATTTCATTATAGGATTACTACTATAATTCCTACGCAATAATATTATATTAAAGTCATAATTTGATACATTATCATCTACATCAAAATCTGATAAGATCAAGGAAACCTTATATCCAGCCTTACATAACGTAGATATTTCTTTCAATACTCGACCATCATAACGAATATTGCCAATTAATAAAAATAATACATTTTTCATTTTATGCCCAATCTTACAAATAAAAAATTAACTATTGAGAGTCTATCCAAACTAATAAATCTATTTATCAAAATGATGTCCTTTTTATTGTAAACTAAACTTAATAGTACATATAGCAATAAGAATAAAATACCAATAATAACAAGCCCTATATATGAGTTTAATCGCATATAATGTATAAAAACTAATGGGGATAATATCAATGAAATAAATAGAGGAGTACTAAAACTCTTTATATACTGCGAACAAGAAATATTCAATAGAGGTTTGTAAATCAATAGAATTTCAGGAAAAAGATTTATAAAATTTAAGATAAAAATGACAAATACAAAAATTACAAAAGGACTCAAAGAAGCAAAATACAAAACTATCATAGTTACAATAATTCTATAAATTGTCCAATAAAATCCTATATCAGTTCTGCCTGTTGCAACAAGTAAAGCCCCTAGTGGATTTCCAATACTACATATTGAATAGTAAAGGCATAAGATACTGAATACTAATGAATACTCAACATATGAACTACCATATATTACACCCAATACATAAGACGAGCAATAACAAAGAAAAAAATAAATAGGCATATCAATAAAAGATAGCACCCTAATTACGTTAATATATTTTTCTCTAAGTAAAAACTGATTATCTTGGCATAATGCCAAACTAGGTGTTAGCACTTTAGTAACTATTGGATTTATGAATGAATAAACTTTAAATGCGAGTTGCTTACATACAGAATATACTCCCAATATTTCTAATGAATATGCTGTTCCTATAAGGAATATATCCATCTCTCTTGATAGATAATCTAATGTTGAAGAGCCAACTTGATATATCCCTATCTTTAAATAAGGCTTTGTTTCATAGAAATTAAAATGCAATCTTATTATTCTGTCCTTAAAAACAGAATACGACAGATAAATAATAGCTATAAAAAAACCATAAAATAAAGTGGAAAAAACAAGTGCATATACGCCCAAACCAATATACACTAAAACAATAGAAAATATGACCATTAAAACAGATGCAGTCATATCAATTTTTGCAATAACACTGAACTGCATTTGTTTTTGTTGAAAAGTACGTTGAAGTCGAGATATCGATGAAAAAATAACATTCAACGATAACAATGATATAATATTAACCAATTCCGGTTGGTTATAATATATAGCTACCCATGGTGCCAATATGCAAATAATTACAGATATTACAAATCCAGATATAATATTAAACCAATACAATGAACTATATTCATTTTTTGATATATCCTGTTTATGGAGTACTGCAGATGAAATACCCATATCCATAAATATCTCTGTAAATGAAATTACTAAAACAGCTATGGCAATAAGTCCAAAATCTTCTTTCCTCAAAAATCTTGTAAGAATAGATATTTGTCCCAATTTAGCACATGCATTTACTACAGCACTAAGCGAAGTCCATTTAACTCCATTTATTGCACTACCCATATTGACAGAGACAATCAGAAATTTGATTTTATCAAATAATATAAACGTTCCTTAGAATAAATATTATTTAATATTTTACGATTATTTGCAATTTCATTTGATGATAATTGATTAATTATACTACCTACGGTTAATTCATTCAATCCAAATATAACCAACCCTTTATCCTTATAAAATTTCAACAATGGATTCTTTTCATCCAAAAAGACTTTTCCGCCTATAAACAATGCTATAAGAATATTACCAACGGCTTCTTGTCTCCAATTTCCATATATAAAGACATCTGCAGATAGTAAAAATTTATTATATTCTTCCAATGGCATGAAATCACGAATTGCATTGAATTTTCGCCCAAAATATTGTTCTCCAACTTTGGATATATAATTAGCATAATTCATATTACCATAACTCAACGGAACAAATATTTTTTTATCATTCACACCTAACATTTTCAACCTTTCAAAAATTGATAAGTGATTTCCCGTCGGTGATGAAGAATTTCCAATAATAATATTATTTCCTTTCGTTATAGAACAATACAATTCATCAGATAAAATCTCATCAATTGGATAATAAAAGAAATCTTTATATTCTAGATGTGATAATTCCGGATAATACGATAACAATAGTGGATATTCATCATACATACTATCTGGAACAAAATAATGTACTTTCTTGACAGCATGCAATAGTTCGTGTGTTTTTTTGCATAACTTCATTTTATACAACAATTGATACAATCTATATGGAATCTTTTTCGTACTTATCCTCCATAATATTTTTCTGTCTGCATACAATTGATAACCTCTATTCTCTAATAAGCCACTATACAAATCTGCCCCCCATTCAATCCAGTATATTTTCGAATGATTTATTGAATTAACAAATCGAATACTATCTGTAGTGAAAAAATGGATTATTATAGCTGCATATTTATTTACATCACCAATAATATTCCAAAAAATACTACTACCAAATTTCACATAAAACACTTGATTTTTTTTTTGCACATATTGAGGTAAGGATTTCTCGTCATTAAGAAAAACGATAAAAACATTCTCATCAGGAAATACTGAATTAAATGCATCTATACACCTATTTATTACTTTTTCATCTGGAACAATGTGTAGCCGCATAAATTAAGAAAAAAAATCATGTATAAGAGTTATTATTTTAACAATATCATTATCTGTTAAAGAATAGTACAGAGGCAGTCTCAACAAACAATCTGTATACTTATCTGCCATTGGAAGATCAGGAATTTCTTTTGCATGTTTCTTATTAAACTCACTCTTATGAAGACTTAAATAATGAAATACCGCCTGAACATTGTTTTCTTTTAAAAACTCTATTAGTTGACTTCTTATCTCAAAAGAAGGACAGATCACATAAAACATATGTGCATTATTAGTTGCATATTGTGGTACAACAGGTAGCTTTAACTGATACACATTGCGCAAACCCTCATAATATTGATTCCATATATCAATTCTTCTTCTCTGGATTTTTTCTAATTCACACAATTGGGAATATAAAAAAGCAGCAGTATATTCAGATGGTAAAAAAGATGAACCTAAATCCACCCATCCATACTTATTTACTTCCCCTCTGTAAAATTCGGCTCGATTAGTTCCTTTTTCCCATATTATTTCAGAACGGCGGACAAGCCTTTCATCATTAATAATTAACAATCCTCCCTCACCACATTGTATATTCTTTGTTTCATGAAAAGAAAAAGCTGCCATATGAGCTATTCCTCCCAAACTAGTTTTTAAGCCAGTTTTGGGTGATGTAAAATATGAATCAATACCCTGAGCTGCATCTTCAACCACCAATAAATTATATTTACAAGCTATTCCCATAATAGCATCCATATCACAAGAAACTCCTGCATAATGTACAGGTACTATAACTTTTGTTTTCTTTGTTATCAATTTTTCTATAGTAGATGTATCAATATTGGGATTATCTGATTCACTATCAGCATATACTATTTTAGCTCCCTGCCTAACAAAAGCTAAAGCCGATGATACAAAAGTATAAGAAGGAACAATAACTTCATCTCCTTCTTTAATATTAGCTAATATTGCACACATTTCTAATGCATCTGTGCAAGACGATGTCAATAAACATTTTTTAAATCCAAACTTATTTTCAAAAAATTGTTGACATAAATGTGTATAATATCCATTACCACATATTTTTTTTGACTCTATTGCCAATTTTATATTGTGTAATTCCTTACCTGTACAATATGGGATATTAAAAGGTATCATTTTGTAAAAAATTTAGATAAATGCTATTATTCTTTCACAAGCCAATCCATCCCCATAAGGATTCACAGCTTTACTCATCTGGTTATAATAAACTCGATCGTCCAACAATGCAGAAACCTCATTTACAATCTTGTCACAATCTGTTCCTACCAATTTCACAGTTCCAGCTTCCAAAGCTTCTGGACGTTCTGTCGTATCACGCATCACAAGTACTGGTTTACCCAGTCCCGGAGCTTCCTCCTGAATACCACCACTATCAGTCAATACAATAGCAGACTTCTCCATCAGATAAACAAAAGAAAGATACTCTAAAGGCTCTATGAAGAACATATTCCCCAAATTAGACAAATCCTCACCAAATACTTCATGAATGGGTTTGCGAACATTAGGATTCAAATGCATCGGATAGACAAAGTCGACATCCGGATATTGTTTTGTAAGAGCCTGAATAGCCTTACACATAGACATGAATCCGTCACCGAAATTTTCACGACGATGACCTGTTATCAAAACTAATCTCTTTCCATCCTGCAAACGGTTAATGTCATAACCGGAAGTTCTCAAAACACCTTCCAATTCTTCATCAAGTTTTTTATCGCTCTTTATCTTATCCACAACCATGTAGAGTGCATCTATTACCGTATTTCCGGTCACAATAATAGAAGATTCCTTTACCCCTTCATCCAACAGATTCTGTCGGCTTAACGGTGTGGGAGAAAAATGATAAGTAGCAATGCGTCCTGTTATCAGCCGATTCATCTCCTCTGGCCAAGGACTATAAATATTATGAGTACGAAGTCCCGCCTCTACATGCCCCACCGGAATCTGCTGATAAAAAGCAGCCAATGCCGAAGCCGTAGAGGTGGTTGTATCACCATGAACCAAAACAACATCCGGCTGTGCCTCTTTCAAGACATCCCGCATCCCCGTCAAAACACGGGCTGTCACATCATATAAATCCTGCCCTTGTTTCATAATATTCAAATCATAGTCAGGAGTAATATCAAATATATGTAACACTTGATCAAGCATTTCGCGATGCTGACCGGTAACACATACGATTGTCTTGAACTCCTCCGGATATTTCTGAAATTCTTTCACCAGAGGAGCCATCTTTATGGCTTCGGGACGAGTCCCGAAAACCAACATAATCTTCTTCATGCTATAAGGTATTTATTATTTCTTGTAAATTCCGCAAAAGTCAAAAATTACTTTCCGATCATTATATGGCAGGGATTTAAATACAGAATGAGCAACCAGAAAAACGACGATATCAGCCTTCTCATAGGCTTCTTTATAATCTGTAAGTTTAAATACGTTGTGTTCCTGCACATTAGGTTCCACTACTAAAATATCTGCATTATTACAGCTTTGCATCACTTTAGTAGTAATATACTTGGCAGGAGCTTCACGCAAATCATCAATATCGGGTTTAAAAGCCAGCCCCATCATGGCGATAGTGGGCTTACGATGATGTTCCAACTCAAACTTCAACATGGCATTCTGCACCTTCTCTGTACACCAGAATGCTTTATAGTTGTTGATTTCACGGGCGGTAGATATAATCTTAGATTCCATGGGAAATTCTGCCGTAATGAAATAAGGGTCAACCGCGATACAGTGTCCTCCAACACCACAACCAGGTTGAAGGATATTAACACGAGGATGCTTGTTCGCCAATTTTATCAATTCCCAAACATTGATTCCTGCTTTATCACAAATCAAAGAAAGCTCATTAGCAAAAGCTATCTGTACATCACGGGAGGAATTTTCTGTCAATTTACACATTTCTGCCGTTTTGCAGTTGGTGCGATGAAGCATTCCCTGCACAAACCGGCTATAAAATTCGATAGCTTTATCTGTAGAAGCTTCATTCATACCGCCAATGACACGATCATTATGAACCAGTTCATAAATTACATTACCGGGAAGGACACGTTCAGGACAATAGGCTATATAAATTTTATCTTTTAATTCAGGACGTAAATCAAAAATCAACTCAGCCATCTTATCGGTAGTGCCAACTGGTGATGTAGATTCTATGACATACAAATCGCCTTCTTTCAACAAAGGTATCACAGCACGTGTAGCAGCCTCCACATAAGAGATATCGGGTTCATGATTCCCCTTAAAAGGAGTAGGTACAACCATAAAATAGGCATCACTCACTTCTGGAGTAATAGAAGCCTTCAACTGACCGGTAGTAACGACTTCTTGAAGAAGCTCCTGCATACCCGGTTCAATGATATGCAACTTACCTTGATTAGTCATTTCTACAACTTTGGGATTAATATCGACCCCGATAATCTGAATTCCGTGTTTAGCGGCAATAATTGCAGTGGGCAGGCCAATATAACCCAACCCCATAAAACATGCTTTCATATC
This sequence comes from Bacteroides sp. AR20, assembly GCF_964250605.1. Lineage (NCBI taxonomy): Bacteria > Pseudomonadati > Bacteroidota > Bacteroidia > Bacteroidales > Bacteroidaceae > Bacteroides > Bacteroides sp. AR20. Next base: position 125,130 of record NZ_CAXUGK010000005.1, on the reverse strand, counting down.
AATAAAAGTTATCTATTTTTTATGATTTTCTTATTACACCCAAATCCTATTCCACTTCCTCAAACGGATATGGATTCTCTTCGATATTCTTCAATTCTTCGATGATTTCAGTTTGTTCCGAACTCAAATTATCTTTGTTCCAACCTTCAATAATCGCATAGGCTTCTTGAAACAAAACCTCTTCATAAACCTCCCCATATGTATAAGTCAGTAGTCGGACTTTAAGTAAAGAAGCAGGCAACTGCTCCAAAACAAGACAAATCCGATTCAATACCATTTGTTTCTTTTGCTCCTTATCCCCATCATCATAAATGGTAGCATTATACCCCATCAAAAGAGCCAGACACAAATTCGCCTCCTCTTCAACATCGGAACTCTGAGCAGAAAAAAGAGAATCGGACTTAACAAGCACTTCCTTATTCAACCGGCAAAAAGTGTCGGAATAGACCGGCTCACCGTCCATACCAAGATACATCAGCTCATGAGTTGCATGCTGAAGCTCAAGAGCACGGGAAGTTAAATCATTCATTATTATGATATATGATTAAAATATAAGATTATACTTATTTAGAAGTCACCCGATTATTTTCAGATAGGATTTGGGGACTTTGACACTTGCAGTCAAAAGGTCTTTAATGCGGATAACAACGTATGTTTTATTGGCTTCGATGGCAACCTCACCTTCAATACCGCTGAGTTCGCCTTTGATAACTTTTACTTTATGCCCAACAGTCAGAATTTCGCTATCAAGGCTGACACCGTCAGGATTCAAATCCATTACGAACATAAAGTCCTCCATTTGCTTATCCGGTACCACTAGCATGGAATGCGTGGAAAGGTCCTTCATATAAAAAAGGGGGACATTATAGATGTTGGAAATATCGCAGGCTGTCTGCTTGGTGGAATGAACAAATACCAGATTGCGGATTACTGGAACTTCGCTACGCTTACGACGATACTTCAATTGAGAAATGACAAAACGCGTGGGAAGATAATAGTCAAGCTCCAAATGCTCTTCCGATTTAAGTCGGTCCAAAGATTTCCGGACTGTAAATTCCTGCTTGTCACGGGTGCGAGCCGCAAACCAATATTTCTGTTGTTCAGCCACTTAGGAATTTTCTTTCGAATAAATTAGCTCAATTCCGGGTGCGCTTCGCGGTTTGAACGAGACATTTTCCCACCCAAACCGTATTGTACACTTTTGCAATGATAATAAGCTATTAAAGAAGATATTAGACTCATAAAAGTGTCCAATAAACGTTCGTTTAATGAACGTCTATTTTTAAGAAAATAAGTAGAGGCATAAAAGTTAAAAAGGAACAGAACTTTAATATGTTAGATGTTAGACGTACACTACTGCAATTCAATAGATTAATATGAAACAGAAATCACTTTGGGAATATTTTTATTAAACATTTTGTTAGTTCAAAAAATACAGCTTATCTTTGCGTTCATTAAACGAACGTTTAAAAAACACCTCATCATTTCCAATATATCATTCTACATTCCAATATCTTACCCTCATAAATGCATTATTGAAGTTTCGCAAAGATGCCTGCTGATAAATGGGAATTTATCGCACAAAACGCAAGTGAAATAAAAGCCCACTTCCATAATCTATGGAGAGAGAGTGCAAGCCCGTGAATTTCTATTTAAAACACAAGCATTCCTTTGCTTTTCACCCTTTGTTTGTCCACTGTTGCATAGGGAATTAATAACGCCTAACGGCCATGAACAGCTCTGCTTATGGCCGTCAAACGATTGCTTCATGGCCGTTAGCAGGGTTGTTCATGGCCGTTAGGCGTCACTAACTCCAGGGCTTTTACAGATGAAGTACGTAGCCCGCGCCTATTGCGCACAAGGCGCAAACGTATTGTACAGCAACTTAAAAGACATTAGACGACTCCATTATTCATAGTCGGGCAATCTCGAAAATGCAGGAAAACTACACCGACCGATTTATGTAACCCACGCGCGGTATTATATTAGAGAATAATAAGTTACGGCAAAACTCAGACGTTTTTGGCAGGTGGAAGCAAATTTTGCTTCCACCTTTTCAGGTTGCTCCCACCGCAGGGCAAATGCCGATGAATAGGGAGATACAGGAGTTGGGTGGAAGTGTGGAAGCAAAGCAGATGCAAATTTATGTTTCAGCAACACGCCTCAAGTTTTAAAAAAGATGTAGTACAAAGACATAATATATAATAAGTGTTACAAATACACACTTTATACCCCGTTACTCTTGCAAATGTCGAAAAAGTCCGTACCTTTGCAATGTGTTTTTCATAGTATTAGATTTAAGGTTAACAAAGGTTGGAGTACAGCGGTACTCCTTTTTTTATGCCCATACGTACCGTCCCGGTTCTCCAATAAAATTTTCACGTAAAATGCAAGGCAACTTTTTATATCCATTTAGTTTTTGGCTATCTTTGCACTGCTTTCGGCGGGCATAGGCACGCATAAAGCAGCTTAACTAACAATAAATCAATAATTAAAAACAGAAAATTATGGCAATGCATACATGGTTTGAATGTAAGATCCGTTACGAGAAAACAATGGAAAATGGAATGAACAAGAAGGTGACCGAACCGTACCTGGTAGATGCCCTCAGTTTTACGGAAGCGGAAGCACGCATCATCGAAGAGATGACGCCGTTCATTTCGGGAGAGTTCACCGTATCGGACATCAAACGTGCCAACTATAGCGAATTGTTCCCCAGCGAAGAGGAAGCTGCCGACCGCTGGTTTAAATGTAAACTGGTTTTCATCACACTGGACGAGAAAAGCGGTGCGGAAAAGAAAACCTCTACCCAGGTATTGGTGCAGGCTGCCGACCTGCGTGATGCAGTGAAGAAACTGGATGAGGGCATGAAAGGCACAATGGCCGATTATCAGATAGCATCTGTAGCGGAAACCGCCATTATGGATGTATATCCGTACAGTGCAGAGCCCGACGACAAACCGGAAGTTTAATTTAAGTGATGAGTTATAAGTTATGAATTATTATTGTGACCCATAACTTATAACTCATAACTCATAACTCAAAAAAACGATGATTGCAGAGAATTTAAAACAAGTACTGAGCGAACTGCCTGAAAAGGTACGGCTGGTGGCTGTTTCCAAATTTCACCCCAACGAGGCGATAGAAGAAGCGTATCGTGCCGGCCAGCGTGTGTTCGGAGAAAGTAAGGTGCAGGAAATGACCGCCAAATACGAAAGTCTGCCCAAAGACATAGAATGGCATTTCATCGGGCATCTGCAAACAAACAAAATAAAATATATCGTTCCTTACGTAGCGCTGATTCATGGCATAGACTCCTACAAGCTGTTGGCCGAGGTGGACAAGCAGGCTGCCAAAGCCGGAAAAACCGTCAACTGCCTGCTACAGCTGCACATTGCCCGGGAAGAGACCAAGTTTGGATTCAGCTTTGACGAATGCCGGGAAATGCTGGCAGCCGGTGAATGGAGAGAGCTCAAGCATATCCGGATATGCGGATTGATGGGCATGGCCACAAATACGGACAATGACGAACAAATCAAAACAGAGTTTTGTTCTTTAAGTAGCTTCTTCAATGAAGTGAAAGCCAAGTGGTTTGCCGATGCAGAGTCATTCCGGGAACTGTCCATGGGAATGTCTCACGATTACCACGAAGCCATTGCAGCCGGGAGCACCTTGATACGTGTAGGAAGCAAGATTTTTGGAGAAAGAAACTATTAACCATAAAAAATCATTATCATGGCAACATTAGAAACTACTTTTGCAGGGCTGAAACTCAAAAACCCCATTATTGTCAGTAGCTCCGGACTGACAGACAGTGCCGCCAAGAACCAGAAACTATCTGAGGCCGGTGCAGGTGCCATTGTGCTAAAATCACTCTTTGAAGAGCAAATCATGATGGAGGCTGACTGGATGGGAGACCCGAATATGTATCCCGAAGGCAGTGACTATCTTGTAGGATATATCCGTGAACATAAGTTAGGCGAATATCTGAACTTGATTAAGGAAAGCAAAAAGGTTTGCAACATCCCCATCATAGCCAGCATCAACTGCTATCAGAATGCCGACTGGGTGGAATTTGCCGCCAAAATAGAAGAAGCCGGCGCAGACGCACTGGAAATCAATATCCTTGCACTGCAGACGGATGTACAGTATACGTATGGAACCTTCGAGCAGCGCCACATCGACATCCTAAGCCACATCAAGAAGACGGTCAAGATACCCGTCATCATGAAGCTGGGTGACAACCTGACCAATCCGATAGCTCTGATAGACCAGCTGTATGCCAACGGTGCCGCCGCAGTAGTGCTGTTCAACCGCTTCTACCAGCCGGACATCAACATTGAGAAAATGATACAAGTATCCGGTAACGTATTCAGCAATGAATCCGATTTGTCCAAAGCCCTGCGCTGGATAGGCATCGCTTCGGCAGCCGTAAACAAGCTGGACTATGCCGCTTCCGGTGGTATTCACTCGCCCGAAGGCATTGTCAAGGCAATATTGGCAGGTGCTTCGGCCGTAGAGATATGCAGTGTACTTTATCAGAATTCAGCTACCATCATTGAAGAATACATCCGCTTCCTCAACTTGTGGATGGACCGCAAAGGTATGGAAACCATCAGCCAGTTCAAAGGTATTCTGAACGTAAACGACCTGAAGGGAGTCAATACCTTCGAACGTACACAGTTCCTGAAATACTTCTCTTCACATGAATGAGACAAAAGGCTGACAAGAAGACAATAAAATTGAAAGGGTGATAACACTACAATGACGTTATCACCCTTTCATTTTATACTATACCGCTATCTTTTTATTTCTTCTTATCCAGCGCCTCAAAGCAGGAATTCTTGCTCACGAATTCCGGAACAATATCCTTCATGGCAGCAACAATTTTCATCTGGTCATAGGTGTAACTTACATCAATCAGCTTCTGGATACGCTCCTTCACCTCGTCATAGTCATACTCACGCACCGTGGCAATCATAATCTTCTCATGATAGGTGGGCTTTGTAAGCTCCTTCACATTCAAGAGTTCCTCGTAGAGCTTCTCGCCATGACGGAGACCGGTAAATTCAATCTTCACATCCGTACGTCCGGAAAGGCTGATCATACGCTTGGCAAGGTCCACAATCTTCACCGGCTTACCCATGTCGAAGATGTAGATTTCACCGCCGTTGCCCATACTGCCGGCCTCAAGAACAAGGCGGCAAGCTTCGGGAATGGTCATGAAGTAACGGATTATCTCAGGATGGGTCACTGTCACCGGACCGCCACGCTGAATCTGGTCGCGGAAACGGGGAATGACAGAACCGTTGGAACCCAGCACATTGCCGAAACGCGTAGTGATGAACTGAGTGGCATGGCCTCCCTCCTTTTGCAACTTCTTCGCAAGAGACTGCACATAAATCTCGCAGATACGCTTGGAACAGCCCATCACGTTTGTAGGGTTAACAGCCTTGTCCGTAGAAATCATCACAAACTTCTCGGCACCGTATTTCACGGCTAGATCGGCAACGGTGCGCGTACCGAATACGTTCACCTGGATGGACTCGGAAACGTTGTCCTCCATCATCGGCACATGCTTGTAGGCGGCCGCATGGAAAATATACTGGGGCTTGAACTCCCTGAAGATATCCTCCATGCGCGTGGCATTGGAGATGTCGGCTATGATGGTCTCAGCATCGATGTCGCGCCAACGGTCCTGAAGTTCCAGACGGATGTCGTGCAGAGGAGTCTCGGCCTGGTCCACTAAAATAAGCTTATAGGGATTGAACGAAGCCACCTGGCGCATGATTTCGCTGCCGATGGAGCCGGCGGCGCCCGTAATCATCACACGCTTGCCCTCCAGATGAGGGGCAACCTTATGGATATCTATCTCGATAGGATTGCGCTGAAGCAGGTCCTCAATCTGAATTTCCTTCAACTGCGTGCGGCTCAATGCCTGGCCGTTCCACTCGCTCAAGGGAGGCGCGGTCATCAGTTTGATGTTATGCACCAGCAGGCGATCAGCCATGTCGGACTTCTTCAGTTCCTCCATCTTGGCGGGAGAAATGATAATAGTCTGCACATCGCGGTCGTTCAGCACATCAATCAGCGTATCATCGTTGGGGAACACCTTGACCCCCATCATCACCTTATTGATAAGCTCAGGTTCGTCCGCAATGAATCCACGCAGACGGTAGTGGTTGCGCAGATTGACACGCAATGCCTTGGCAATGTTGACCCCGGCTTCCTTGGCACCGTAAATGAACACATTGGCACTATGGGTGCCGTCAAAGTTCAGCGCCTCAAAGAAAGTCTTGACAACCACACGGGAGCATGCCATCATGGCAAAGCTGATGATATAGGACATGAACAGCACGCTGACCGGAGCCAGGTTAAACTCCAAATAGCTTTCCGTCAGGACACTCGTTATCATCAGCAGTGCATACGACACAGTCAATGACACAAAAATTCGCATGATATCCACAAAGGAGGAAAAGCGCAACACATTGGAATACGTACGGAAAACACGGAAGAAAATCAGGTTGACAACAACCGTCCATAAAATGGTCTTGTCAATGGTAGAGGATTCCAAAAAAATGCTTCTGAAATCATATCGGAGAGCATAGGCCAACAGACTGGATATGACGATGATAAATACGTCAATTAATAGAATAGTCCATATCGGAAGCACTTTCGCGGAAAGATACCGATGAAAAAAATTTCGCTTCATTTTGCTTGACAGTTTTGTTTTAGGCGAGGCAAAGATACACTATTTTAGTCAAAACGGGCAAGAAATCGATAAAAAAATGTTATAATAATTATTTATCGTCTATAAAGAAACTATCCCGCCTCCCTCGTTTTAACAGTTGGAAAGCGGGATGGAAATAATTTTACCCCAGAAAATGCGGTATCCGCTACATCAGATTACTTGCCAACTCGCTCAACTGGCTACGCTCCCCTTTCACCAGATTGACATGGGCAAACAAATTCTGGTCCCTCATGCGGTCTATCATATAAACAAGCCCATTGGACTGACTGTCCAGATAGGGTTGGTCTATCTGCTGAATATCACCGGTAAACACCATTTTTGTGCCTTCACCGGCACGGGTGATGATGGTCTTAATCTCATGCGGAGTCAGGTTTTGGGCTTCATCAATAATACAGTAGGTCTCGCTCAAACTGCGCCCGCGGATAAAGGCTAATGCCTCGATGACCAATTGTTCACTTTTTTGCATATCCTCCAAGCGTTTCACTTCAGAGGAATTGGCAGCGAACTGATGCTTGATTACATTCAAATTATCGAACAAAGGCTGCATGTAAGGAGCTACTTTCTCATTGGCATCACCGGGAAGGAATCCAAGGTCTTTATTGGATAGGGCCACGATGGGACGTGCCAGGAGAATCTGCTTGTAGTCGGTAAGTTTTCCCAATGCGGCGGCCAATGCCAGCAGGGTCTTGCCGGTTCCCGCCTTGCCGGTCAGGGCAACCAGCTTGATGTTCGGGTCGTTCAGCACCTCAAAAGCAAAGCTCTGCTCGGCATTGCGCGGTTCAATGCCATAATTCTTTGTCTTGTGGACCCGGCAAATCGAATGGGCAAAGGGATTATAACGCGCAAGCACACTGCTGCGGTCACTCTTCAGCACAAAACATTCGTTGGGACGAATGATGTCCTTAAAATCGAACTCGTTGATGTCCAGTCCTTCTTTGGAAGAATAAATGCGATCTATCAGCGCAGGGTCAATACCCTCGAACACTTCATTCGACTTTTCGAATATATCCACATTGATTACCTTATCATTGATGTAGTCTTCGCACAGCAGACCGATGGAACGCGCCTTCATGCGCAGATTCACGTCTTTCGTGACAAGGATGGTTTTCATTTTAGGCTTTTTGGTGGAAAGCCAGTCCACTACCGACAGAATCTGATGGTCGGGGATGCGTTCGGGAAAGGAATCACGTACTCGGGGAGAGTCCACCATGCCTGCCACCACAAACAGACGGCCTAAGCCCTCTCCCAATGGCGCCCCTTTGGTGAACAGATTATCATCGGTAATCAAATCAAGCTCACGGACGAACTCACGCGCATTGAAATTAATCTGCTCATTACCTTTCTTGAATTTGTCCAGTTCTTCAAGGACTACGATGGGAAGATAAATGTCATTCTCTTGAAAATTCTTCAAACAGTTATAATCGTGAAGAATCACATTCGTATCAATCACAAAATTTTTCTTAGCTCCCATACACGTTAGATTTAAATTGTTAATACCTTTGCATAAGCTTAAGATAAGCTACACTGCAAGCAATTTCAAGCAAGCTTGATTGCGTTCGGTCTGCATTATCTTTGTCGCTTTTAAAGATAACAAATTAATAGGGAGAAAGGATTGCTTCTCCGTTAAATATTATAAAAGATGGATTATCAGGACACTTTAACTTACTTATATAACAGTGTGCCCATGTTTCAGCAAGTGGGCGGCTCAGCATACAAGGAAGGGTTGGAAAACACTCTGACCCTGGACGCACACTTCGAACATCCCCACCGCAGTTTCCGCAGCATTCATGTGGCTGGTACCAATGGAAAGGGTTCCTGCTCGCATACGCTTGCCGCCATACTGCAAGAGGCAGGATACAGGGTCGGGCTCTATACCTCGCCCCATCTGGTGGATTTCCGGGAGCGCATCCGGATTAACGGACAGCCTATACCCGAGGAATACGTCATCCGTTTTGTAGAGCAGGAACGTGGCTTCTTCGAACCCCTCCATCCCTCTTTCTTTGAGCTGACCACCGCCATGGCCTTCCGCTACTTTGCCGATGAAAAGGTGGATGTAGCCGTAATCGAGGTGGGACTAGGCGGACGCCTGGACTGTACCAATATCATCCGTCCGGATGTATGCATCATCACCAACATCAGTTTTGACCATACCCAATTCCTGGGGGACACCTTGGCAAAAATCGCAGGAGAGAAGGCAGGAATCATTAAAAGCGGCATCCCCGTTGTAATCGGTGAGACCACTCCCGAAACGAAACCGGTATTTCTGGAAAAAGCACAGACAACGGGTGCTCCCATCTACTTTGCCGAGGAGAATGACCGTGAAGACTATCCCGGAATAGAATACGAACTGAAAGGACTCTACCAGCAGAAAAATGCCCGGACCATCCTCACCGCCCTCCCGCTACTGAAAGAAGCCGGCTACCGGCTGGACGGACAAGCAGTGCGCAGTGGCTTTGCCCGTGTGGTGGAACTGACGGGCTTGATGGGACGCTGGCAAAAACTGCAGGACTCGCCCACCCTGATTTGTGACACCGGCCACAATGTGGGAGGCATCACCTACATTACAGAACAACTGAAACAGCAGGCTTACCGCCAGCTACACATCATCATAGGCATGGTGAATGACAAGGATATACGGGGGGTACTGGCCCTGCTGCCCCGGGAAGCGACCTACTACTTCACCAAAGCCAGCGTGAAGCGAGCATTGCCCGAAAGCGAACTACAGGAGCTTGCCGAAGCAGCAGGTCTGGAAGGACATTGCTATCCTGATGTACCTGCCGCCGTGCGGGCCGCACAAGAAAAAAGCCTCCCGGAAGATTTCATCTTCGTGGGAGGCAGCAGTTTCATTGTGGCCGACTTGTTAGCGAACCGCGATGCACTCAATCTCTACTAAGGCATCTTTGGGCAGCGCCTTCACTGCCACAGCCGAACGTGCCGGGAAAGCACCGTCAAAATAGGTGGCATATACCTTGTTCATATCAGCGAACAAGGACATGTCTGCCAGAAAAACGGTTGTCTTCACAATATTCGCCATGCTCAGACCTGCCTCTTCCAGGATATGCTTTATATTCTCCAAGGACTGGCGGGCTTGCGCTTCCGTACCTTCAGCCATCACTCCGGTAGCTGCATCAATAGGCAACTGACCTGATACAAATACCATTCCACTGGCTTCGATAGCCTGGCTATAAGGACCTATGGCGCCCGGTGCCTTCTGGCTGCAAATAACTTTCTTCATGATTGTCAAAGTTTGTTTTTATTAATAATCGAGTCTATTTTCTTTTTTGAAATAAAAAAAATCCGAAGTATATGCAGTATTCCGGAAATCCACGCATTTTATAAATAAAACAACGTAATTTCACTCATAACCTGTTATACCTAGACTTAACTCATTTAACACGGGGGAGTTCCCCAAAACAGAGGCTCTGCTTGCGAAAGCAGAGCCTTTATTCTATCCCATCCCTTTACTTGCAATGCTTCTCAATCAAAGCATCCACATTGGGGTCACCCAATTCCTTTGCCTTGGCAAAGCTGGCACAAGCTTCCTTGTCCTTCTTCATCTGCAGCTGGGCGATACCCATCAGACGGTAGGCCTCGGCATACTTAGGGTCTTTCTCCAGAGCAGCCTTCAGCACATTCAACGCCTCTTCGTAACGTCCCACGCGAAGATTCACCACTGCCAGTTCGGCACGGTAAGTCAAATCCTCCGGATTCAGTTCGATGGCTTTCGCCATATCGTCCAGCGCACGCTGGTACTGCTTGGCCTTCAAAGCAGCCTGCTCACGGTAATAGTAGAACATGTCGTTCACTTTACCGTTCACGGCATTGTAATAGGCGTCATAATCCAGCATGGCATTACGCGCCTGGTCTGCATTCATACGGGCTTGGGCACGCTCCAGCAAGTAAGGGGCGGCTTCCTCCGTATAGGGCTGGGTAAAGCGGGCCACACAACTGTCCATCAAAGCCAGTACCTCCTCGGCAGGCGCCTGCATCAATTCCTTGGTCTTGGCGGCACTGAAGAAGGTGGCCGGAGAGGCCAGAATGGTCTTATTCACTTTATCATAGCTGGTAAATGCCGACGGATAGTCCTGCTTGGCAAACTGGATGTCACCCTCCAACTGGACATAAACCGGAAGCTCGTCAATGGCTATCGCTTTCCGTACCTCGTCCAGAGCCTTGTCGAGCGACCAGTCCTTATAAACTTTCTCGGGCTTGCCCAATGCATAATTATAGATTATCTTGGCCCGGTTGTAATACACATCATCTTTCTTTGCGGCAACCTCCAAAGCCTTATCCATATCTGCGACGACCTTATCCATGGAAGCATCTTCACGGGACATGAACAGATGCTGGGAAGCACGGCGCAGATAACCGTCGGCACTGGCAGGATATTGTGCAATGAAATCGTTCAGAGTCTCCATATACTTCTCCGGAGACAGTTGGGAAGAAGCCATGTAGAGGAACACCAAAGCCTGCTCTTCGGTATCGGGCAATGCCTTCTTGATACCGATGCCCTTCAATGACATATCTCCATAAGACAATGCGGAGATATTCTGCGACATGGCGAAATTGGCATCAATGGCATAGCAGATGGTAGCCGTGTCTTGTCCGGAGGACTTCTGCGCAAGGCCGAAGACCTGCCCGTCCACAGTCATCAGCGGACAACTCACCATCTTGTCCTTCAGACGCATATCGAGCGTATAATAGGAATAGTTGCCGGAAATCTTATCAGCTTCCTTTACTTTCCCGGCAGTGAAGGAACGGTCCTTCTGGGTGGAATAAGGCAGCAGATATACATCCGCACCGGCAGCCGGAGCCACAGCAGCCAAAGTGAGTGCCGTGACTTTCTTTCCGGGGATGCCGACACGGAACTTGACAACATCGTACATGTCATCGGCCCCCATAATGGCCTCCACTGGCATCTGTGCCCCGTCCGAGCTCATCACAACGGCGCGCTGGGCACCTTTGAACAAGGTGTAGTCAGAAAGCGCAACGCCATCTTCAGTGACAAAAAAGCCGTTTCCAGTATTCAGTATCTTATCGTTCTGGTCGTAGGTCACCACCGAAAAAACGGCACGTTTGGCTTTGTCTACCCACTTCGGGGCTTGTGCCACACTCCACTGAGCCAATAAACAGAGAGTGAGCATCAACAGCAATTTCTTTTTCATATCTTAGTTGGTTCTTTGTTTTACCGCTTCATAAATCAAAATGCCGGCTGCAACGGAAACATTGAGGGACTCGATGGTTCCCAACATGGGAATCTTCACCCACTCGTCACACAACGCCAGGTTGTCATAGGACACCCCCTTGTCTTCGGCACCCATAATGATGCACATCGGACCGGTATAGTCGGCTTTGGTATAGTCGTAATCGCCTTTCTCCGTGGCTGCCACGATATGGAAACCACTATTCTTGAGGAATTGCAGGGTCTCTTTCAGGCTGTGTTCGCGGCAAACGGGCAAAGTGTGCAAGGCTCCTGCCGAGGTTTTCATGGCATCTGCGTTGACAGATACACTGTTCCGTGCAGGGATAATCACGGCATCTACCGCCGCACACTCGCAAGTACGGGCAATGGCACCGAAATTGCGGACATCCGTGATGCCGTCAAGCATCACAAACAGAGGATTCTTGCCCTGCTCGAAAAGGAAAGGTACCAAGTCCTCCGTCTTCTGGTAAGTGACTGAAGAGATGAAGGCAATCACTCCCTGGTGATTCTTACGCGTCACGCGGTTGATGCGTTCCACCGGAACGCGCTGTACCGGTATCAAAGTCCCTTTCAAGACAGCGAACAGCTCTTTTGACAAATCACTCTGAATGTCCTTCTTTACCAATATCTTGTCTATCTCTTTTCCTGCCTGAATGGCTTCTATCACGGCACGGACGCCGAAAATCATTTCACTGTTATCAACCATATATGGGTATTTACTATTTGACGATTTACGATTTACTATTTGATACTTCCAGCAATGCTCTGGCATTGTTCAGTGCGGCTTCGGTCAGCTTAGCACCACTCAGCATATGGGCTATTTCTTCCACGCGTTCATCGTCGGTCAGACGACGGATGTGACTGTTTGTTTCCGTTTCGTTGTCCTGCTTGTACACCTTGTAATGGGCGCGTCCACGGGCAGCAATCTGGGGTAGATGGGTAATGCTGATTACCTGGCGGTCCTGCTCGCCCATCTCCTGCATGATATCCGCCATGCGGTCGGCTATCTCGCCGGAGACTCCGGTATCTATTTCGTCGAATACAATGGTAGGAAGCTTGACGGCACCGGCTATCATTGCTTTGATGGAGAGCATGACGCGGGCTATTTCACCACCCGAAGCTACGGAGGAGACGCTTTGCAATGCCCCGTTCTTATTCGCGGAAAACAAGAAGTTCACAGTATCCGCCCCGTGTATGCCCGGCTCTTTGCGGGCACCTATCTCTACCTGGAAACGGACATTGGGCATGCCCAACGGAACCAGCCGCGCAGCCATCTGCTTCTCCACTTCACGGGCAGCGGCAGTACGCGCCTTGGTGAGGACGGCAGCCTGCTTTTTCACCTTATTATATAAAGCGTCGCAACGCGCTTTCAGTTCCTCGATGTGCTCGTCGGACGAAGTGATGGCTGAGAGTTTGGCGGCGTATTCATCCGTCAGCGCCAGAAGTTCACCGACAGTGGAAACGCGGTGCTTCTGTTGGAGCGTATAAATCAAGTTCAGACGTTCGTTCACTTCATCCAGACGTTCGGGGTTGAACTCTATTTCATCCTCCTTACCCGACACTTCCTGCGAAATATCCTTCAACTCGATATAAGTGCTTTCCATGCGTTCGGCAAGTTCCCCGGCAACCGGATAAACCCTCTGCAGGCCGAGCATCGTATTCAGGCATTCCTTCAGCCCGGACAACAAGCCTCCTTCGTCCGAGTAGAGCGTCTGCCCTACCCGATAGAGTCCGGCCTTTATCTCTTCCGCATGGCTCAGCGTATCTGCCTCTTGCTCCAGCTCCTCCTGCTCACCGGCAGACAAGTGTGCCTCTTCCAACTGTTCCAGTTGGAAACGGATATAGTCTTCGTCCGACTTATCCTGATTGGCACGGGCAACAAGGGCCTCCAAATCCTGCTGTGCCTGCTTCCATGCTCCGAAGATATGCTGGTAAGCAGACAAGGCCTCTTCGTTATGCGACAAGATGTCCAGTACATTCAACTGAAACCCTTCCTTGTTCAGCAATAGGTTCTGATGCTGGGAATGCACGTCAATCAGCTGTTCTCCCAACTCCTTCATCTGAGCCAATGAAGCAGGCGTGTCATTGATGAATGCCCGGCTCTTGCCCGAAGCGGACACCTCGCGGCGCAGGAGGCATTCTTCCTCGTACTCCAACTCATTCTCCCCAAAGAAAGGCTGCATACCGTAAGCGGAAATATCAAAACGGGCCTCGATAATGCACTTCGAAGCTCCTACACGAATGGCTTTCACATCGGCACGCTGTCCCAGCAGCAGACCGATGGCACCCAGAATAATGGATTTTCCAGCACCGGTCTCACCCGTTATCACCGAGAAACCGCTGCTGAAGCTGATATCGAGCTTTTCAATAAGCGCATAATTCTGTATGTAAAGCGAACGCAACATAAGGATATTGACGATTTGACGATTTACTATTTACTATTTAAATCTTTCACCAGACGGTCTACGATGTCGGCAGCCACTTCGGCTTTGGACTTCAAGGGGTAGTCCGTCTTTCCCTGGTGGTCTATGATACTGATCTTATTGGTATCGCAACGAAAACCGGCTCCCTTGTCGTTCAGGGAGTTCAGCACGATGAAGTCCAGATTCTTGCGGTTGAGCTTGTCTTCCGCATTCATCTGCTCGTTATGAGTCTCAAGGGCAAAGCCTACGAGGAGGCGCCGTTGGTGCTCTGTATCGTTCTTCAGATTGCCTAAGAAAGCGGCTATGTCGCGAGTAGGTTTCAAGTTCAAACTCATCTCCCCGGTCTTTTCACGCTTGATTTTCTCATCCGCCACTTGTTCGGGGGTGTAGTCTGCCACGGCAGCCGTCAAGATGGCGGCATCGGCATGGACAAAGGCGGCGGATGCAGCCTCGAACATCTCCTGCGCCGACTCTACCGCATGGTACTGGTGCATCGGGAAGTAAGTGCCTTGCTGCACCGGACCGGCAATCAGTATCACCTTGGCCCCTCTGGCGGTACATTCATCTGCCAGGGCAAGTCCCATCTTGCCGGAAGAATAGTTGCCGATGAAGCGCACCGGGTCTATCTTCTCATAAGTAGGTCCTGCGGTTATCATCACTGTCTTGCCCACCAGGTCGCCATCTTTGGCAGCAAAGTACATTTCCAGGTGGCGGATGATATTCTCCGGCTCCTCCATACGGCCTTTCCCCACCAGATGGCTGGCGAGTTCTCCCGTAGCAGGTTCTATGATGTGGTTTCCATAAGAGCGGAGTGTATCCAGATTCTTTTGGGTGGAAGGATGGGCATACATGTCCAGGTCCATGGCAGGCGCCACAAACACCGGAGCTTTGGCGGAAAGATAGGTGGTAATCAGCATATTGTCTGCCACACCATTCGCCATCTTGCCGATGGTGGAAGCCGTAGCCGGGGCTATCAGCATGGCATCTGCCCACAGACCGAGGTCCACATGGCTGTTCCAGGTGCCATCGCGTTGGGCAAAGAACTCACTGATAACCGGTTTGCTGGTCAGGGCAGAGAGCGTGATAGGGGTAATAAATTCTTTTCCGGCAGGCGTAATGACCACCTGCACCTCTGCACCACGCTTAATCAGTCCGCGAATAATATAGCATGCTTTATAGGCGGCAATGCTGCCCGTAATGCCCAATACTATTTTCTTCCCTTTCAGTATATTTGCCATTTATTTCTGAGTCATTTCACGCAGACGTATCTTGGTCAGCGTGGCTTTGGTATTCAGGGTAAAATCACTGTTCAGAATCCAGCTGTAATAGCCGGGATCGCGCTTCAGGACATCGGATACCGACATGCCCTTGTACTTGCCGAAGTTGAATACTTCCACACCTTTGTCATCGTAGACCATACGACCGGCAAAGTCCACATTCTTGTTGAAGCTGGAATAGTCGGCAAGGAAAGCCACGTCATTCTGCAACTCCGGATAGCGGTCCAACTGCGACATCAGCACTTCGTAGGTGGCACGTGTATCAGCCTCTGCCGTATGGGCGTCTTCCAAATTCTTGCCGCAATAGAATTTATAGGCAGCAGACAGCGTGCGTTGCTCCATCTTGTGGAAAATGACCTGCACGTCCACAAACTTGCGGCGACTCATGTCAATGTCCACACCGGCACGAAGGAACTCTTCCGCCAGGACGGGGATATCAAAACGGTTGGAGTTGAAGCCCGCCAAGTCGCATCCTTCAATGTCATTGGCAATGTTGCGCGCCACTTCCTTGAATGTGGGGCAGTCGGCTATATCGGCATCGTAGATGCCATGAACGGCAGATGCTTCGGCAGGAATGGGCATTTCGGGGTTGATACGCATGGTTTTGGACTCCTCATTCCCGTTGGGATATACCTTGAGGTAACAGATTTCGACAATTCGGTCTGAGTTGATATTGGTACCCGTAGTCTCCAAATCAAAAAAGACTATCGGATTTTTCAGATTCAATTTCATTGTTTTTTCGTTTTATAAGCTCTGGCTATGAGCTATAAATTATAAGTTTAACTTACAAGCCACGAGCTACAAGTACCGTGCGGCATAATTGCGCAGCCACTTGTAGCTCGTAGCTCATAATCCGATTGCTAATATTCATCAGTCATTCAGCATCATCGGCATCAGCAGCATCAGCAAGTCTTCGTTCTCTTCCTGCTCTACCGGAATAATGACACCTGCACGTGAAGGATCTGCCAGTTCGATAACGATTTCATCGGCAGAAATGTTATTCAGAATGTCAATCAGGAAAGTGGACTTGAAACCGATGCTCATCGGATTGCCCGCATATTGGCAAACCAGTGTTTCTTCGGCCGATGTAGAGAAGTCGATGTCCTGTGCGGAGATGACAATCAGATTCTCCTGCATACGGAGCTTGATAAGGCTGCTTGCCTGCGAAGAGAAGATAGACACGCGGCGCAAAGCACCGAGCAGTTGCAGACGGTCTACCGTCACTTTATAAGGGTTGTTCTGCGGAATCACAGAGTTGTAGTTGGGATAGCGTCCTTCGATAAGACGGCACACCATGCGGTAGCTTTCCAATGTGAACACAGCGTTGCGTTCGTCGAACTCGATAGTCACCATGCCTTGCTCTTTCGGCAGCAGATTCTTCATCAGCGAAGCCGGCTTCTTGGGCAGGATAAAGGCGGCACGTTCGTTACCTTTGGCGGCCAGTGTCTTGCAGCGCACCAGCTTATGACCGTCTGATGCCACCATCGTGATGTCCTCCGTTGTGATATCGAAATAGATACCGTTCATCACGGGACGAAGCTCGTCATCAGCCGTAGCAAACACGGCACGGTTGATACCACCCAGCAACACTTGTGCATCCATTTCCACACGTACGGCATTGTCACCCAACATGGCAGACTGCGGGAACTCGTCCGCATTCTGCCCCATCAGGCTGTATTTACCGTTCTGATACTGTACCGTGATTTCAAGGGAATCCGTATTGATTTCAAAAGTCAACGGTTGTTCGGGAATTTCCTTCAAAGCGTCCAAAAGGGTTTTGGCTGTGACGGCAAAACGGCCGTCCATATCACTTTCATTCACTTCGACCGTAGTGACCATCGTCGTTTCACTGTCGGAAACAGTTGCAGACAAGGTTCCGTCTTGCAGTTCAAAGAGGAAACAATCCAAAATAGGCAACGCATTCTTCGAATTAATCACACGGCTGATAGCCTGCAAATGACTGGAGAGCGCAGTACTCGAAACGATAAATTTCATATCTTCTGTATATTTAAGTTTTTTATTTTGCTAACGTCTTAGAAACCGTTTTTATCTTTTTCAAACTGACGGACAAAGTTAAAAAAAGAATTCCCTACGACAAAGAAATAGCAAGAAAAAACAGCCGAATATTCGTCTCATATTCCTAAAAAATTGTAACTTCGCCGCATCATTTAAAAAGAAAACAATGGAATTTACAGGAAAAATCATCGCTATACTCCAGCCCAGAGGCGGAGTTTCCAAGTCAGGTAACGAATGGAAATCACAAGAATATGTGATTGAAGACCATGGCCAATATCCGCGCAAAATGTGTTTTGACGTATTTGGAGCGGACAAAATCGAACAGTTCAATATTCAGATGGGCGAAGAGCTGACAGTATCTTTTGATGTAGACGCACGCCAATGGCAAGACCGTTGGTTCAACAGTATTCGCGCATGGAAGGTAGAACGCGTAAGCACTGCCGCACCCGCTCCGGGCGCTCCCGTTCCGCCGCCGGCTCCCACTGCCGCACCGGAATTCCTCGCAGGGGATGCAAAGGATGACCTGCCGTTCTAAGAATATGTTATAATTCACCACAGATTGCACAGATTAACACAGCTAAAAATTCTTGATTATCAAAATTCTAGAATAAACTGTGTTAATCTGTGCAATCTGTGGTGAGTGTGTATTTTGACTTTCCTCGTGCTTATTTTCCCTCAGCACTCTACAGAATGACCGATTAATCACCCTTTATAAAGCAATACGATATTCGGATAAACCACCCCTTCTGTACAAGTGAATTGTACTGCAAGCATGAAATGACGGAAGAAGTTGGATTGACGGAAGAAGAAGTTCGGTATCAGACGCACATACGTTTCAGGCTGGCTCAGCATCATCTCCATATCCACCATCATCACAAAATTATATATGGGTGAAAGACTGCCTATACCCTCTTCGTACACCGGTGTTCCGTCTAACACATCTCCACTCTCCACCGCCTCAATATAGGCCGAAAGGCTCAGTGCATCGGGAGCCAGCAACAGACTACCCCGATAGAAACAGGCAAAGGTATAAAGGGCAGACTCCGTGATGCCCGTCAGTTGGGTGAGCAGCGTGTTACGGGGCAACACATATTTAGGGAACTTCCTTGCTTTGGGATACAACGAATTATTTGAAACCATTTTCGGCATAAGCGGAGCATCCTCTTCCTTGGGGGTACTGTAAAGCAGATACTGCAAGCGGCGTTCCGCTGCCAGTTCATCCTTGAGAGGGATACACATCACGGCGCAAGGCAGCTTGTCCAACGTGTCTTTAGACTGGAACAAGCAAGACATCACGCTCTCGCCCGCATGCTCATTCAAGTAAGCAATCCACTCTTCGTCACGCTGCTTGATATAGTCTGAATAGGTGGCCTTGGCATACTCCTGACTGGCAGTAAAGCCAAACCAGGAATTTCTATCAGACATTGCCCAGCGATCGTAAAAGAAAGTGGAAGACGGAAGCAGAGCCCCGGAAAATCCGTCCTCTACCGGCTGCTGCACCCGCAAGGCATTGATAAACGTCTGTGTGGAATCCGACCCATGGCTGATGCCGGAGCAATAAATGGCATCTTCATTGAACTTCATGTCAAACTCTGCCCAACTGCCCAGCTGCGTCTGCGAACGGATACCATCCGTAGGCTTCCCCATATCCACTCCTTTCATACGCACATAGACCGTGGCAGCCACGTTACTCTGCTTGCCCGCGTACATAGTGCGGAAAGAAGGGAGGTTCATCAGGGACTTTTTGCTGCGCCGCGCATCAATCACATGTTCTATCAAACGCTTCTGGAAACTTACAACCAGAAAATCGGGAGTGAAGTAGGCAGCCAGGAAACGACCGTCTGCCATGGGATAGATACGTATCTCCTCTCCCTTGTAATCGAAATACTTGGAAGGAAACGAACTGGAGCAGTACTTCTCCACAAAAGATTCCACCAACTCATAATCACCCGAACCCAAACTGCAATACAATACTTGGTTCATCGGTGTATCCGGCTCGTGAAAGCTAATCAGCATCTTGTTCATCTGTTTACTCAGTCCATGCGGAGTATCCTCCACCAAAGTATACAAATACTTCTTCAAGTAAACAAAAAGCTCCGATACGTATAGAAAATGGTTGTCTTTGCTGCAATTCAGTTCATTGATATCCTCCACGAGGTCTGCCATACGGTCGGTTTCGAGTATGGCTGTGGCATCTTGCGGCACCAAAGTATAAAGATTGAAATCCTGCCGGTTCTCCACCGAATTCAACCGCAGGAAAGAATACACACCAAAACCGGTACATAGCAGCACTATGGACACAACGACAGCTATCTGTATGAGGAGTCGGAGTTTCATGGCATTTATTCATCAACTTTTGGCAAAAATAGCATTTTCTACTAATAAAACAAAACAAATGTTTCAAAAAGTTTAGAAATCTATTTCAAGTCCATCGTAGGCAAAGTGTACATGGGGTGGCAGCTGCTTTTCGATATCGGCATGAAGCCCTGCATGATGGCTCATATGGATGAAATAGGTCTCTTTGGCACCAATACGTCCGGCAGCCTCCAACGCCTCCGAAATACTCTGGTGCGTAGGATGCGGCTTTGGCCGTAAAGCATTCATTACCAAAACGTCCAAGCCCTTCAATTGTTCATAAGATTCCTCAGGCATCATGTGCATATCCGTGATATATCCCAGCCGGCCGCCAATGCGGTAGCCCAGGATGGGAAGCCTGCCGTGCATCACCCGTAAAGGCAGCACTTCCGTCCGGTTGATGTGGAACACCTGCCCCGCCTCCACTTCCTGCAGATAGATACGCGGAACTCCCGGATATACCTTATCGACAAAGCAGTAAGGCATCCTTGCCCGCAGATGGGCAGCAGTGTAGGCATCGGAATAGATAGGGATATCGGCAAAACGACCGAACGGGCGCAAATCATCCAGACCACCCACATGGTCATAGTGTTCGTGTGTCACCAGTACGCCGTCTATCTTCTCAAAAGAAGAAGCACGCAGCATCTGTTCCCTGAAGTCAGGACCACAATCTATCAATATCACCGCATCATCCGTATGCAGCAGGGATGACGCACGCAAGCGGTTGTCCCGCGGGTCAGTGGAAGTGCAGACCGGACAAGTACAGCCTATCTCAGGCACACCGGTCGAAGTTCCACTTCCTAATATTCTGAGTTTTCCCATTGACTAAATCAAATAAATTTCTAAAATCAGGTTATATACAACAATGTTTGGGTGTGTCAAAACTCTCTTACTATTTTATCAAACAAACTTCCGGGTGAATATCAATGCCGAATTTCTCGCGGACAGAAGCCCGCACGGCATCCGAAAGAGCGACAATATCCGCTCCCGTGGCACCACCCGAGTTCACCAGCACCAACGCCTGCCGGCCGTGCACCGCAGCAGGCCCCAGCGCCTTGCCTTTCCAGCCACACCGGTCTATCATCCAGGCAGCCGGTATCTTTACCCGACCGGCATCCACATCATAGTGGGGCATGTCCGGATATTCCCGTTGCAAAGACTCGAACTGCCGACGCGGCACGATGGGGTTCATAAAAAAACTACCCGCATTGCCCAGCACCTTCGGGTCGGGCAACTTGCTTTGACGGATGTCTATAATCACGCGGCGCAAAATTTCCAGATTCAGCACCGGATATTTCTCCAGCTCCTGCCGGATAGTACCGTAATCCAATGTATAATGTTCCCGTTTACTCAAGCAGAAGTTCACGTAAGTCACAAACACGGCCTTCATCTCCGGTTGCTTAAACAAGCTCTTTCTGTAGGAGTAGCCGCATTCATCCACCCCGTAGATACGCTTCTCCCTTGCCATATTTATGGTTTCCACGGATGTTATCAGGTCCTTTACTTCCACACCATAAGCACCGATATTCTGTACTGCACTTGCCCCGACCTCACCCGGTATCAGCGAAAGGTTCTCGGCACCATACCAATGTCGTTTCACACACCAAGCCACAAAATCGTCCCATACCACACCAGCACCCACACGCACCCACACGTGCTCCTCATCCTCTGACGTCACCTCCAGGCCACCGATACGTGAATGCAGCACCGTGCCTTCATAATCCTTGATAAAGAGCAGGTTGCTCCCTCCACCGATATGCAGCCAGGGCGCAACGACCTGTCCTGCCGCAATCAGCTCCCGCAGTTCATCCTCCGAACCGTATTCCAGAAATCTTGCAGCAGTAACGTCAATTCCAAATGTATTGGGTATCTTCCTCAAACCTTTCCTCCTTTATTTTAAATGCTCGTGTCTTCATATTTGTACAGCTCCCATCCCTTACTGCGTTTGCGGAAATAGAAGATATTGGAGTATCCGTTGCCTATGCCATTTACCTTCAGTATTTTGGTGTCCGACAAGTCCTCATTCTTCTGTCCGTAATTGATATTAGACAGTCTGTCGGCAGGCATTACCGGACGGAAGGCATACCACTGGTCCACATCCAAAGTGGTTTCCAGGATAGAGAACTCGTCGTCAGGGTCTATGGTGATGAATTGTAGCGGATGGCTGATATGCTTGCTCTGATAGACACTGTCCGTCACAAAACGGGTATAGAATTCCACGAAGTCCTCATTTTCGCCTTTCTCCATCTCGCGCAGGTTGATGGCTTCGAGCATCCACATTCCCCGCTTCTTCTCAAAATAATAACGCTTCATCATACGCGTTTTCAAGAAAATCCACTCCACTTGTACCGATGTCAGCGTAGTATCGCCCACCATGTCCATATCCTCTTCCTTATCAAAAAGCAAGGTGTAATAGTTCTGCTTGGTAAACAGATAATCGTGCTTCCAGAAGTCCGCCTCTATCTTCAGCGGAGTGTCACGGTCATAATAGGGCAAAGGAAATACCGTCCTCTGCCTTTGCAGAGCATCATCCGAAGCATAATTGAAGATAAAATCATCAAACAGCTCGTCTGCCTCCATCGGCTTCGGTTCTTCCTTCACTTCTGCTTCCAGCAGCGTATCGGCCTTGTGACCGGCCGAATCCACCATTTCCGTAATGGTAGCAAAGGGATCCATTTTCGCCTTTTTGTTTCCACACGAAATCAAAAAGGCGAACAACAAAAATCCCAATAAAAGTTTTTTCATTCTTTACGGACCGCTTACGGTCACTTGTTTAATTTAGCCCTTAATTTCTCAAGCATGTCTACGGTCATGGACTCCAGGTCGTACTGCGGCATCCAGTCCCATTCCTCGCGTGCACAAGAGTCATCCAGAGAGTCGGGCCAGCTGTCGGCAATGGCCTGCTTCAGCGGATCAATCTCGTATGCCATCTCAAAATCAGGCATATGCTTCTTAATTTCCTGATAAATCTGTTCCGGGTCAAAACTCATGGAGGCGATATTGAAGGCGTTGCGGTGCTTCAGCCTTGCCGGTGCCGCTTCCATCAGCGAGATGGCCGCGTTCAGTGCGTCGGGCATATACATCATATCCATATACGTGCCGGCCTTCACCGGACATACGAATTTTTCTCCCTTCACGGCAGAGTAGAAAATATCCACCGCATAGTCCGTAGTGCCGCCACCCGGAGGGGTCACGTTCGAAATGATTCCCGGAAAACGTACCGAGCGTGTATCCACACCATATTTTGTATAGTAATAGTCACTCAACAATTCAGTCGTCACTTTTGTCACGCCATACATGGTACGCGGACGCTGGATAGTGTCCTGCGGTGTCTTTACATGAGGCGTGGCTTCGCCGAACGAGCCGATGGAACTCGGGGTAAACACGGCACAATTGTACTCGCGCGCCACTTCCAGCACATTCCACAACCCGTCGATACCGATTTTCCAAGCCATGGCCGGACGGCTTTCGGCAACTACCGAGAGCAAGGCGGCCAGATTGTAGATAGTATCAATCTTGAACTGACGCGCCACCACCTCGATGGACTGACGGTCTGTCACGTCGGCAATGGCCGAAGGGCCGGATGCTTTCAATTCTCCCTTGGGCATAGCACTCGGAATGTATCCTGCCACAACATGGTCATCACCATAACGTTTGCGCAACTCCAGCGTGAGTTCCGACCCAATCTGTCCGGTAGCTCCAATTACCAAAATATTCTTCATACGAGTTATTTATAAGGTTTCGTTATTATATATGGTGCAAATATACACACTTTTTTTTCATATTTCTGCCATATTGATATTGTTTATTCCAAGAAAAATGATGTTCTTTGTGGGAAATGTAATGACAACGTATTACCTAAAAAATAAAATGCTATGTACGGTAAAATGAAAGACCATCTCAGCAAGACACTTGCTGAAATAAAAGAAGCCGGACTCTACAAGGAAGAGCGACTGATTGAGAGTGCACAACAAGCTGCCATCAGCGTAAAAGGCAAAGAGGTGCTGAACTTCTGTGCCAACAATTACCTGGGACTGTCCAACCACCCGCGGCTGATTGCCGCCGCCCAGCAGATTATGGAACGCCGCGGATACGGCATGTCGTCCGTACGCTTCATCTGCGGAACGCAGGACATCCACAAGGAGCTGGAAGCAGCCATCTCCGACTACTTCAAGACTGAAGACACCATTCTCTACGCCGCTTGTTTCGACGCCAATGGCGGTGTGTTCGAGCCCCTCTTCACCGAGGAAGACGCCATCATCTCGGACTCCCTAAACCATGCTTCCATCATTGACGGCGTACGCCTCTGCAAAGCCAAACGCTATCGCTACGCCAATGCCGACATGGCCGACCTGGAAAGATGCCTGCAGGAAGCCCAGGCACAGCGTTTCCGTATCGTAGTTACGGACGGGGTATTCTCCATGGACGGCAACGTTGCCCCGATGGACTGCATTTGCGACCTTGCCGAGAAATACGACGCGCTGGTCATGGTGGACGAATCACACTCCGCCGGCGTGGTAGGCCCTACGGGACACGGCGTAAGCGAACAATACGGCACCTACGGACGCGTAGACATCTATACCGGAACTTTGGGCAAAGCCTTTGGCGGCGCTTTGGGAGGATTCACTACCGGACGCAAGGAAATCATCGACCTGCTACGCCAACGCAGCCGTCCGTACCTCTTCTCCAACTCATTGGCTCCGGGCATCATCGGCGCCAGCCTCGAGGTATTCAAGATGCTCAAAGAGAGCAATGCCCTGCATGACAAACTGCTGGAAAACGTGAACTACTTCCGCGACAAGATGACCGCCGCCGGTTTCGACATCAAGCCGACACAAAGCGCCATCTGCGCCGTCATGCTGTATGATGCCAAACTCTCCCAGATTTATGCCACCCGCATGCAGGAAGAAGGCATCTACGTCACCGGCTTCTACTACCCCGTAGTGCCCAAAGACCAGGCACGCATCCGCGTACAAATCTCTGCCGGACACGAAAAGGAGCATCTGGACAAATGTATCGCTGCATTTATTAAGGTGGGGAAAGAGCTGGGAGTGCTGAAATGAGTGATGAGTTATGAGTTATAAGTTATTTGCTTGTGCTTTCCCTTGCGGATATAAGCCCTTCATCAACAAATAACTCACAACTTATAACTCATAACTAAAAAAAATCCCGCGACTAAAATTAGCCGCGGGATTTTTTTAGTTTCTCTCTTATCTGCGTTCTCCCAGTTTTGAGTCAACGAAGAAGATTCCGGCATCACCGGCTTTCTTTATCATATCTACAATGCCGTCGGCAGTAGCTTCTTCTTCTACCTGCTCGCGCACGAATCCCCAAAGGAAGTCTTGTGTAGCCTTATCTTTTTCGGCAGAGGCAACATCTACCAATTCATCAATCATTTTGGAAACACGGCGTTCGTGCTGGGCTACCTGCTCGAACACTTCCAGTGGAGTACCGAAGTCATTGGGAACAACATCAATCTTGTCCAGTTTGGCCTTACCGCCACGCTTGATGATATAAGAAGCCATTTCACAAGCATGAGCTTTTTCTTCAGAAGCCTGCTTCTTCAACCAGGAAGCCATGCCGTTATAACCTTCTTTCTCCATATAGAAAGACATTGCCAGATAAAGGTTGGAAGACCACATCTCAGCCGTAATCTGCTCATTAATTGCATTCTGTAATTTTTCTGTAATCATAATCGTATTTATTTAAATTGAAATCATTACAAAAGTAACAAGAAACCTTAAAAGTTGTTCACGCAATAACATTTTTTATATAAAAACAGAAGCCTTGGTATAATAAATGCTTCGCCATTCATGCAACGCATCTCCAGCCTCTCTATACCAGCTCGTCCGACGTATATCCTTGAGGCAGCTCACGGCAGTTATAGCCCGAAGCCATAATTTCGCCATAAGCCCCTGCCGAACGGAGGGCGATAAGGTCGCCACGCTTCACCCCATTCAAATCAATAGCCTTACCGAATACATCAGAAGACTCACAGATGGGCCCTACGACATCATAAGCCTGAACCGGCGCATCCGAAGTGATATTCTCTATCTTATGGAACGCTTGGTAGAGTGCCGGACGAATCAAATCCGTCATGCCGGCATCCAGAATGGCAAACTGCTTGTTGGTGCCCTGCTTCACATAAAGCACCTGCGAAATCAATGAACCGCATTGTCCCACTACCGCACGTCCCAGCTCGAAGTGGAGCGTCTGGTGGGGACGGAGTTTCAGATGGCTGTTGTAAGTCTCGAGGTAGCTTTTGAAGTCGGGTATCGGCTGACGGTTGGGGTGACCGTAGTCAATGCCGAGTCCGCCCCCCACATTGACGTGCTCGATGCGGATATGGCGAGCTTCCAGCTTATCCTGCAATTCGTTGACGCGGTTACACAAAGCCACGAAATCGCCCATATCCAATATTTGGGAACCGATGTGGAAATGCAGTCCGATGAATCTCAGGTTCTTCATATTCTGCGCAATGTCTATCACATGGTCCATATCCTGCATGCTAATACCAAACTTGTTTTCGGCCAGCCCAGTGGTAATATTGGCATGGGTATGGGCACCTACATTGGGATTGATACGGAAAGCCACATTGGCCACCTTATCTTTAGCGGCAGCCAGCTCGTTGATAATCTCCAGCTCGGGGACAGACTCCACATTAAAGCAGAAAATGTCATAATCCAGCCCCAGATTGATTTCCCAATCAGCCTTGCCCACCCCTGCAAAAACAATCTTGCCAGTGGGAAAACCTGCCTTGATGGCTGCACGGATTTCACCGCCACTTACACAGTCGGCACCCAAGCCGTTCTCGCGGATAATGGCAAGCACCTTGGGATTGGCATTGGCCTTCACAGCATAATGCACCGAATAGTTGCCATATCGGGCAGCTTCCGTACGGATGCACGAAAGTGTGTCGCGCAAGACCTTTGTGTCGTAGTAATAGAAGGGAGTACGCAATTCGCGGAATTTATGGATAGGGAATGTTCCTTTCATATAATAATCGTAATCTTTGTTTAGTTTAAAAAAAGGAAGATGAAAGAGGTGTCTACAAATAATTTTTCAGACGCAGATGACGCAGATTACACAAATAGGAAGCAAAAAGAATCTGCGTCATCTGTGTAATCTGCGTCTGAAAAATATCAAGAGTTATTCCTCATTGAACAGCGCATCACTGAGTGACTGCAACGCTGCCTTCTTGTCGCACTCGCGGATGAGGAAAGAAATATTATAGTTGCTACCACCGAAAGAAATCATACGTACCGGTATGTCGCGCATGGCATCCAATGCCTTGGCTTCGAAACCGACGTTTTCCCATTCGAGGTCGCCCACCACGCAGATGATGCACATGTCCTTGTCCACCGTCACTGTGCCATACTTCTTCAAGTCATCCAGAATTTCATTGAGATGCTTCACATTATCGATAGATACGGACACACCCACTTCTGAAGTACAAATCATATCGATGGAAGTCTGGTAGCTCTCGAATATCTCGAAAACCTTACGCAAGAATCCGTGAGCAAGCAACATGCGGCTGGATTTTATCTTGATGGCCGTAATGTTGTCCTTGGCAGCCACCGCCTTAATCTTACCCTTCTCCGTATCATTGGAAATCAGCGTACCCGGAGCAGTGGGGTCCATCGTATTGAGCAGACGGACGGGGATATTGGCATACTTGGCAGGCTGGATGCAGGTAGGGTGCAGAATCTTGGCACCGAAGTATGCCAGCTCGGCGGCCTCTTCGAAATGCAGATGACGCACCGGCGCAGTCTTGTCCACAATACGGGGGTCGTTGTTGTGCATGCCGTCGATATCCGTCCAAATCTGGATTTCGGAAGCGTTGATGGCAGCACCAATCAGCGAAGCCGTATAGTCGCTTCCGCCACGCTGCAGATTGTCTATCTCGCCGTAGGCGTTGCGGCAGATGTACCCCTGAGTGATATAAATCTCAGCATCCGGATACAGTTCCAGCTGAACCTGGAGCTTGTCCTTGATATAGACCGGATCGGGCTCGGCATTCTTGTCCGTACGCATGTATTCTAAAGCCGGAAGCAACACAGACTTCACGCCGCATTCCTGCAGATAGTAGTTCATCATGGCGGTGGAAATCAACTCGCCCTGAGCCAACACCACTTTCTCCTCAAACAGAGTGAAGAGGTCTTTGGTATAAGAACGGATATAGTCAAAATGTGATTTGATGAGTTCCAGGCCTTTCTGTTTATACTCCGGAGTAGCAAAGAGTTCATCAATGTGCTGGCGATATTTACTTTCCAGCTTGTTGATAATCTCGTTGGCACCTTCCGGATTCTTCTTGTACAGATAGTCCGAAATCTCAACCAATGTGTTTGTGGTACCCGACATGGCAGAGAGAACCACAATCTTACGTTCACCATCGGTAATCAATTTGGCCACTTCCTTCATTCGCTGAGCCGAACCTACTGAAGTACCTCCAAACTTTAAAACTTTCATTTTCGTTCCTGTATTAATTAGTTTATAGTTACAAGCTACGAGCTACAAGTAGGCAGCTGCGGAGCTTTATCGTTAATTTCTGTTCTTTATAAGAATCAGTAGTTAGAGATAACTACTTAACTACTAATCATTGGTTATTGCAGGGGCGTATTCTGCTGTAACATCAGTCATCAGATGGTCTGCGCACCGGTACACCTTGCCGGGAAACTCTCGCAGCAGCTGCAGGTTGTGCGTGGTCATCACCACCAGTGCGCCGGCTTCACTGATGCCGTGCAGAAGTTCTGCAATGGCATGTCCGGTTTCCGAATCCAGGTTTCCGGTAGGCTCATCCGCAAGGATTATCTCCGGAGAGTTGAGCACTGCACGCGCAATCACAATGCGCTGTTGCTCACCACCCGACAGTTCATTAGGCAACTTATATCCTTTGTTGCTCATCCCCACCAGGTTCAACACCTCTTCTATTTTGTCCTTAATCTCCCCTTTGCTCTTCCAACCGGTAGCACGGAGAACAAATTCAAGGTTATCGTACACCGTACGGTCTGTCAGCAACTGGAAGTCCTGGAATACGATTCCCAGCTTACGGCGCAACTGCGGGATGTGCTTACGCTTAATATGGAGCATGTCATACCCCAATACTTCAGCCTCGCCCGATGCAATATCCAGTTCGCCATAGAAAGTCTTGAGCAGGCTCGTCTTGCCGGAGCCCACTTTACCTACCAGGTACACGAACTCCCCTTTGTGAAGTTCCAAATTCACATCGTTCAGTACGCACAACTCCTGCTGGTGTATCTCTACGTCCGTATATCTTATCAGCGCCTCGCCCACCCCCATTTTAATTATTAATTTTTAATTACTTAATGTTTCTTCCACGTCGCACTGTGACGTTCCTCCAATTCACGCGCAAGGTCTTCAATGCGGTATCCTTTGGATGTGAGCAGCACGATGAGGTGATACAACAAATCAGCTCCTTCATAAATCAGGCGTTCGTCCGTACCGTTGCAAGCCTCAATGACGGTTTCCACAGCCTCTTCGCCTACCTTCTGTGCCATTTTGTTGATACCGGACTGGAAAAGACTGGTCGTATAGGAACCTTCGGGCATTTCATCATAACGCTTACAGATGAAATCCTGAAGAAGCTTTAGAAACATAACCGGCTGTTCGTTCTTCTCACCCCAGCAAGTATCTGTACCGGTATGGCAAACCGGGCCTACGGGATGTACCTGCACCAGTAACGTATCCCGGTCACAGTCTTCCTTCATGGAAACCACATTCAGGAAGTTGCCACTCTCCTCGCCTTTCGTCCAAAGACGGTTCTTGGTACGGCTGAAGAAAGTCACCTTTCCAGTTTCCACCGTCTTGTCATAAGCCTCCTTGTTCATGAAGCCAAGCATCAGCACCTTAGCGGTATCTGCATCTTGTATAATCGCCGGAACGAGTCCGTTCATCTTGTCAAAATCCATTCTATTTACGATTTAGCTATTTACTATTTACGATTGATATTACTTTAAGTGACTGGAGACTTATGATTTGCTTGAGTAATCCCAATCGTAAATCGTAAATCGTCCAATCGTAAACTCACCTTCATCTTCTCATCGCAATTCCTTGGGCACAAAGATACGATTTTAATTCGGGAATTTTGATTTCTCCGAAATGAAAAACACTGGCTGCCAGGGCAGCATCTGCTTTTCCCTGCAAAAAGACGTCACGAAAATGTTCTTTGGCACCTGCCCCTCCCGATGCAATGATGGGGATGGACAATCCGTCGGCAAGGCTGGAAAGCGCTTCATTGGCATAACCGGTCTTGACACCGTCGTGATTCATGCTGGTGAACAATATCTCGCCCGCACCACGTTCCTGGGCTTCTTTTGTCCACGCAAACAGTTCCTTATCCGTTTCCACACGACCACCGTTCAAGTAGCATCGCCATCCCTTCTCTGTCTGTTTGGCATCAACTGCCAGTACACAAACCTGAGAACCGAAGTTCTTCGCAATCTCGTCTATCAATCCGGGACGGCGGATAGCTGAGGAATTGATGGAGATTTTATCGGCACCTGCATTCAGTAGCCTATCCACGTCACCCAGTTCATGAATGCCTCCACCTACAGTAAAAGGAATGCTGATATTCGCAGCTATGCGTTTCACCAATTCAGTGAAAGTCTTACGGCCTTCAAAACTGGCTGTGATGTCGAGAAAAACCAGTTCGTCGGCACCCTGCTCACTATAAGCACGCGCCAGTTCTACCGGGTCGCCGGCCTGGCGGAGGTTCACGAAATTGGTACCTTTCACTGTCTGCCCATCTTTAATGTCGAGGCAAGAAATGATTCTTTTTGCTAACACGGCGGTTTGAGTTATAAGTTATGAGTTATAAGTGATTAATTTTCACCTTTCAACTAACAAAGTTTTCCAGTTCTTTGAAGGTGATGCGGCCTTCGTACAGAGCCTTACCGAAAATAACGGCAGGTATGCCGACAACTTCCAAATGGCGTATATCATCGGCACAGCTTACGCCTCCACTTGCTATCAGATAGAGTTCAGGATGGTGCTCCAGTATCTCCTTATACAACGCTATCGATGGTCCTTGCAGCATTCCGTCACAACTGATATCAGTACAGATAACCTTACGGACCCCCTTCTCTACATAGTCTTTCAAGAACGGAAACAGTTCGCAGCCACTCTCATCCTTCCAACCATTGACGGCTATTTTATGCTCTTTCACATCAGCGCCAAGAATAATTTTCTCGGAACCATACATTTGAAGCCATTTGCAGAACAATTCGGGATTCTTCACAGCAATGCTGCCACCGGTCACCATCTGCGCACCGTTCTCAAAAGCTATCACCAAATCTTCATCACTCTTCACCCCACCTCCAAAATCAATAATAAGAGACGTACGCACAGCTATCTGTTCCAACGTACGGTAGTTTACCACATGATGGGAAGCCGCACCGTCCAAATCGACCACATGAAGTCTGCGGATACCATGAGCCTCCAGCTCCAGGGCCACTTCCACGGGATTTTCGTTGTACACCTTCTTGCTGTCATAATCGCCTTGGGAAAGGCGTACACATTTTCCGTCAATAATGTCAATAGCGGGAATCAGTTCTATCATTTTATTTACGATTTGACGATTTACAGTTCCAGGAAATTCCGCAAAATACGCTCTCCCACACTTCCACTCTTTTCCGGATGGAACTGTGTGGCGTAGTAATTGCCTTTATGCAAAGCGGCACTGAACGGATGAATGTAATCCGTCACGGCTGCCGTACAATCATTGACTGGCACATAGAAACTATGTACGAAATAAACAAACTCTTCTTTAGTAAAGCCTTTAAAAAGTCCGCTATTCGTCCGGGCAATGGTATTCCATCCCATATGAGGTACTTTATCCTCGTGCCTCTGCGAAATGAAACGTTTCACATCAGTATCAAAAATACCCAGGCAATCCACATCCCCCTCTTCAGAGTGGCGGCACATCAACTGCATGCCCAGGCAAATGCCCAATACCGGCTGGCGTAACTCCTTTATCAGCCTATCCATACCACCGGCACGCAAAAAGTCCATAGTGGTTTCCGCCTCTCCCACACCGGGAAAGATAACCTTATCGGCAGCACGTAGCACAGCCTCATCTGCCGTAATCACTGCCTCTACTCCCAGACGCTTCAAAGCATAATCCACCGAACGGATATTGCCTGCATTATATTTGACAACTGCAACTTTCATTTTTTTAATTGAGAATTGACCATTGAAAGGTAATAATTGAAAGGTAATGACAAGTTCCCCACCATCAACTATCAATTATCAACTATCAACTAATTAAATATTACCGTTTTGTTCTTATATGCCAACACCTTGCGTTCAATATGCTTCTGAACAGCACGAGAAAGCACAATCTTTTCCAAGTCCTTACCCTTGTTCACCAAATCCTGCACAGTGTCCTTGTGTGTAATACGCACCACATCCTGCTCTATGATGGGACCGGCATCCAACTCTGTGGTAACATAGTGGCTGGTAGCTCCAATAATCTTCACTCCACGTTCAAACGCAGCATGATAGGGCTTCGCTCCCACAAATGCCGGAAGGAAAGAGTGATGAATGTTGATTATCCTATTGGGATAAGCGTTTATCATTTGCTCGGAAATGACCTGCATGTAGCGCGCCAGCACTATGAAAGTTATCTTATGCTTTGCCAGTAACTCCATTTCCTTCTTCTCTTGTTCCTCCTTTGTCTCTTTGGTAATGGGGAAAAGATGGAAAGGAATACCGAAACGCTCGGCCACGTGCTGCAAATCGGGATGATTGCTTATAATAAGAGGTATCTCCACATTCCACTCACCAGCGGTGTAACGCGCCAACAAGTCGAACAAGCAATGGGACATCTTTGAAACAAAGATAGCCATACGCGGTTTTGTATCGGAGAAATAGAGACGGAAATTCATCTCATATTTCTGTGCATACAAAGTGGCAAAATAATCCTCAATCTTTTCCTGAGGCACCAGAAAATCTTTCAATTCCCATTCAATACGCATAAAAAAGATATTCTCTACATGGTCTACATACTGATCCAGATAGATAATATTACCTTTATTCACCGTTATAAAGTCTGTTACTTCTGCCAATATGCCTGGTTTGTCAGGGCAGTGCAGCAACAGTTTGGCTGTTTTCATCATCCTAAAATGTTTTTTATCATTTTTCAAATTACAACATTCTCGTTTTGAGTCCGCAAAAATAACGATTTATTGCAAAACAACGAACTTTTCGAGCAAGAAGTTTAAAACAAGCTCCGAAATGTTTCGTTTTCTCCAGGAAAGGTTTTCATATCAAGAATAAAACAGTGCATAAACGTATTTCTAAACAGTTGTTAAATTAACTTTTCTCTTATTTTTCCAATCTTCTCAATATGAGGATATAAAGCAAATACAGCACAAAACGCTTGGAAAAAAGTTCGCCATAGCTATTGCAGATATCAAAGAAATGCCTACCTTTGCAACCGCAATCAAGAGAGATAGCAACGAAAGAATGAAATAATGGTGCGTTAGTTCAGTTGGTTAGAATACATGCCTGTCACGCATGGGGTCACGGGTTCGAGTCCCGTACGCACCGCGAAAGCAAATAGCAAATTAAAGCAAAGCTCTGAAATTCAAGGATTTCAGAGCTTTTTCTTTTTCTCGCTCCGGCAAAAATGGGGACCCGAAATATCCGGTGCATAAGCAATTTTCGAGTTTCAGTTTTCTCAGACTTACATCACAAGAATAAGAAACTGAGCAGCAATGAATGGGCAGACCGTCCTCCGGATAGGGACAAAACTGGAAGAAGGTATAGGCAGAATCCACGTATGTCCCATGCTTTTTATTATGAAGGTTCATGTAAACCCTCGTCCCACGCACGTGGGCTCAACGGTTCACGCAGGCAAACCGGCGAGCACACATGCGTGGGACGAAGTTTTGTAATAAGGTTTCGGGAATTATGCGCCAAGCTTCTCTGCATTACACACAGGACATGAAGGGAAAAAGTGCCCATATACGGGGAGCAAAAGCCATACTTCCGGCACTATAGACAACGGAGTTCGCCCCTTAATCACCATATTTGCACAAAGAAAACGGAAAATAAGCCCGAAATAGACATTAACAAATGTTATTTATTATAAACGAAAAACAGAAAAAAAACACGTGGTTAAATTCTTGCTGTCAGATAGTTAAAGCCGAATATGAGAAGAAAAAGTAGTGCTGGCAAAAATGATGATTTTTAAAATCGGGGTCTGACTTACGAACTACAACTGCATGTGTAAAATAGGATATTCTTTACCTTCTCCGTCCAAATCAGACCTTTTGTATACGTTAAAGCCTATATATTTATAAAAACCGACAGCTTGAATATTCTGCTCGTTCACATCGACTTTCGTTACCTGCAAATGATTTATGGCATAAGTAACCAGTTTTTTCCCAATTCCTGTGCCTCGATAATTATTGTCAATAAACAACATTTCAAGATTTCCTTCTGCAATTCCCATAAATCCGATTAAGATTCCCTCCTGTTCAAATCCGAATAGAGTGACATACTGAAAATATACCGGAAGCTGTTCCTTATAGTATAGACAATCTTCCTCTTTAAGAAAATCATGTGTACTCAATACTGCACTTTCCCAAATTTCTATCAAACGTGGATAATCCGTAACTTTAATTTTTCTAATCATAATTGTAATTGCTATTTAAAGCCGCAAAGTTCGGAACTTATACATTCAATGCACTGAACCCAGGTTAAAAAATACGTTTACGGATTCTGCTTAGTGCTTGCGGCGTGATACCCAAATAAGAAGCTATATCTTTGAGTGGGATATAGTTTAATGTAATGCCATATTCTTCAATCATCTGTAGATAATACTGTTCAGGAGAATATTTAATCAAGTCGATATTTCTTTTCAAGAGCTTATTCAGTAGTATGGCATTCAAATCTTCAAATACGGTTTTCACCTTAGGAATAGCAGTATACAGTTCATCTACTCGCTTCTTGTCTATTCGGTAAATAACGCTATCTACAATTGTCTGCACATTAAATGCAGATTTTGTTTGTAAGGTAAAAGATATGTTCGACATTGAAAACGTACCTTCTTTACAAAACCAAAAAATCTGCTCTTCCCCTTTATGATTCAAAAGCCAACAACGTAACATCCCATCATAAACGAAATAACTATATCTTTCTATTTCTCCTTCCTTAATCAAAAATGTATCTTTACCAATCAATATCCGCTCAAAATATCGGTCAAATAACTTAGATTCCTCCAAATTAAAAGTATTGATGCTAAAATTAAATTCTTTAAGCAGTTTTTCTAAAAGCATAATATTCACTGACTATAGTTTTCATAAGTTTTGACAGCCGATTTTTATTCCACAATACCAAAATGAACCAGAGCGTTCCGGATACCATGCTCATCCACCGTCTCCGTTATATAATCGGCAACGCTTTTCACAGCCTCGGAAGCTCCTCCCATAGCTATTCCCATCCCGGCTGCACGAATCATGGAAATATCATTCCCGCCATCACCAAAAGCGATGGTTCCTGAAACATCAAATCCATAATAGGAAGCAAACTCATTGATACCCATAGCCTTGTTTACTCCCGTCACATTGACATCCGCAAAGAAAGGGTTCCATCTGGAAACAGAAAGTCCGGGAAGTTGTGCCATAACTTCTTTTTCCATTTCTTCATCACAATATATGCATAACTGACAACATTCGCCTCCCATAAATTCCTTTTCAATGTCTGCCACCGGCGGTGTAGGGTGATTGACCAGCCTAGCCAATTCGATGACGGTCGGATTGAGTTCGTTGACAAAAATACCTTTATTCGTTTCGATAGCCAGAGCAAACCCATAATGTTGAGCCAATACTAGTACCCTCTGAAAATCCTTTTCGGGAATCTGTTTACGAGATATAGGAGTGCCATCTCTCAGTACACAATCGGCCCCATTCAAAGCTATCACTGCATCGTATGGAATCTCTTCAAGTTCGTGAAGATCGGTAAACGCCCTCCCAGTTGCTATTATGATTTTTATACCGGATTCATGAACTTGCTGCAACGCTTCGATAGCCGACTGCGGAACGCGGTGAGTGTCGAAACTCACCAATGTTCCGTCTACATCTAAAAATATAGCTTTGGTCTCCATTATAAAATATTTTGGTCTAATAAATTCATTCTATCTGCATCATCTCAATTTTGTGAATATCTATATTCATTCGGTGCAACTCCCGTTGCTTTCTTAAACACCAGACTGAAATATTGCACACTCGGATAGCCCAGCCGACGCGCTACGGCAGCAGGTGTATTACCACCTTCCGATAACATTTTCTTGGCCGTGTACAAGCATTTGAACTGGAAGTATTCAGCCAATGTCTTACCCGTCTCAAACCTCAGCAAATCATCAAAGTAAGCCGTCGAAAGATTCAGTTTTTCGGCACAGCATCCGGAAGTGGGCAGCTTCCCCTCCTGCAACTTTCCGGAAGTGATATACTCGTCCAATATCCCTTCCATTTTCCCCAGAATCATCTTGTTCTTATTCTCACGGGTGATGAATTGCCGCTCATAGTAACGTGAGCAATAATCCAGCAGCAATTCGATGTGACGGGACAAGATGGTATTGCTATGCATATCAATGGAATGATGAAGTTCATCATCAATATTCTCAAGGCAACACGTCACTTTGGCCGTTTCGCGCTGTGACAGATGCAACGCCTCCTCCTTGCGGTAGAAAAAGAAAGTATAGTTGTCGATATGATTCTTTAACGTAGTACAAAGCAATAAATCGGGATGAAATGCCAGCAGCCAACCTTTGTCCGGAAGCGTATTGTTCTTGTTCATCCGGAATATCTCGCCGGGAGTAAGAAATACCATCGTAGCATTGGAATAATCATAATATTTCCGTCCGCAGCAGTCACAATCCCCTTCACAGTCCTCAATCAGTAGGATGGCATAGAATTCAAACTTCACAGCATCCTGATACACACTAGGATTTTCCAGATTAATAATGCTTACCTGAGGATGCAACGTTTTACATCCCAGGCACCGGTTACATTCACATACGGTCTTTATGTCCAATGTATTGTCTTTCATCACCTATAAAGTCATTCTCATTATTGTAACTTCAGATATATAAAATCTTAAGGATATGTTTTCCACACCTTCACAATATACCAATTACAAAATTAGAGGAAAATCCAGACATCTTCACTACCCTTATTACGGATTATATAACCTTAGTTACTGTTTTTATATCTGGCTACGTGACTTCATCTCCAGATACTTGTTTATCACGTCCACAGAAAGATTTTCCGGTGTAGTCAGTACAGAACTGATGCCGTGCTGCTTCAAGGTGGAGACTATCAGCCGTTTCTCGAATACAAATTTCTCGGCAATGACATGGCGGTAATACCCTTCCGTATCCCTCGCAGGAGTGGCGACGTACTCTTTCAGAGCGGCATCTTCGAAGAAGATGACCAGCAACCGGTGCTGGCGGTTCAACTGCTGCAAATAAGCCAACTGGCGATTCAAGCTGCCGATGCCGGAAAAATTGGTATACAGCACCAAAAGACTGCGTTTGTTGACGCGCTTGTTCAAATGTACGCACAATGAGGAAAAGTCGGTCTCCCCAAAAGTAGTCTGCTGGCTGTAAAGGTTCTCCAATAACGCCTGCATTTGTCCGGGCTGTCGGGAGGCGGGGATAAATGTATCAAAGTGCTCATTAAACGTTACCAGTCCGGCTTTATCCTCCTTCCGCATGACAACGTACAAAAGAACCAGGGAGGCATTAATAGCATAGTCCAGCAAGGTCATCCCGCGAAATGCCTGCTGCATAATCCGCCCCTTGTCTATCACGTTATAGATTTGCTGGGAACGCTCGTCTTGATAGACATTTACCATAAGTTCGTGCCTCCGGGCGCTTGCTTTCCAGTTTATCGTGCGGTAATCGTCGCCTTTCACATACTCCTTTATCTGTTCGAACTCCGTATGATGCCCCACCCTGCGGATACGTTTGATGCCCAATTCCGTCAAGTTGTCGCTGATAGCAAGCAACTCATACCGATGGAGCATCAGATAGGACGGATATACCTTGACATCCAGCGGAGCATCGCAAGTATATCTGCGGAAAAGCAATCCCATTCTGCCTGCCACAAACACCCGAATCCGTCCGAAAGAGTAAATCCCCCGCCGCGTAGGACGCAGATGATACGTAATCGTCCTGCCCTCATTCGCCTGAAGCCTCATCCGGAAATCAATATTCCGCAACTGGAATGCAAAAGGAATCTCATCCACCACTTCCACAGCCACCGGATGCGGATAACTGCTCTCCACACGTATGTTCACGGTGTTTTCATCTCCGTTGGAGAAGCGGGTAGCACACTGGCGGAATGCCCGGATGCCGCGAATACGATAGAGCATCACCCCATCCACCAACGCCGACACCGCCAAAACAAAAAGCGCCCACTGCCCGATTGCAAAGAATGGAGCAAAGACGTACCCGATACCCGTCAGCAGGACTATCAGAACAAGAGCAATATAGAATCGGCGGCCCAGTCTCACTTCGGCACTTCCACCTTATCAATCAGACGTTGCGTCACCTTTACCGGCGAATAGCCTTCCATCTCGGCTTCCGCTGTCAATATCAAGCGATGCTGAAGCACATACGGAGCAACGAACTTAATATCCTCCGGTGTCACAAAGTCACGTCCCTGCAACAGTGCATATGCCTTGGAGGCCTGCATCATTGCCACGGACGCACGCGGAGAAGCTCCTAAATATACAGCCTTGCTGGTACGCGTCTGCTGTACAATCAACGCGATGTACTGAAGCAGCGTGCGGTCTACAAACACGTGTTCCATCAGCCTGCGCAACGAAAGCAGTTCTTCTTTTGTGAGCACGGGCGTCAGGCTCTCCAACTTCACCAACGAAGCATTGGCGTGGTGGCGCTCCAGGATGTCCACCTCCTCCTCCAATGAGGGATATCCCATGGTTATTTTCATCAGGAAGCGGTCCAGTTGCGCTTCAGGCAACTTATAAGTCCCCTCCTGCTCCACCGGATTCTGGGTTGCCAGAATCGTATAGAGTTCTCCCATCTGATGCGTGGTACCGTCAATGCTGACCTGCCGTTCTTCCATAACCTCGAACAAGGCTGCCTGCGTCTTGGCGGGAGCGCGGTTTATCTCGTCCACCAGCACGAGGTCGGCAAACACCGGTCCTTGATGAAAGCCAAAGTCATTGGTTTTCATGTTGAAGACCGTAGTACCCAACACATCACTCGGCATCAAGTCCGGAGTAAACTGAATGCGGCTGAAGTCCGCCTTAATCAAGCGTGCCACTAGACGGGCAAGCAGTGTCTTTGCCACCCCCGGCACTCCCTCCAGCAACACATGGCCGTTTGCCAGGACAGCCGTCAGTACCAGGTCCACTATCTGCTCCTGCCCCACTATGACCGTAGCAATCCGGTCCTTCAACGCTTGTATCTTCTCGGAAAAGAGAGTCAAGTCCACCCGTTTTTCTGTGTTCTCTTCCATAAATATCTTCTTTATATATGATTGATTATTTCATTCATTTTATCGACAAGCCGTTTCATCTCCTTCTCAGAGATGCTGCGCCCTCCGTACACCACCGGCCTCACCTCGCGGATGAACACGGCTATTTCCCCCGCTTCCATACCCGTCTTCCGGGCAATCCTGCCGAAAGAGCGCTCATCCTCTGCCACTTCCTCCACATCCACTTGTATTTCCCTCCTCAGTTCCTCCGCAAAATAGAGATATTTCTTGCGGACTAAGTCAGCATGGTCCTTCTTCTGATAATAAAGAGTACCTATCAACTCTGCAAACTCCAAAGACTTATTTTCCGGTTCGCGGATAACCGGAATGGCGCGCTGCTTCCTGCGGGCTGTAAATATCATAAAGAGCAGGATGGAAACCATACTCAAGTACAATGCCCAGCGAAGCGGCGGCTGCGAAAGGAAATAGCGAAAAGAAGACATCTGTACCTGGGCTGTTTCTTTCATATAGCCTTCGGTACGGACAATGGGAAATCCACCCATCTGGGACAATATACGAAAAAGATAAGCCGCATTCTTCCCATCCAGCACACCATAGTTCGTAAAAAGCAGGGGAGTGGAAGCCAGTATAACTTCCCCTTTTCCCCAAGAAACCGACATGGCAACCGGATGAGCAGCTTCTCCGGTAACAGTTTTTTCCGCCAACACTTTACTAGAAATGGAATCTGCAAAGAAATAAGACTGACAAAGTTGGGGATAGAAACAGAAAGTCTGCTGCGGATAAACCGCCGAATCCCCCACCCAGCACAAACTGTCTTTCGAAAGCAATGCAGTGGCATATTTTTTCAAAGCCGACGGACTGAAATAGGAATAGCTGCACTCAAATCCCAGCGTATCTTTCAAAATACGGCTGAAAGAGCTCCCCGCCAGCATAATCCGGTCTCCCCGTCCCGCCATCTTCAACATCGCCTCCACATCTACATCCGTCAAATGCAGGTTATCGGTAACAACCAGTATTCCGCGGCGGAGCGTCGTATCTTCCTGCTCCAGTTCATAAAAAGTCTTTCTCGACAACGAATATCCCTTCGGCAACGATGAAGACAGCAGGCTATCGAACACGGCACAGCCGAACGGTTGCTTGTCATAATGGCTGAACGTAGGGTTCCAGACAAACTTCTTTGGCAGACGGCACTCTATCGCAAACATCAACACCAGAAAAACAATGATACCGGCTATAAACCAATGGTTCCCCTTCATGCCGCCCCTCCTTTCTCCACTTCTTTCTGCAAATCCCGCATCGCATGGAACAAAGTTTCGGTCGCTTCAAAATTTCCGTAACGTACTCGTAGAAAATGGTTGGTCATTTGGCGGAAAGCTGGCAGACGGACTTCATAGATATATTGTGTAGGCGTTTTATATAACTGCCAGTCTATACGTTTTCCATCGCTGAGCTGTTTCAGCGTCTGCAGATAGAGCAAACGCACCGCCTCCCGATAATCCGTCCGGGCAAGCGCATCGGCAATTCTTTCCGCAAAATCCACTCCATAGATGGTATCCTCCCCCACTGTATAGGGCAGGGTACTCTTGCGCGAACGCATGAACAGTTCCGGACGCTTCTTGTACACAAACCAAATGACCAATACCAGGATAAGAACGGCAATGCATATCAATACGACTTCCGAATATTCTGCCACCAACGTATTCCCGAATATCTTGTCCAGCAGCTTGCCGAACCATCTGCTGAACCACTCAAGTACATTAATTTCGGGAGCTATCAACTCACGACTGTAAGCAAACGCCGGGTCAGACTGCCAAGCGGCAACCTGTGCAGTATCACAAACCAGTGTATCAGCCGGAGCCATATTCATAGTCCGTTATCAGAGTTTATCAAAATTGTCAATATCACTCTCCACCATCACATAATCTATCTTTTCCGAAGCATGACCGTATTGATAAGCCAGTCCCAGCAATGAGAAAATCATGGACATATAAACGCCGAATGCCTGGACCACCGCCAGCAGATAAAGCACAAAGCTATAGGCTGCCGATACAGTGGCACCGCCACCTGCATCAGTCATTGCAAAGATATATTTCACAATAGTCCCGATATACCATGGAATCATCGTCACTCCCTGCAAGATGGCGGCGATGAATCCCATAACAATGGAAATCAGTACGATACCTCCCCAGGTAGCGAAACCCAGTCGGTAGGCCTTCTTCAAGGCATCTATGATATAGATATCTTCGAACAGATAGACTGGAGCCCAAATAGCAAGTGGCACAGACACCACCACAACGAGCAGAACGAACAAGAACGCAATCGCCATGAACGGAATGACGGTGGCTATAAAACCAACAATAAGCCCTACAAACAGCACCAAAAGCACACCGACAATCATTATCAGAAATACCCTTCTGACATTACGGAACAACAAGGGCTTCAGCATCCCTAACGTCACTCCCTCCAAGCGTTTTTCCCGTTCATTGTAAGTACGGACCAATGCGTAGACCAAAGAGGTCAGCATGACAGTTCCTAGCAGATAGAGAACGGCATACAGACTGTAATAAGTCACCAGTGCCATGATGGACGCTCCGACAACAGAAGAGTCGAACGAGCCTCCGGTCATATCACCCAGAGCCATTGTACCGCTCATCAGCCCGTTCAAGCTCAGTCCCTGAAGCAGACAAAGCGGCAACATCAGATATGTGGTGAATTTCATCAACGGCTTCCAATTCTCTTTGATAAAATCAAAGGTAGCAGTTAGTTTCTCTCCAAAAGAACGTTGTACATACAGTGCGATTTTAGGTTTCTGTGCTTCCATGCTTCTTTCTGTTAGGTAAATAAATATAATAAAAAAAGATAAACGACAAAGAGAGTAGAATAAAGCCGAACCTCAAAGCATCCGGAAGTTCGGTATGGCGGGTAACGAATCCTTCTATAAATCCTGCCATGATGAATACGGGTACCGTACCCACCACTATTTTCAGTCCTTTTTTGGCTCCCCGTTTGAAAGATTCCAGCCTTGAATAGGTTCCGGGAAAGAGCCATCCGTTGCCCAGGGCAAGACCGGCGGCACCGGCTACAATAATCGCCCAGATTTCGAGTGTCCCGTGCAGCCAAATGGCAAGGAAGGACTCCCAAAGCAAGTCGTGCTGATAAAAGAAGGTTTGGAAAGCCCCTATCATGATACCATTGTTAAGGAGCATGTATCCGGTGCCAAAACTGGTCAGCAACCCCATGGCAAAGCAGTTGAAGGAGACCATGATATTGTTCAGCGTGATACTCAGAAACATGGGGAACTCGGAGGAACCGTTATATACAGCCATAGGTTCACCATTAGCGATATTGTTCAAAGTCATATCCACATAGGAGTTTCCTAAAATCAAACGCACAAAATCGGGGTCTCCGGCAGCGGATACCACTCCTATCAATGCGCTGACCACAAATATAATGAAGGAAGCCACCAGCTCACGGCGTGCATCGTGCATGGCCGAAGGCACTTCACGGGTCCAGTAGGTGATAATTCTTGACCATTTCTCGCGCTTGTTTCTATAAATGCGGTTGTGCAATGCCGAGGCAAGATTGTTCAGATAGATAGTGATGCGGGAAGCGGGGAAATGCGTTTGGGCAAAAGCCAGATCTGCCGTAAGCTCCGTATATGCGTCGGCAAGTTCATCGGGAGACAGACTTTCCGCCTGCTCCACCATTGTTTCTGCTCGTTTCCATTTTTCGATGTTCTGCCGGATAAACGTCACTTCTTTCATACCCCATGACTATTTCAGAGAAGTTTTGTCTGAAATAGGTAACAAAAATAAGAGAATAATGATATATTTGCAATGAAATACTAAAAATGTTTTATCAGGAATGGCAGAATCTACAATTATCACCGGACAATTTGTCCGCATCAGTCAAACGCCTGCCAGTATCGGTGAGCGGCTCATTGCACTGGCCATAGATTATATTCTGCTCGGATTCTATGTATTTTCTACTTTGGCCTTGTTTTCACGGATTCATCTACCCTCTGATTTCACGATGCTTTTCTTTTTTACCATTGTCTACCTGCCAGTCTTGCTTTATGCATTTCTCTGCGAAATGTTCAACCAGGGACAAAGTTTCGGCAAGCGGCTGATGAACATTCGTGTCGTAAAGGCAGACGGCTCCACGCCCGGCATAGGCTCGTACCTGCTCCGATGGCTTCTCTTCCCTATCGACGGACCGGTGACCGGTGGTCTGGGACTTCTGGTCGTCCTTTTGACCAAAAACAGCCAGCGAATGGGAGACCTTGCCGCCGGCACCATGGTAATCAAGGAAAAGAATTACCGCAAGATACACGTCAGCCTCGATGAGTTCGACTACCTGACCAAAGACTACCGACCTACCTATCCACAAGCTTCCGACTTGTCATTGGAGCAAATCAACGTCATTACCCGGACCCTGCAATCGGGTAAAAAAGACCGTACACGCCGCATTGCCTCCCTTGCGAAAAAAGTGCAGGAACTTCTCTCCATCACTCCTCATGACAGTAACCCGGAAAACTTTCTTCAGACCATTCTCCGGGATTACCAGTATTATGCCTTGGAAGAAATTTAATACGAACTTCCAACAAAACCAAAGAAGTGTTAAGTCTTACGCTTATTTAAGATTCAAGCTGCATCTTTTTGGCTTTTCATTTGTTAATCAACCAGAAGGTCTTAACTAAATAACAAAGAACAATTATGAAACGAATCATTACATTAATCACACTGGTGTTGGTAAGTGCATCGACCCTGATGTATGCACAGAGTAGCAGCGAAACACGCCAAGCAGAGCGTAAAGCCCAACGCGAAGCCCAGAAAGCACGCGAAAAAGCAGAAAATGAAAGGAACTATGCCATTGCCGTCCAGGCATTGAAAGAGGGCAAGTTTGTATTGGAAGCAGACCAGCTGGTGTTCAAGAGAGGACGGAGCGCATTTGTTTCATCGACAACAAACTTCGTTCTGATGGACGGTGAACACGCATCCGTACAAATAGCTGCCAACAATGCCCTTGCAGGCCCCAACGGAATAGGCGGCATCACAGTGGACGGCAGCAGAAAGGAAATGAAAATCACGACCGACAAAAAGGGAAACGTGAATTGCAGCTTCAGCGTACAAGGCATCGGAATATCCGCACAAGTGTATATCACACTGACCAACGGCGGCAATAATGCATCGGCAAGAATCAGCCCGAACTTCAATTCGAATACCCTGACGCTGAACGGAGTCCTGGTTCCATTGTCCCAGTCAAACGTTTACAAAGGGCGGGCTTTATAAAACACCCCTTTTGTCCGTACAAAGTATAAAGAAAAGAAGATATTCATATCGTGTTCGCAGGATACGAATATCGTGTAGACACGATATTAACAGAATGCGATACAAGGAATTAATAAACTGTTA
The DNA here is from genome assembly GCF_964250605.1 of Bacteroides sp. AR20. NCBI lineage: Bacteria > Pseudomonadati > Bacteroidota > Bacteroidia > Bacteroidales > Bacteroidaceae > Bacteroides > Bacteroides sp. AR20. The sequence continues at coordinate 80,201 of NZ_CAXUGK010000005.1, read as the reverse complement.
TACAGAATATTAATTCCTTGCATCGTACATAAAGGGAGCTAACAGAATGTGGACATTTATTCTTTTATCTGTTGACACGTTGGGCAATAATATACCGAACCACCCATATAAGCCTCTTTTATGATGGTACTGCCACAACGGAGACAAGGATTCTTCCATGTTTTGGCAGAAAGAATGGTTTTGTAACCTCCGGCGTTGCCATAAAGATCTGTTTGCGTATCGCGTCCGCCCTCGAACGTCATATCCACCAATGTTTCTTTTAGAGCATTAAAAAGAACGTCTTTCTGATTATCCGACAGAAGTAGCACTTTCTGTTTGGGATTTATCCGTGCATTGAACAGAATATCCTGCGTTACGCCGTTACCTACACCGGGAATACGCTGATTGGTTGCTAATAGAGCTTTAGCAGAGAGGGTCTTCTTTGCTTCGGCAACGAGTTTCTCAAATTCCGCTTCGGTGTATTTATCGCTCAACGGCGAAATGCTTTCCCGACTCAATTTATAGTACTTATTGTCGATATAGCTATCAGGATAAACATTGATAAAACCATACATTACAACCGTGAAGACAAGGAATGAATCATCATTAAACGTCAGCAACAACTGGTAATTGGCAGGAATCTTATCTCCCGCATTGTAATAACGGACACTGACTCCGTCGCCTATATTCATGATCACATTATCCGAAAGATTGAAATTGACAAACATGCCATATCCTTCGGATGAAAGGATGGTTTTGCCTACGAGCAGTTTACCATACTCCGACGGATTGCCGTTATAGAACGTAAACTTATGCGGTTTGGTGGCATTGAATACCTGCGTGATTGTTTTACCGCTCAAGGCGTTGTTCACTTGTTTGCTCAGGGTGATAACTTCGGGTAATTCCAACATATTATCTTACTTTTATTTTCGATAGGGATATATATTTCCGTTAATAACTCGTCAATAGCTAATCAATATCGTTCATTATTTTAACCGGACCACTTCCCCTATAATAGGCATCAACACGTTCAAAGAGTCTTTCTCTTTCAGATTCATGGCATTCTTCAACGGTTCGTCCCAGCGGTGTCTAGCCAAAGCATATTTGGAATGATGGACAGTCAGAATCTTTTCCGCATTCAAGTCCCTGGCCACTTGTCCCAAATATTGGGGCATGGTATGGATATATTTCCAATCTTCGTTATACTGCCCATTCTCCAATATGGCAAGGTCAATGCCAGGATATTGCTTGCCTATTTCGGCAAAATGCGTATCATATCCACTATCACCGCCCATATAAATCTTCTGCGAAGGGGTTTCGATAAGGAAAGAGGCCCATAGTGCCTGATTCGCTTTCAACGAGCGGCCCGAAAAATGCCGGGCGGGCAAGCAATGAAGCAGAAATCCCTTATCCAGTACAGTATCTTCAAACCAATCCAGCTCAACCAGGGATGATTTGTCAAATCCCCAATACTCGAAATGTTCGCCTACCCCCAAAGGACAGACCACCTTGCCTACCCGGTTTTTCAGCTGCATCACCGTCTCATAATCCAGATGGTCCCAATGGTCATGTGATATCACCAGATAGTCAATCTCCGGCATATCGGCAGGCTTGTAGGCATCCGCCCCTTTGAACGGCTTGTTTACAAACGAAACCGGAGAAGCCACACAAAATACGGGGTCTACCAGTATACGCTTTCCGTCTACCTGGATAAAATAGGATGAATGTCCGAACCATACCAATACATTCTCGTCCTTGCTTATCTTGCTGAGGTCCGTCTTTATAACCGGAATCTCCGTTTCAGGACGCAAATCGGTTTCTTTCTTAAATAAGAATCCCCAGAAAGCTCCCAAACGTCCCTTTTGGGAAGTCATCATCACCGTACTGTGCAGATTCCGGAATTCTCCGTCTTTGTAATGAGGCGACTTCTTTATCCTCTCCAACCGTTCTCCTTGAGGAGCCCTCCCGAAACTCGGCTGATTGACAAAAACGAATCCCGCTATGACCGCAACAGCCACAATACCCACTATAATGCCAACTATCATACGTACTCTTTTCGTTTTTAATGAATTCATATTCAATGAAGCTACATTTACAGCTGCAAATATAGTCGAATTGTTATTAAATCACTATCTTCGCGCCCAATTTACGGAATCAATACAATAAAGAAATAAAAAGCCAACAAAGAAATGAACACACACAGTCTATGTTGCATCGGTTATATTACCCAAGATAAAGTTGTAACCCCTAAAAATACCATATATATGCCGGGAGGCACCTCCTTCTACTTCGCACATGCCATCAAGCACTTGAATGCTAACGATTTTCTATTGGTAACAGCTTTGGCTGATACTGACATGGGCATTGTGGAAGACATTCGGAAAGAAGGTATTTCCGTCAAAGCCTTGCACAGCACACATTCCGTCTGTTTCGAGAATATTTATGGAGAAAATCAAAACGAACGTACACAACGTGTCACGGCAAAAGCAGACCCTTTCACCGTGGAAGGTTTGAAAGATACCGATGCACGGATTATCCACTTGGGCAGTCTGCTTGCCGACGACTTCTCTTTGGAGGTCATCAAGTTCTTGTCCGGCAAGGGACTCCTCTCGGTAGACGTGCAAGGATTTCTCCGCAAGGTGGAGAATGAAAAGGTGCTGGCCGTAGACTGGCCGGAAAAGAAAGAAGCATTGAAGTATATCCATATCCTGAAAGCCAACGAAGCTGAAATGGAAGTGCTGACCGGATGCAGTGAACCGCACGAAGCTGCATTGCTGATTGCAGACTGGGGCGTGAAGGAAGTGCTGCTGACCCTGGGAGATAAAGGTTCGCTGATTTATGCCCAAGGAGAATTCCACGAAATACCCGCCTACCCTGCCCTGCAGATTACAGATGCAACGGGATGCGGAGACACCTATATGGTAGGATATCTGTATATGCGCGACAAAGGCGCGTCTTATCGAGAAGCCGGATGCTTTGCCGCCGCCATGTGTACCATAAAGCTACAATCGCACGGGCCGTTCTGCGGAACGGAGGAAGCGATAAATAATGTGATAAGAGGATAAGATGATGGGGTGATAGCAGGATATCACCCCATCATCTTATTTACAATCCGAATTTCTTCAAATCATCTTCCACGCTACCGATACCTGCAATATGGAACATATCAACCAGTACCTTGACGACATTTGGAGAAAGGAAAGCGGGCAATGTAGGTCCTAAGTGAATATCCTTCACACCGAGGCTCAATAATGCCAATAATACAATAACTGCTTTCTGTTCGTACCACGCTATGTTGTAGACTATGGGAAGTTCATTAATGTCGTTCAGCTGGAATACTTCTTTCAGCTTCATGGCTATTACCGCCAGTGAATAGCTGTCATTGCACTGCCCGGCATCCAATACACGGGGAATGCCGTTGATGTCTCCCAAACCAAGTTTATTATAGCGGTATTTGGCACAACCTGCGGTCAGGATAACGGTATCTTGCGGCAAGGCTTTGGCAAATTCCGTGTAGTAGTCACGACTCTTCATACGTCCATCGCAGCCTGCCATTACGATAAAGCGGTGTATGGCTCCGCTCTTCACGGCATCTACCACCTTGTCTGCCAGTTGCAGTACCTGGTTATGAGCAAAACCGCCGATAATCTCTCCATGCTCTATCTCCACCGGGGGCTGGCATTGTTTGGCAATCTCTATGATTTCAGAAAAGTCTTTCCTACCTTCAGCATCCTTATCAATGTACTTGCAACCCGGATAGCCGGTAGAGTTGGTGGTAAACATACGTTCTTTATACACGGCATTTGCCAGAGGAGGAACGATGCAATTGGTGGTAAACAGAATCGGTCCGTTGAAGGAAGTGAATTCTTCGCGCTGTTTCCACCAGGCATTACCATAATTGCCTACAAAATGGGAATATTTCTTGAAAGCGGGGTAATAGTGGGCAGGCAGCATTTCACCATGTGTATAGACGTCTACTCCCGTGCCTTCAGTCTGTTTCAATAATTCTTCCATATCTTTCAAGTCATGGCCGCTGATCAAAATTCCCGGACGGTTCTTCACACCGATATTCACCTTTGTAATTTCAGGATTACCGTAAGTACCGGTATTGGCCGCATCCAATAGAGCCATTGTCTTTACTCCGAACTCACCGGCTTCGAGAACCAGCTTCACCCACTCCTCTGCCGATAGAGACTCAACCGCAATGGTAGCCAGTGCGCGTTGCATGAAAACATGAACCGTATCATCATTGAATCCCAGACGCATGGCATGCTCCAGATAGGCTGCCATACCTTTCAAGCCATAGACAAGCAATTCTTTCAACGAGCGGAGGTCTTCATCTTGTTCACGCAGAACACCTACTGTCTTCGCTTTTTCGGCATAGTCATCACGCGTTCCCTGCCAAGTCAGTTCATCTACTTTGGGTAGGAACACTTTGTTGTGTTCCGCTTCTTGAATCAATCCATTACGCATGATGATTCCTTTATCCACCCGCTTCAAGATGCTTTCATCGTCGAAATTTGCATTCGTAATGGTGCAGAACAGAGCATCCGTCACAAAAACATTCACTTCTTCAGAGACCGGACAATCTGCCTTACGTAATGTATCGGCAACAACAGAGATGCCCCTGACTACAAACAGTAACAAGTCCATTGCTTGAGCCGTATGGCTTTCTTTTCCACACACACCTTTCAATATACAGCCAGTTCCTTTGGCAGTCTCCTGACATTGATAACAAAACATGTTTGATTCCATATTCCTATTCATTTAAAAGTTTACATTATCTTTCCATAAAAGAAGCGGCACCTTAGCAATAAAAATAAGCAAGCTTATTTTCTATTACTTTCGGTTTGCATTATCTTTGTGCAAAGATGAGAGTTCTACAACGCGAAAACTGTCACGAATGTTACATCGAATCACAAAAAAGTAAAAAAGAAAATGGAAATCCATACATTATTGAAAATGCCTCCTTTCCAAGGCATAACAGAAGAAGAATTATTATCCCTCATTCTGGCACCCGAACATGCACGCAGGCAATACAAACCTGCTGACTTTATTGCCATGCAGGGAGAAGCATACCGTTCTCTATTCATATTGTGCAGCGGCAGTGTGCGTACCCAAATGGTCAGTGCAGAGGGAAAGCAACTCACCATAGAAACGCTGAAAGCCCCGCAACTACTTGCCCCGGCTTTTGTCTTTGCCTCCGAAAACCGCTTCCCGGTAAATATCGAAGCAAAAGAGAAATGTGAGATACTCATCATAAACAAGAATGTTTTCCTGGAGTTCCTGCATCGACACCCCACTGTGATGCGCAACTTTCTGCAACTGGTATCGGACAGAACTCTGTTCCTCTCCAAAAAGCTGAATGCCTTTGCCCTGCAAAGCCTGAAATCGCGCATACTGAACTATCTACGCATGCATGGCACGATACTCAACCAGCAGGAAGTGGCACAAATACTGGGAGTGGCGCGTCCCTCGCTGGCACGTGCCTTATCGGAGCTGGCAAGCGAAGGATGCATCCGGATAGAAGAGAAGGAAATGCGGATAAATGAAATCTCCGCCCAAAAGTATTTATAAAAAAACGCCCACACTTATATATTATTCTTACCTTTGTCCAAGAATAAAAAGCTATGGAAAAGATTCTACTGGATGAAAAGTACGAACAGTTATTGTTCCAAATCCCTCTACTAAGGGATTTGCCACATAATATCAAGCAATCGCTGCTTGAGAAACTGGAATATTCAGTCTATTCTATAGACAAGAAAGATATAGTTGCCCGGCAAGGCACCCCCTGCAAGAAGCTATATATACTATTGGAAGGCAAATTGCGTGTAGATATTATAGACGGCCTGGGCAATAAGGTTATGGTAGAATACATCGTTGCCCCCCGGGCCTTTGCCACTCCCCATCTCTTCGGCAGCAACACCACACTGCCGGCAACTTTTACCGCCATTGAAGACTGTATCCTATTCACTGCGACCAAAGAATCCACCTTCAAACTTATCAGCCAGGATCCCAAAGTGCTGCACAACTTCCTTTGCATAACGGGAAATTGCAATGCCTGCACGGTTTCGCGATTAAAAGCCCTTTCCCGCAAAACAGTCCGCGAAAGGTTTGTCGTCTATCTGTTTGAAAACAGAATTTCCAACTCTACCAGCATCACCATAGCGCATACCCAATCTGAGCTGGCAGAATACCTCAATGTAACCCGCCCGGCACTTTCAAAGGAAATCAATAAGATGACCAAAGAAGGTATTATCCTAATGACGGGTAAGAAAATTGAGGTATTGAATGAAGCAGCTCTGAAAGAGTATATCTAAACTACCATTTTACAAACAAGATTCTCGGATTGATGTTGACAGATACCCAGCCCCAATCCTGCCAACGTTTATGGTCGCCGCCTTTCGCCACGCCCATGGACTTCGTACCCCGCATGATGGAGTAACCGGCAGAAAGCTTCACGCCCTTCATCACATTCCAGTCAAGCTGATAGTCTATCTCCGAACCCAATCCCTTTTTTACATCATCCAGCTTGGCAGCAGTAGCAAAATAGTGATAATTCAATTGCATACTCACCTGCTTGGATGTCTTGAAGTTAACACCCAACTGGGCATCCTGCAAACCGGGAGCGACTCCCTGCCAGGCAGAAGCATAGAAATAATCCATCGCTCCATAGAACTTATGATGTGTTCCGTAAAGGGGATCGAAAGCCTTGAACTTGTCACCCTCCCCGTCACTTCCACTCAGATAATCATAACCCAAGCTCACACTCCATTGCTTGTCTATGGCATAGGCAGCCTTCACGCTTGCCATAAAGGCAGATACACTCTGCGCATTCTTGTTCTTTCCGGTCTGGTAATAGAAAGCAGCCTGCACGGGCAGCCAGTTTCCCGATTCCGGTTGATAAGTCACGTAAGTACCAAACGTCTGCAAATAGCGGGTACGGGAGGTCTCGGTCTCCGCATCACCGGTTTCCAGCCCCAGATTCATGAACAATAAAGAGACATCAAGATTGGAAGCTTGCGCCGCATAATGATACCAAAGGGTCTGCATATTCTTGTAAGGTTGCGCGCCGTCATAATAATAGGTACCGCCTTTTGACTTTTCCTTGTTCTGGTTGAAGGCAAGAATGAAATGCAGTTGGTGGGCATTCTTGGCATAGCCCAGCTTCAAGGCATCATGATAGCGACCTGCGACATTCCAGTCCAGTCCTCCTAAAATACGTTCGTCATCATAAGACAAGGTCTGGCGTCCCAGTTGTGCAAAAAAACCGGCACCGAAATCGAGCTTTGCCCATGCTTCGTTCATGATGAAACGCCCGTTAGTATCTATCTGCGGGTCTTGTCCCCACACCCCTACATGCTGGGCGGAAATCTTCATGCTCAAGTCCGAGCGTTTGTACTCCATGGAAAGGCGTGCACGGTTGTTGATGAATGCAGCTGCTTTGTCTCCCTCGAAACGTGGGAACTGTGCACCGTTACGGTATTCTGCACGGGGTCTGATTTGCATCGACATGGTGAATTCGTTCTCTTTCTCCGCACTTTGCGCCCACAACATTCCGGGCAACAGCCATAAGCCTAATGCCAAATAAACTATCTTCATAAGTATTTTAATTTAAGTTATACGTATGTACACTCACTCCTTGTGCCGAGGGCAAATAATTGATGCCGTACCAGCACATTTGCAACAGCAGAAAAGATACAAGCAGGCCGACCAATGCCTTGCGATGTGCCGCGGGACGCCCCAGACGGAAATGGATATATGCCAGATAGGAAAACCAGGTAGCCGCCGCCCAAGTCTCTTTAGGGTCCCATGCCCAATAGTGTCCCCAAGCAGCTTTTGCCCAGACGGCACCGGACAGCATACCCAGCGTCATGAAAGCAAGCCCTACATAAGTCAAGTTATCGCACAGAGCCATCTCATGCCTTTCAATCCCCTTCTTCTTGAACCACAGCAGGTAGACAGCCATCACCGTAGCGGCACCCAGCATGGCGTAGGCAAACATATAAACAATGACATGAGGAGTGAACCACGGGCTCTGCAAGGCGGGCATCAAAGTCTTATTGTGTATTTCGGGCTTGAATATATTGATGCAGACAAACACCAGTGACAAAATGGTACTGAAACCGAGAATCCATTTATACTTCCAACGGCCGTAAGTGATGATTCCCGCCAACGGAAGAAAAAACGAATACCACAGACGGGTCTCTCCCATCGTCCGCATCGGAGGACGTTCCAAAGAAATCCACATACCGACAATGAAACTGAAAAAGACAACCAGTCCCAGGCAGGTAAAGGTATATACCACTGCCGGGCGTTTTCCACGCCATGCAGCGAAAGCTCCCCATCCCCAGAAGAGTAAAGCGACAATGGCAAACAGAGCAAAATAATCCCAACTCATACCGTCTCCTCCTTTCTTTCTTCTTTTCCTTTTGGTGCATTGACAAACAAGCAGACTGCTCCCAGCACCATCATTATAATGCCGGCATATACAGCCGGGAGCCAGGGGTCGCGCACCAGTTCAAAGACACTGACATCACTCCACCGTCCCTTCGTCTCGTCATAGCTCAATTGATAAATATTCCACCCGGATATCTTCAATGGACGATTCACCTCGATAGTGTCTTCCACCACATCTCCCGCCTGCGTATAAACCGTAACAGCAGACACAAACCGTTGCGGCTCACGTTCGGGCATCACCAGACTGGTCTGCTCCGACAAACGCAATGCCTTATAGGGGAACATGAAGCTGCCGCAACTCACCCATCCCTCCTTCGACTGTCCGGAGGCGGTGTTCACCGCTTTCAGATAAACGGCATAGGCAGCTCCCATCGAATGGAATTCAGTAAACTTTAAGGTATCTTCCGTAGCCACGGAGGCAGCCATAGGAATGGTTTGAAAAATGGAGATGTCCCAATCCAGCAATTTTCCCCGTTCCACCTTCTCTTCCAGCAACAAATGTTCCGGCATATCCTTCGGCAGTGCCTGCCCCGTCTCATTGTCTATCAGCATCAGTTTGGGAGGATACTCGTGTATAGTAAATTCTTTCAGCTCAACAGCAAGCGGAAGTTCCGTCAGCTTGCCGCCCTCATCTATGGCACGCCATTCGGTCTTGCCCAATTGGGTAATCATTTTAAGACGCTGCATATCCGCATTGCCCAGCGTTGCCGTCAGAAGGGCAACAAACAAGCCGGCATGATTCAGCAGAAAAGGAATCTTACGCACATTGAAGGGGATAGCGGCACGGAGAATAGTCATCCCTAAGACAGCAACCAGCCAGACATAAAGTAACACAAACGGCCAAAAAGAAAGCATTTTCGAAAAGCCGATGACATCTGCCGAAGGATGGGTGGAGGGAACCTGCCGTACCAACCCCATAATGACAGTGATAGCCGCCACACAGACCAGGGAAGAAACTGCAGCCGTATAATGACTGAGCCATCCGAAACAATACACCCGTTTGCGAAGCCCATGCATCCCTGCCAGCAACAGCAAGAACAGCACCAGAACAATGATATTGACCGGCCATGCAAACAAGCCCCAACGAATGCCTCCAACGCTCCACTGTAACAGCAAGCCCGTGACAAACAGTCCTGCCCCACAGATAAAACCTTCCTTATACCCCCACGGTTTCTTCCACATCTTCTGATTTATGATTTGACGATGTACAAATTTATTTTAGTGCTAACCGGTTGTTAGCTTTCGCTTTTTCCAGCCAAGCCGGTGCTGTAGTCTTCAGGAAATTGTCCTTTGCAGCTCTTTCGGCATCCATATCGAGCCCGATATATTCCTGCGCCTTGTCTTTGGTGGAGATATCCGGCATAGGAACATTGTCTGTATATCCATGCTTCGCCAGCACCTTGGAGATAGCCAAACGCGCCTGCATGGCTCTATCCAACCCATGAGACAAGACACGCTGGATTTCTTGCGGTGCGTGGAAAGAGCCGCCGTGAGATGCCACACCGAAGTCCCAACGCCATTGTGCCTGACGAATCAGCGCCAACACATCTTTCATCTGCTCTTCCGTAGCTCCCTTATCCCAAGCAAATTTAGCTTCGATATGGGCTTTGGCAAGTTCCTGCTCCAAGCGGTTACGGATTTCATTGGCCTTGCGCTGGCGTTCGTAGACGTTGTTGCGCAAAGTTTCCTCACTTTCGCGGTGGCAGGTTTGGCAGGTACGGTCTATCATAGCCAACGGACTCTGTATATGGTGGTCGCTGAACTTCACGCCACCTTCACTCTTATAAGGCATGTGGCAGTCCGCACACGATACGCCACGCTGGCCGTGAATCCCCATCTGGGCTATTTCAAAATCGGGGTGCTGCGCTTTCAGGATAGGGGTACGGCTCAACTTGTGTATATAGTCGTAGAAACCAGCCTCATCATAATAGGCTTCCATGTCTTCCACCGTAAAACCTTTGTCCCAGGGGAAAGTCAGGTACTTGCCGTCGCCCTTGAAGTAATACTCCACATGGCACTGCGCACATACCAGTGAACGCATCTCCTGCGGAGTGGCCTTGGTAATATCCTTGCCTTGGCGTTCAAAAGCCTCTATCAAAGCCGGACGGCTGATATGTAGGTTCATGTTTTCCGGTTCGTGGCAGTCGGCACAACCAATCGGGTTTACAATTTCATCGCCCAAAGCGCCCCACTTATTGTTATAGAAAGCATCCACACCGATAGCTTCCATCATGCGGGGCACATCGGGGCTCTTGCAAGTCCAGCAAGTAGAAGGCTGCGGGCCATCCGTAGCAGTGGCAGGCGCACCGGTACGAAGAGTTGCCGTAATGTCCTCGATGGCATGCATATGTCCGCGCGGAGTGGAATAGTCCTTGGAGAAGGCATATCCCGCCCAGAGCACTACCATCTCGGGACGCTGTTCCAATACATCCACAGCCACATTTCCATTGAATTCACTCTGGAAGTCGGTCTTGGCAGTTTCAGTCCATGTCTGATACTCACGGGGGAAATCACTCTTAAAGACTTCGTTGCGTGCCTCAATTCCCTCAATCACTGTTTTGCGGTTATTGAATACACTTGCCAGCTCGGCCCTGCGCTCCATCAAGGCAGAAACACATAGCCCCAAGACAAATACAACGACCATTGAACCACCGAACAACAGCCATCCTTGCCACGATTTTAATCTCTTTTCCATATCTATGAAGATTTATTGTTATTATTCCTTTATCAGTTTCTGCAACCACTCCGGCACGGGAGATTCCGGATAGGGTACCAATGCAGCGGGTGTAGACGAAAGACTGTTCATTCCACCATGAGGCACGTCGCGGTGGCAATCCCAGCATGCCTTTCCGTCGCCGGTGAGGGTCATCATGTAGTCTATTTTACCAGCATCCACAAACTCGTTGGTCAGTTGCGTATGGCAACGGATGCAATTATTCATAATGACCTGCGCACTTGCTGCCTCGGCTTGGATAGCCTGCGGTTCGCTTTTAGTGAGAAAGGCACCCACGTGCTTCATGCCGTCCATGCCTTTGAAAGCCCATTTCTTTACTATATTCTCATGAGGGACATGGCAATCGTTACAAGTGGCATCCCGGCTGTGGGAACTGTGCATCCAGGTTGCATAATAAGGAGCCATGATGTGGCAGTTGACACATGCCGCAGGGTCATCTCCCAGATAAGTGTGCGCCCGGAGAAGATACATAAACAAGCCTCCGCCGCCGACGAGGACACCGCATACAATGAGTGCCGTTACTTTCCATCTGTAGGACGGAAATAGTTTACTTATGATTGGTAACTTCGCCATAAAATGAATATTTTCAGCAAAAATAGGCAGTTACAATCTAAAAAAGTGTAATCATGATTACATTTTTCCATTTATTTTTCAGTATTTTTAATAAAGCATTCATTCTCCAGACATACCTATATGAAAACGTCCACAAAACACGCACGCCTGCGCATCTTGTGGACATCTTCATCCTTTTATAAAACTGCCTGCTTTTTCTAAGCAACTTTCTTTAATTGTATGTTCGCTTTCCTACTGCCCTTCCGAATCAATCTGCGAATCCAAAGATAATAGCCCGTCAGCGGCAAGCTGGCCCCTACCAAAGCGGCAAGGAAACTCAATATGCGGGTGGTCAGCCCTCCCCAACTGCCTACATGAACGGAGAATATCCAGCCACGGATTTTTCCTGAAGCGTCGGCATCCTTATATAAGGTAGCCCCGGTGATTTCACCGCTACGGGGATTGAACGTATAGCGGTCGGCAGCACGCTGGTTGCCCAACCGATTGAAAGAAACCGTAGCAGAGCCTTTGAACACGGTAATCTGTTTATAATCAGGATTGAGTTCCTTCAGTTCTTCGTAAACCTTCTGCCAGCTTGTAAAAGGAGAGAAAGAATTTCTTTCACGATGCTCACCTCCCGGTCTGCCACCAGACCGGCCTTGAGCCCGTTCTCCTCCCTGGGCAGCAGTTTGTGCCGAAGCACCATGTCCTCCACCCCCTTGCGTGGTTTCCACTCCGAAAACTTTGTAGAAGCCGGTGCGGTACCAGGAGAAAGACCATGACAGTCCCGTAAGCGCCATTACCAACAGAAGAACCAGCGTGTACATACCGCCTGCCACATGCAGGTCATAGCAGAACCGACGCCAACCCTTACCGGAAACAATCTTCAAACTGTTCTTCAAAGCCTTTTTTGTACGGGGCCACCAGATGACAATGCCCGATATCAGGACAAAGACAAACATCAGCGTGGCAGTGCCCACAATCATTTTCCCCCAGAAGATGCCTCCATCGGGCTTCATGCTGTCCAGCAACCAGCGATGCAGGCGGAACATGGTCGTGAAAAACGGCGCACGCTCATACTTGCCCTTTATCTCACCCGTATACTGGTCTACATAGACGGAAGCACGACGAGGTTTGGAAAGGTTCACCTGCCAGGCACGCTCCGGAGCAGACGAGGCTGTGACACCCGTCACAGAAACACTATCCGGCAGAGTAGCGGCCACTTTTTCGGCCACCTTGCCCATGGGAAGCGGTGCCGGCCCGACTTTCTCCACATAGTAGAGGTCGCGGTGGCAGAGCTCCATCACCTCCGTCTCGAATACCAGCATGGCTCCGGAAAAACAGATAAGGGTAATCAGTAGCCCGAAGGGGACTGAAAGCCATAAATGTATCTTACGAAAAACTTTCTTCATAGGAGCTTTATTCCAGTTTACCTACACCGTTCAGTTGGGTTGCATTGACAACCAGACCTTTGGTAGCCGTTGCATTGGCAGGGTCTACCTTATAGATGGCAGGATAGCCGGAAGAGGTAGTGACTGCCACATATGCGTTGCCATTTTCCATGTACGGGGTATTACCAAAGCCAGAGACATCGCTTGGAAGGCCGTTCACATAAGTCAAAGCTCCGGTGGAGGCATTGAAGACGGCAAGTTGGTTGGCAACCTTGTCTGATGCCGTAATTGCCTTATCATACATCAGCAGCAGGAAATAATTACCTGAAATATACCAAGTCCGCAAGAAAGAGGCGCCATTGGCTTTCTCTTCAAGATTATAGTAATAAGCGGCATCAAATTCCTCTGCTTTGGTATCGATGCGTACAACTCCAGCAGGCAATGTAGTCTGCTGACGCGAATCACTCATGGTCTTGGCATAGCTCGGAGAAAATACATATACATAGCCGTCGTCGGCAAGCCAGTTCATCTGGTAGTACTGTGAACGGTTACGTCCGGCAGCATAACTGATTTTGTCTGTAGTGATGACCTTATGAGAATTCAGTGTCTGATCACCAAAGATAGCGATATGGCATTCATTAGGATACTGGGTCCATTGCAATTCGTCCTTCTCATAGGCACCGCTACCCTGCCCGCCGGATTCTGTCTTTATTAAATCCTCATTACCGGAAAGCACCCACTTGTAGCTACCGTCTTCGTTCTTCTGCATGCAACCATACTGGCTAAGCCCCATGGGAATGGCTGCTGCATAAACCTTACTGCCCACTTGTTCTATACCGGCCAGTGTTACGTATTCACCATTTTCAAGGAAATTTTCGGCAAGAAATGGAGTATCCTTTGTTACCGAGTTCTTTGTATAAGTCTGTTTCTCGACATCCAGATAGGAAATCAAAAAAGATTGGGGAGTATATCCATTTGCATCATTCAGTTCCGTAGGGCCGTCGCCAGTAGAAGTCGTCATTATAAATTGGTCATAATAGCCGTAGGTAGTGAAACGATTGACGTTATACTCCTGGCTACGTTTTTCCAGTTCACCGTTTGTATTCATAATGAACGACTGGGTAGTGCCTGCATTTCCCTGGTGATAGTTCAAGGCATACAGATATTTGTTTCCGTAGAACACCCAGTAAGTAGCCCCATCGTTCACAAGGCCATTGCCGGCAGCAGTAATTTCACCGCTTTCCAGTGACTCGGCTGTCAGCAGGACAGGAACGGAGCTACCTGAAACTGTAGCCGTGGCAGCTATCACATAGTTACCCTTTGAACCGGAACCAGAACCGGAGCCGGAACCCGGTTCGTCTGTGTCTGTACAAGAAATTAAAGCCATTCCGGTCATTGCCATTGCCAAGAGGCCGGACAAAAGATAATTCTTCTTCATTTGTTCTTCTTATTAATTACACCTATTAAAACCATTATATTTATTAATCACCAAAATGTACACGTACCTTGCCATAGAACGCACGCCCGGCTTTCTGAAGACTGAAATTGTCGTACAAATCCTCGTTCGTGAAGTTGCGGCATTCAAACGAGATATTATAGCGGCCATTCTTCAGACTATAGCTCAATGTCAGGTTATGGGAGAACTGGTCGGGTACCATGAAATCCTTGTTCTTGCTACCGATGGCCTGCGAATAGTAGGAGAAGCTGTGCATGTACTGGTTGTCGTAAGTCACGGACAGCATATTCCCTTTCTTCCAGAGGTCGCGCCAATAGAAGTTTACGTCAAAATCAGCAAACTGATAGGGCACATTGGGAATGCGTGCCTTGTAACCGAGATTTTCCACAGAGTTGCCGGTACTGCCGATTTGCATCTTCTCATTGTCACGCACATTCATCTGCGTGAAGTTGCCGCCCACACTCAGCCAGCGTCCGAAGCCATAGCGTGCCGATACATTGTATCCCTTCGTCAGCACCTTGCCGTAGTTGGTATAAGTGGCCCCTTCTTTTCCTCCGCTCAAGTCCTGGATATTGCGCTGGATATAATCCTTCGTATTGCGGTATACCACACCGCCTTCCACGTAGACGGAATGTTTTCCAAAACTCCGGGAATAACTCAGGTTCAAGTTGATGTTGTCACTTTTCTCGGGACGGATGCCGATGTCTCCACTCTCCAGGTCTTCGTCACCAAACATCTCTTCGATAGTGGGCAGGCGGTAAGCTTTTTCATAAGAGAACTTCGCCTGCAAGCCGGGCAGGATGAAATAGGTTCCGGCAGCACCATATCCCCAAGAGTCTACCGTACGGCTGGTGCGTACATAATTACTACCGGTATCATCCTCGGCCATAGGTCCTGCCACATACTGGCGGTAGTATTTGCCGAATGCCGAGAAGTTCCACTTTTCGGAAGGCATCAGGCGGTATGACAAACCGGAGATATTCTTGCGGGTCTGCTTGGCAATGGCATCCGTCTGTTCTTCCACCGCCAACAGTGAAGTATTATCACGCTGGAATGCACTCAACACATGATTGAAAGTCAGCATGTGGACCCTCGCAATGCGGTAATTCAAGGTCAATGTACCGTTCCAATTGTCATTATCGGCACGGGAATACTGGCGGGACTGTTCGCCGGGGCTGTTCAGCGGATGTTTCTCACCAAGCCAGTTGTATTCGTAGCGGGCAGTATCCACATTCGTAGTGGCATTGCGATTGTAGTTGGCTGTCAGCACCATATCCAGCCCCTTGATTATCAGGTTGCGTTTGCTGTATTCCATCGAAGGCATCAGTGAATGGCCAAAGCGGTGCTTTTCCCCGAAGACTGTCTTCTGGCGTACACCGGTCTGTATGTCCTTGTACATGTGCGAATAGGTGAAACCGAACATCAGCCGGTCTGCCCAACTTTTGTCCACAATACCCGCTTTGGCCACAATGGCTTCGTTGTGGTAAGTATCATTGAAACGCTTCACGCGCACCTTCTCACTTTCGTTGAAACTGCCCGTCTCAAAATCCTTTACCGGCGCATCTACATAATAATCGTTGTCCGAGTAGTTTTGAAAGGCATTGATTTCATAGCTGAAACCGTTCTTGAAAGTCTGTCCGAAGTTAACGTATGAGCGGTGGGTATTGAACGAGCCGTAAGAATAAGAAGCATCCAGGAACCAGTTCCGGCGTTTCTTGTTGGTAACAATATTGATGACACCGCCAATGGCATCCGTACCGAAGCCCACGGGAACTACACCCTTATATACCTCTATACGGTCGGCAAAGCTCACCGGAATATTGTTCAGGCTGAAGGAGCTTCCCACACCTTCCTGCGGCACACCGTCAATGAACACCTTGACGTGCTTTCCGCTAAAACCGTCCAGCATCAACTGCATATCCGAACCTACCCCACCCGACTCACGGAGTTTCATGCCCGGAGCCTTGGTCAAGGCATCGCTCAGATTCTTCGTGGTGTTCTGGAGTTCCTTTGTATCGACTGCCACAGCATTGAATGCCGACCTCTTCACCCGGCTTACTCCGGTAGAAACGATAGTCACCTCGTCCAGCTGTTGCGTTTCGGGAGCGATGGTTATGTTCAGCTTCATCCGCTCATCATTGACCAGTTTCACCTTTTTCTCCACCTTTGTATAACCTACGGCAGACACCACCAGCGTATAGTCGCCGGCAGGCGCCTTGATGTGATAGAGGCCTTCCTGATTCGTGGTTCCTCCATAACTCGTCCCTTTCAGATAAACAGTCGCAAAATCCACCGTTTCTTTTTCCGTAGAAATGATTCTACCCGAAATCATCCCTCCTCTCCTCTGCGCATGTACAGACAGAGAAGCCAACAGAAGGAAAAACAGCAGCGAGAATTTAAGTGTATATGCTTTCAATTTTATAATAATTATAATGTTGTTAATAAACCGGTGCAAAGGTCATTATTAACAGCCAGCTGTGCAATCGCTTATTGTAGGTAATTATATGGAGTGGATTTATCGTATATATCATATTACGCAATCACCATTGATGGGTATTATCAATAATAAATCTAAAAAAAGAGGAGCCGGGAAATGAAAAACCCCTATTTATAGGTATTGCCCAATATGCCTTTTTGTACGACCTTTGCTGCAAATTAAAACAAGACAACGGACAATAAATTATTAATGTTTAAGTATGAAAATTGAAAAGATTGTAGCCCGTGAAATCCTTGATTCACGCGGCAATCCCACAGTAGAAGTGGACGTTATTCTGGAATGCGGTGTTATGGGACGCGCAGCAGTGCCTTCCGGTGCTTCTACCGGCGAGCACGAAGCGCTGGAACTTCGCGATGGCGACAAGCAACGCTACGGTGGTAAAGGTACACTGAAAGCAGTAGAAAACGTCAACAAGATAATCGCACCGGCACTGATTGGCTGGTCGTCACTGGAACAGCGTGCCATCGACCACAAGATGCTTGAGTTGGACGGCACGCCTACCAAATCCAAGCTGGGTGCCAATGCCATTCTGGGTGTCTCACTGGCAGTAGCCAAAGCCGCCGCCAATTATCTCGATATACCTTTATACAGATATATCGGTGGAGTAAATACCTACGTAATGCCGGTCCCGATGATGAATATCATCAATGGAGGTTCACACAGCGACGCTCCTATCGCTTTCCAAGAATTTATGATTCGGCCGGTAGGCGCCTCTTCCTTCCGTGAAGGCCTGCGCATGGGAGCCGAAGTATTCCACGCCTTGAAAAAAGTGTTGCACGACCGCGGCCTCAGCACTGCCGTAGGTGACGAAGGCGGTTTTGCACCGGCACTGGCAGGCACAGAAGATGCGCTGGACTCCATCATGAGCGCCATCAAGGCTGCCGGCTACGAACCGGGCAAGGATGTGAAAATCGGTATGGACTGTGCCTCATCCGAGTTCTTTAAGAACGGTATCTATGACTACTCCATCTTTGAAGGCGAAAATGGTAAAAAACGTACTGCCGACGAACAAATAGCTTACTTGGAAGATTTGATTAATAACTACCCGATTGACTCCATCGAGGATGGCATGAGCGAAAACGACTGGGAAGGCTGGAAGAAGTTGACCGAACGCATCGGCAACCGTTGCCAGCTGGTTGGCGACGACCTGTTCGTGACTAACGTGGAATTCCTTGAAAAAGGCATTGCCATGGGCTGCGCCAATTCCATCCTTATCAAAGTCAATCAAATCGGTTCACTCAGTGAAACGCTGGATGCTATCGAAATGGCACACCGCCACGGTTATACCACAGTGACTTCTCACCGTTCCGGCGAAACCGAGGACGCCACCATTGCAGACATTGCCGTTGCCACCAACAGCGGACAAATCAAGACCGGTTCTCTGAGCCGCTCCGACCGCATGGCGAAGTACAACCAACTGTTGCGCATCGAAGAAGAACTGGGTAACCTTGCTGTCTATGGCTACAAAAGAATAAAATAACCCTTTGTAGTGAATAAGTCATAAAGAGGGAATAGCGTCTTTGGGAAAAGGCGCTATTTTTATTAAAGAATCGTCTATATCTTTGCAAAAGTCATCCCCTACTATCCTCTATAGGAAAGATTCTTTCCAAGATGGTAGCAGGTTAATGTTTCATTGACTAAAGACTATTCGTCCGACAGTCGTTACATTATCGTCCGACATATGTTTAATTATCGTCCGATAGCTGTTGGACGATAATTAAACATATGTCGGACGAATAGTTTTTAGTAAGCAAGAATATAAAATATAGCGGCGCAACAATCATTTGCTCCCAAAGCCTCCCTTTATTATTTACGGAGGCCTTCAAAAACAGTCCTCATTCACGGTTCATCAAACGATGCTCTGCCATCTGCTCGAACTTCGTGCCGGGACGTCCGTAATTGGCATACGGATAAATGGAGATGCCTCCGCGCGGGGTGAAGATACCCGTCACCTCAATATACTTAGGGTTCATCAAATGAATGAGGTCTTTCATTATGATGTTCACGCAATCCTCGTGGAAAGCACCATGATTGCGGAAGCTGAACAAGTAGAGTTTCAAACTCTTGCTCTCTACCATCTTGACATCGGGGATATAGCAAATACGGATTTCTGCAAAGTCCGGTTGCCCCGTGATGGGACAGAGGCTGGTGAATTCGGGGCAGTTGAAACGCACCCAGTAGTCATTGCCGGGATGCTTGTTATCAAATGCCTCCAATACTTCGGGGGCATAGTCCTGACGGTATTCTGTCTTTCTCCCCAAAAGGGAAAGTTGGTCTTTCAATTCTGTCATAGCCATATATTTTTAGTGATACAAGTGTGCCTCATTTAGTAGAAGCCAAAAACTTTTCCAATCCTTCTCTGCGCAACGTGCATGCCGGGCAGTGTCCACAACCATCTCCCGGGATACCGTTATAACAAGTCAGCGTTTCGTGACGTATAAGTTCGAGCACTCCAAGCTCGTCTGCCAGCGCCCAGGTCTCCGCTTTGTCAATCCACATCAGTGGTGTGTGCAGTACGAATTGCTCGTCCATAGCCAGGTTCAGCGTCACGTTAAGCGACTTGATGAAAGCATCCCGGCAATCGGGATAACCGCTGAAATCGGTCTGCGACACCCCCGTCACAATATGACTAATCCCCCGCTCGCGGGCGTAGACGGCGGCTATACTCAGGAAAAACAGATTGCGTCCCGGCACAAAAGTATTCGGAAAGCTGTCTGCCGGCTTCTCCTGGTCCATCTCCATGCCGGCATCTGTCAATGAGTTATGTCCCAGCCGGCCGATAAAGGAAACATCCATTACTTCGAACTCCACACCTGCCTTACGGGCAATGGCCCTCGCCAAGTCCACTTCCTTCTGATGTTTCTGTCCATACAGAAAACTCAGCGCATACACTTTCTTAAATTCACGTTTTGCCCAAAAGAGGCAAGTGGTCGAGTCCTGCCCGCCACTGAATACCACCAAAGCAGTGTCCCTATTCATCTTGTTAAAAGCCTCTCCCCTTGCCCTCCCCCGTAGGGAGGGAAACAGAGAGGGCATTGCTAATTATTTGTTTGACATAATAACTGATTTCCCCTCACTACGGGTAAGGGGCTTTAAATATCGCCTATTTTCCATACTTTATAGGAGATGCCTTCATCATAGACATCACTACCGTCTATCCGCTTAATAGCTTTTACCACACGGATAGTCACAGGCAGTATCAATACCTCGTACATGGACTTCAGCAGAATCTGGATACACATCATCACCAGCAACTCCCGCCATGCAATGATTCCTCCGAACGCAACCGGAAAGAAAATCAACGAGTCTGCCGTCTCACCAACCACCGTCGACCAAATGGCACGTGCGGAGAAATTACGCCCGTTGCTTGCCAGTTTCATGCGGCTCATTACGTAGGCATTCAGAA
The DNA here is from genome assembly GCF_964250605.1 of Bacteroides sp. AR20. Taxonomy (NCBI): domain Bacteria; kingdom Pseudomonadati; phylum Bacteroidota; class Bacteroidia; order Bacteroidales; family Bacteroidaceae; genus Bacteroides; species Bacteroides sp. AR20. The sequence continues at coordinate 59,726 of NZ_CAXUGK010000005.1, read as the reverse complement.
AAGAGCCCACCAAGAATGCCGTCAGACTGGCTATGACAATACGGGGCGCCATTCCAAAAACGAAATTGAAATGCGCGGCACCATCCCAGAAAGGGGCGGCAGGCAACGCCACGGCTATCAGTCCCAGCATTACCACAAAAAAGTTCATGGCAAAACCGCTCCAGATAATCAGGCGGGCTTTACGAAAGCCCCAAACCTCGGCAATGCAATCGTTGATAATATAAGAAATCGGGAAGACCAGCAATCCGGCTGTTACGGTAATACCAAAAACCTGGATAACTTTAGTCTCAAGAAGATTGGCTGCAATCAGGCATACATTGAACAGAATGCCCAGCAACATAAAAGGTACAGATACTTTTTGTTTCATACTCCTGTTTTTTACGTGGTGTTCTAGAATACACGACCGCTATTCACGGCATCATACATTTTAAATCCGGTTGCAAAGGTACAACAAGTTTTGCAAATGAACAAACAACATATATTTTAACTAAAACTCAAGCAAGACAAAGCTCCTTTTTTTTATTCGAAGTAATTACAGACAGTGCATATTTAGTTAACGAGACTTAAATAAGATTTCCCAAACCAAGAATATTATTTACAATAGTTTTAAAAAACATAAACCAATAGCATAAAAATCAATATATTAACTGATTTTAGCACAAAATCAAAAACATGCAACCAAGTTTGCTCTCAAACAAGATTTCATTCACGCAAATTTCTTAAGCAAATAAAATAATGGACAACATATTTTAATACATACGATTCTATATTTTAAATAATGAAAATTAGGATTATATTTGATAACAACAATCCGGAAGCTCTGGAAAGCACATTGATATTAACCAAGAATATACCATATTATATATAGTAACCTTAGAAAAACAATGAATGCCTATGATTTACCCGAAAGCCCCAAGACACTATTAGTGTCATCTTCTATTCAACCTATTTATTTTGAGATCCATTAGCTTAAACAAAAAACATCTATTATGAATGAAAATCGTAAACGAGGAACATCGAACAACAAAATCCTCACAGCAATTGCCATCGCCTCCCTATTTATAGGAAGCAGCAAAATCATGGCAATAGAGACCTATTCGGAAAATTCATTCGGAGTGACAGAACAGATGCAGGCACAAACAGCCCGCGGTATCATTGTCGACCAGAATGGAGAGCCTATCATCGGAGCAAGTATCTTGGAAAAAGGTACTACCAATGGAGTTACTACCGACTTATACGGTAAATTCTCGCTAAACGTAAAAAGAGGTGCCACCCTGGTCATTTCCTACATCGGCTATAAGACGCAGGAAGCCAAAGCAGATGCCAACATGAAAATCACCCTTACAGAAGATTCCGAACTACTGGATGAAGTAGTTGTTGTCGGTTACGGTGTACAGAAAAAGAAACTTGTCACCGGCGCCACTGTACAAGTGAAAGGGGAAGACATAGCCAAGCTGAACACTGTGGATGCCCTGGGCGCTTTGCAGAGCCAGTCACCGGGTGTCAACATCACACAGAACAACGGCTTCCTGGGTTCGGGCTTTAAGGTGAATATCCGCGGTATCGGTACTACCGGAACCTTCTCCCCGCTTTATGTGGTAGATGGAGTTGCCAACGGTAGCATCGACGGGCTGAACCCGAGTGACATTGAATCTTTGGACGTCTTGAAGGATGCCGCTTCTGCCGCCATCTATGGTGCGCGTGCTGCCAACGGCGTTATCCTGATTACCACCAAACGAGGTAAAACCGGCGTTGCCGAAGTCAGTTACGACGGCTATGTCGGCGTGCAGAACCTCTACAAAATCCCTACTATCCTCAATGCCCAAGAGTACATGATGATGCAGGATGAAGGCCGTGTAATGGACGGATTGAGTCCGTACAACTGGGCGACCTATATTCCGGAAAGGGATTTGCAGGCCATACAGAACGGAACATGGAAAGGGACAAACTGGCTGAAGGAAGTACTGAATGAAGATGCATTGGTACAGAACCACGCAGTCAACATCACCGGAGGAACAGACCGTTCCAGATATGCCATAGGTATTTCATACACCAACCAAGAAGCCACCATGGGAGTTCCCGGCGAATTTCCAGAAATGAACCGCTACAACTTCCGCGTCAACTCGGACCACGTAGTCATGAAAAAAGGCAATCTTGACTTCCTGAAAGTGGGCGAAACCATCAACTACAAATATTCACAAACACAAGGTTCATTCGGAACCGGCGGCATTTATTGGAACGGAGTGCACAATATGCTCATCATGAGCCCGTTGATGCACCCTTACAATTCAGACGGAGACTACTACCTCTACGCAGACCAGGAAAAGGACAACTACAAATGGGATATCTCCAACGGAGCCAATAAAAACCCGATAGCTTATCTGGACTACTATATGAACCAGAACCTAAGCAAATCCCATTACATGCAGAGCAGCTTCTATGCAGAACTGCAACCCATCAAGAACCTGCGTATCAAGAGCCAGTTCGGTTACATCATGGGAGCCTCCAGTTATCGTTCCTATTTGCCGAGATTCGATTATCTGAGTGCGTCACTCAACAACGCAGAAGACAAGGTTACCCAATCCATGTCTATGTATAACCGTTGGTCATGGGACAATACAGCCAACTACATCTTCAATATCGATGACCATAACATCGACGTCCTGGTAGGTCAGAGTATTGAAAAATGGGGTATGGGAGAAGAAATGAGCGGTTCAGCCATAGGCTCAAACTTCTATGACTTCAAGCACGCTTATTTGTCCAATGTTCCATTGACCGCCAACAGTGTGTCCTCCTTGACTGGCAAGCCTAACGGGGAAGGTTCCATCGCCTCCTTCTTCGGACGTATCAACTACAACTATCAAGAGAAATACATGGCTTCTGTCATCATGCGTGCGGACGGTTCCTCCACTTTTGCCCGCGGACACCGCTGGGGCTACTTCCCTTCAGTATCCGCCGGATGGGTTATCAGCAACGAGTCCTTCATGTCAGGAATCAAATGGCTGGACTTCTTAAAGCTACGCGCTTCCTGGGGGCAAAACGGTAACTGTAATGTATCTACTTTCCAATATCTTTCACTGATAACTTCCAACAACGGATATGGCGGTTATACGTTCGGCGACTCCATGGACCTCATCAGTACCGGTTCATACGCCTACCGACTGACCAACCCGGACCTTACCTGGGAAACACAGGAGCAATTGAATTTCGGTATCGATGCACGCTTCTTGAACAACCGCCTGGGCTTTGAATTCGACTGGTATAACAAAAATACCAGAGACTGGCTGGTTACGGCTCCGGTACTCTCTTCCTTCGGTGCCAATGCAGTGTCCGTCAATGGCGGTAATGTAAAAAACACGGGTATTGAAGTAGGACTCCACTGGAACGACAACATCGGAAAGGATTTCCAATATGGAGCCAACCTGACCCTTGCTCACAACAAGAATGAAGTGACCAAGATTGCCAACAAAGACGGAATCATCCACGGTAGCGGCAGCGTTCTGTGGGAAGGAGCCGAAGAGTGCTTCCGTGCTGAAGTAGGCAAACCCATCGGCTACTTCTACGGCTACAAGAGTAACGGCATATTCCAGAACCAGGAACAGATAGACAACTACAAAGGTCCGAAACTGAACGGCGACAAGACACAGCCGGGTGACGTAATCTGGGCAGACACCGACAATAGCGGTACGCTCGATGCCAATGACCGTACTATGATAGGTAACCCGAATCCCGACCTGACAATGGGACTTTCCCTGAATGCCAGCTGGAAGGCCATTGACTTCTCAATCACTACTTACGGCGCATTCGGCCAGCAGATTCTGAAGTGTTATCGTGACTTCTCCTCCTCACCCTTGAATAACTATACAGCAGAGATATTCCAACGCTGGCACGGCGAAGGTACGTCCAACAAGTTCCCGAGACTGTCCAGCGCTTCCAGCTCCAACTGGAACAGAGTATCAGACATTTACATCGAAGATGGAGACTATCTCAAGATAAAGAACATCACTGTGGGATTCGACTTCAAGAAAGCATTCAAGAAGTTACCGGTACAACAGCTGCGCCTGTATCTGACCGCACAGAACCTCTTTACCTTCACCGGCTATTCCGGTATGGACCCGGAAATCGGTTACGGTGGCGACGATTATGGTTGGGCATCAGGCATCGACCTGGGCTACTACCCCAGTGCACGTACCTATATGATAGGCTTAAATGTAAAATTCTAATTAACCGAAGAAATTATGAAAAAGATATTATTCATAGCATCAGCAATACTGATTCTTCTTTCAGGATGCGAAAACTTCCTCGATTCGGAACTTTTGACCGAAAAGACAACCGCCAACTTCCCGGAGACAGAAAAGGATGCCCAAGAGATGGTGACGGCCATATACGCCCATCTGTTGTTTGAAAGTCCTGAAACCTCTTCCCAGTATTACATTGCCCAGTTGGCAGGTGACGACTGTCTGGGAGGCAACCTCTCCTACTCCAACAACTGTGCCACCAACTTCCTTATGTACAGTGGCAATCTGAATACATTTGCCGGTATCTGGGACCGTTGCTACACCCTTATCAACCGTGCCAACAATGCCATCAACACAATGGAGAATGTGAAATCATGGTCCAGCGAGAGCGAACGTAACCGACTTTTCGGTGAGTCCTACTTCCTACGTGCCATGGCTTATTATGAGCTGGCACAAGTCTTTGGCGGAGTTCCTTTACGCACCACACTGGAAAGTACCAACCTGCCGCGTGCATCCGTAGACGAAATCTACACCCAGATTGCAGCCGACTTGAAAAACGCTATCGAAATGATGCCGGCAAAGATTTATCCGAAAGGCTCAGACATGACCGGACACGCTACAAAATATGCTGCCGAAGCCATGATGGCACGTGTATTCCTTTTCTATACCGGACGCTACGAAAAAAACGAGCTCCCCAACGGAACTACCAAAGAGGAGGTCATCTCTTGGATAGATGACTGTGTAAACAACTCCGGTCATAAACTGGTGTCCGACCAACGCAACATCTGGGCCTACACCAACGATGCTACCGAAGACAATACCGAAGGGTTCCGTTACCAATACGTTATCAACCATAACCTGAAATGGGAAGGAAACAGTTCCGACGAAACTTTATTCGCCAACAAGCATAACCTGAAATCCGACTGGACCTATACCTGGTTCTCCAACACATGCGCGCAATTCTATTCACCGTCTGCCGACAACTATTCCAACAAAGACAGTTATCCCTTCGGCACCGGTTGGGGAGCTGGCCCTGTATCTCCGGCTATGGTCAACGAATGGAAAGACTGGGCCGCCAAGCAGACCTATACGGACGGTTACAAGGAGGATCCCCGTCTGACCGGTTCCATATGGTCGTACAAAGCACTTGATCCGAATGTTGCCGGCAATGTACTGATGGACTGCACCATGGACGAGGGTGAACCGGAATATACCGTATCCTATCGTTACTATGAACAAACCGGCTATTTCCAGAAAAAATACATCAATATCAATTCCTACAATGAAGGCAAAATCGAACCTTTCGGCAAGCAGATGTTCCCCGGAATATCTTCGCAGACATCCCAACAGCTACTCCAAATTGCCGACTTGATTCATATCCGTTTTGCCGACGTTCTGCTCATGCAGTCCGAGCTGAAACAAGACGCTACGGGTCTGAACAAGGTACGTGCCCGCTCCCACTTGGCTCCGGTGGCCTACTCCCTGGAAGCCATCAAGCAGGAACGCCGCTGGGAACTTGCATTCGAGTCCATCCGCTGGTGGGATATCCTTCGCTGGTCGGGTCCTTCGCTTGAGGAAGCCGGTGACATACTCAACAAACAGACCGGGTTCAATATAATAAATGCCGCTACGGTGGTACCGATGGTCAAATTCGACTATAAGAAACGCCTACAAGCAACCCAAGGCTACTGGCCCATTCCGCAAGACGAAATCGACATCTCCAATGGAGTCCTTGAGCAGAATCCAGGCTGGGATGCATCTGCCCAGTTCTCGGATTGGAACAATATGTAAGAGTATTAACCTATAAATAAAGACAATATGAAAGTAACAAAAATATTGATAGCAATGCTTGCTTCAGCCTTCATCGTTACTGCATGCGATCCTATCGAAGACGAAGACTTGCGAGACAAATATGTGACTGATGCCGGTACACCCATAACCAAGGAGGCATTACAAGCCGCCATATCCATTACCCAACCCTTCCCCAACCAAGACGGAGTAGTGGAAGGCGACCAGTATATCGCCCTGAAAAACTCCCGCCCGGACATTGGCGGTTCATGGCACATAGAATGGGGGGGCGAAGGAAGTAAACAAAGTAAGACTCTGGTCACGGACAACGCTACGGTCATCATGGAGTCCAATGCGGACTATTCCATCTACTATATGGGCATTTCCGCCAATCAGATTATCAAGACAGAGCCGGTTGTAGTGACTGTGACCAATGTATTCGACGATTGGTCCACTTACTTCACCGGTGCAACCGACAAGAGTGACAAATCTGCCAAGAAGACCTGGAAATTCCGTGAAGTCAGCTGGGGTTCCGTCTGCAATATGGGGGCTCATGGAGGCTGGAAATATACCAGTGCAGGCTATACTCCCGAATCAAATTTTGCCTGGTGGGCCAATGTCACTGCCGCCGAAGCGGGAGACCAGTCCATGGTATTCGAATTCGACGGAAACAAGATGAAAACCTATGATGCCAGCGGAAACCTGAAGGCAGAAGGTACTTTCTCCTTCACACACGAAAAACCGGAAGACGGAGTACTGGGTGAACTGATAACAAGTATCCCCACCATCGGAGGAAATTATGACGACAACGGACAAAGCGTAGGCAGCAACAAATTCTGGCTGCTGACACTGGATGAGAACTATATCACAATCTATCATCCCGGCAAGTATAGCGGTGGTGTGGATTGGGACGACAGCGGCTGGTATGCTTATTTCAAGACTGAAGCAGAAACCGATTCTGAATAATATGCACTCTCTATGAAAAGGAAACTGCTATTTATAATAGCTACTGTCTTTCTAGTAGCCGCATGTCACAATGACGACTACATGCCCGGACTGCCAGCTCCGGGAAATGAAGACAACGAGACCGAAATGGCCGAGCAGGTTGCAGGCCGGGTTGCATTGGGCTACGTCACTTATTATGGCACATCCATACCCGATGCCAAATACCTGACCCACATAAACTACGCTTTTGCAGAATTATATGTTAAAAACGGAATTTATGAAAAGTTTGGCCTGCAAGGTGATAAATCCCGTTTTGATAAGGTAAAGAAAATAAAGAGCCAGTATCCATATGTGAAGATATTACTCTCTTTTACCAATAGCGTTTCCAATACTGACAATTCCCAGGACGGAGGTTTCTCCGCCCTGGCGAAGAGTCCGGAAATGCGCAAGCAATTCGCACAAGACTGCAAAGCCTTTGTTTCGAGTGAGGGCATAGACGGTATTGACATTGACTGGGAATTTCCCGGTATGACCTTCGGCAGCAATGCCTATGACGAGTTGGTAGATGTGGAAAACTTCACCCTATTGATGAAAGACCTGCGTGCAGCGTTGGGGCAGTCCACCCTATTGACCTATGCAGGTTATTGCATGGACAAGCGTCCCCAAGGCGAAGGCTATAAATATATTGATGTAAAGGCCGTAGACCCGTATGTAGATTTCGTCAATATCATGGCCTATGATCTGGTTGATGCCCCCCAGCATCAATCAGCATTGAACAAGCCAAGTAATTACTGGGACTGCCAGCGTTCCGTAGACGAATACCTGAATGCAGGGGTATCTGCCGACAAATTAGTGTTGGGAATTCCGTTCTACGGAAGAGCCGATTTCAATGCCGGCGGCAGCATCAATTATCGGGATATTCTCAACCTGAGTAAGGATGACGGCTATGTCATCGAAAATTGGGATACAGAAGGCAATGTCCCCTATGTCACCAAAAACGGCAGTTTCTACTGTGGTTACGACAATCCCCGCAGTATTGCCGCAAAAGGTGAATGGATATTAAAAAATGGCATGAAAGGCATGATGTTCTGGGATTATGAAGGCGATGACACCATGGGAACTCTACGCAAAGCGCTGTGGAATGCCGTCATGAAAAAATAAGTAACTTAACACACATTCTCAGGAGGTTATTCCGGAAATTAGGGTAAGGGTAATTTTGCATACGATCTTCATTCAAGGCAAGAATACTGACGGAATAACCTCCTTTCCTCCTCCAAGACTACAAAACCTTTTTTCATTTAAGTTGTTGAAAGCACATTCATCAAAACCTAACTTAAATGAAAACAATCTTAAAAGCAATGTTTCTGTTGTGCGTAGCCGGACTTCCCTTGTCCACTATCCATGCACAAAAAAAAGAGATCATCGATGACGAAGCCCCCAACGGCATTGTCATAGTTACTATCGACAAAGCGGGCGACGAGATTATCCGCATCATGAATGAGTCGCAATTGCCTTACATCCATGACCCGAAAGCTCCCCGCTTCCTATTGATGGACAAACAAGGCAAATTCGCCCTGGGTATCGGAGGGTATGTCCGTGCCACCGGCGAGTATGATTTTGGAGGTATTGTGGATGATATTGACTTTGTTCCTGCCAACATTCCAAGCAGTAGTAAAATCAAAAATCAATTTCAAATGGATGCCAGTACGGCCACTATCTTTCTGAAATTAGTCGGACACACCCGGCTATTGGGTGACTTCACAGTCTATACAGCCGGAAATTTCCGAGGAGGAGACAAAACATTCCAGCTACGGAATGCTTATATGTCATTCCGAAATATAACGGTGGGATATACTTACGGCGGTTTCATGGACTTAGGCGCCCTCCCCTCCACCATTGACTTCCAGGGGCCCAACGGTGCCACGTTCTACCGCGCTACACAATTGTCATATACTTATAAAGGGCTGAAAGACTTTCGTTTCCAAGCTTCCATCGAGGCGCCTGCCGTTGACGGCACAACAAGCAGCCAATTCGAAATTGCCCAGCAACGCATGCCGGACTTCACAGCTTCGGCACAATACAGTTGGAACAGCAGCAGTCATCTGCGTGTAGGAGGTATCATCCGCAGCATGACATATACCAGCACGGAAAGGGACAAGGCTTCCAGCGTCACCGGATACGGTGTACAAGCCTCAACGACCTTTAACCTCGGTAAAAAATGGCAGGCATTCGGACAAATCAACTATGGTAAAGGTATCGGGCAATACCTGAATGACATCAGTAATCTGAACGTCGATATTGTCCCCAATCCCGAAAAGGAAGGCAAAATGCAGGCATTGCCCATGCTGGGCTGGTATGCAGGTCTACAATATAACATTTCTCCAAAGGTATTCCTTTCAAGCACTTACAGCATGTCCCGCCTTTACTCTGAAGACGGTTATCCCAACGACCTGCCAAGTACCTACCGCTACGGACAGTATTTCGTAGCCAACGTATTCTGGAACGTAACCCCGAACATGCAGGTAGGCGCTGAATATCTGCGTGGCTGGCGCACCAACTTCGACAATTCCACCAACCATGCCAACCGTATGAACCTGCTTGTACAGTATTCTTTCTAATCCAATATAAAATAAGAAAGAAGCCGCCTCAAATCGATATTTGAGACGGCTTCTTAATATATAAAGGTAGGATTGTGAAATCAGAACTTATAGTCAACACCAAGACCAAACACTTTATTAGTACGGCTATAAACATTCTTGGTGGTTTCACTTATCTTCTTTGTATAATCATCATAGTTTGTCCAAAAATAGGCTATATTCATAGTCAAATGCTTTGTCATTTTGATGGCAGCACCAAACCCCAGTGAATAAGAGTCACATGAAAAACTTATATCACTCTGAAAATCATCAGCCAAGCCATAATCTGTACGCTGATAACCACCACTGATGGTCAGCTGTTTAGCTATATCCCATTCTGCACCAATCAAAATTTCATGTGTGCCATGCTTCAACGCTTTCTGCTTATCATTGGCCATCCCTGCCGCTTTATCAAAAAAATGGTGATATTCCAGCGTTGCACGAAGCGTAGGAAGGAATTCATAACCAACAGCTGCAGTCAATAATGCAGGGATATCACTCGGAGTATTCACACCATCCTTATAGTCAGCCAAAGGATTCCCTTCATCTCCCATAGCAGTTCCCATTGCACGCACTTCAGCTTTTTTGGTTTTATTTTCGAGATTAAGACTTGTCATAAACTCGTACTTCAACCCAATATTCCATTTGCCCAACTTCACATCAGCTCCCAAGATAGGGGTCAATCCCCAGCCGGTCTGGTCGCAGTCTAAATCGATACCAACCAATTCCATGCCACCATAAGTAGGAATATTACTGTGTGCTGTTGCAGTCAGAAATCCTTCATACCCACCGGTAAAATAATTCATACGTCCACCGGCAAACACACCTAACCAATCATTAACTTGATACGACAACCCCAATTGCACACCATAAATAAACTGGCTTCCATCCATTGCACTATTGATAGAATACATATTGGGAGTGATTTGACCACCCGAAATAGTATGGACTTGTCCCATCACCATTGAATCGAACATACCCAAACCATCATCAAACGATGCCTTACCGCCACCACCTACAACAGCAAAGCTACCGGAAATAGTCCAGTCTCCTTTTTTATATGCACCTTGAAAACTAGGAATGAAAGGAGCAGAAGCTTTTCCTTTATAATAACGTGTATTCCCATCTTCAATAAACAAGGGAAATGTCGCTTTTATGTTACGGGTCTGATAAGCACTTTGTCCATTCAAAGACAAATAGAGACCATCTTCCGGCAGAAAGGCCAAACCGGCCGGATTAGAATAGACACCGTCAATATCAATGGAAGCACCACGCGCTAACATTCTAAGAAAAGATACATGCTGATTTGTATTTGTTAGGATACCACCCGCAAAAGTTGGAATTGAAACGATTAACATCGCAATGCCAATCAACGAAAATTTTCTCATCTAAATCTTTTTTAATTGTTTTCGGGCGCAAAGGTACAATAATATTGCACATGAAAAAGAATTTTGTGCATAAAGTTATCCTAATATAGAACTTTAATTGAAATACCAAATAGTTTCTGATGAAACAAATAGAAATAATTATCATTTTATGAATCCTTCCGGCCACTGAACCATATCAACTTTCCACTTGTTATCTCCCTATAATTATGTAACATTTTAAAAAACAACAAATCCCATGGCATACACTATCGCATTTTTTGGCAGCAAACCTTATGATGAAGCGTCTTTCAACGAAAAAAACAAGGAATATGGTTTTGAGCTCCGCTACTATAAAGGGCATCTTAACAAGCACAACGTTATTTTAACCCAAGGAGTAGATGCAGTCTGTATTTTCGTGAACGACACGGCCGATACCGAAGTTATCCGTCTGATGGCAGACAACGGCGTGAAATTATTGGCGTTGCGCTGCGCCGGCTACAACAATGTAGATTTAAAGGCAGCTGCCGACTGTGGCATTACCGTAGTGCGTGTCCCTGCTTACTCCCCTTATGCCGTAGCAGAATATACCGTTGCCCTGATGTTATCCCTCAACCGTAAAATTCCACGTGCCACCTGGCGGACACGAGACGGAAACTTCTCGCTGCACGGACTTCTGGGCTTCGACATGTACGGAAAAACTGCAGGCATCATCGGCACGGGAAAAATAGCCAAGAAACTGATATGTATCCTGCGTGGATTCGGCATGAATATTCTTGCCTACGACCTCTATCCCGACTATAATTTCGCCCGTGAACATCAAGTGGTATATACCAGCCTGGATGAGCTATATCACAATTCGGATATCATCTCCCTGCACTGCCCGCTGACTGAACAGACCAAATATCTCATCAACGACTATTCCATCAGTAAAATGAAGGACGGAGTAATGATTATCAATACCGGACGTGGACAACTCATCCATACCAACGCCCTGATTGAAGGACTAAAAAACAAGAAAATCGGCTCTGCCGGCCTGGATGTGTACGAAGAGGAAAGCGAATACTTCTATGAAGACCAATCGGACAAAATCATTGATGACGATACCCTGGCGCGGCTACTGTCCTTCAATAATGTCATCGTCACTTCGCACCAGGCCTTTTTCACACGCGAGGCACTGGCAAACATTGCTTCGACAACCTTGCAGAACATCAAAGATTTTATGAACCATAAGCCACTGGAGAACGAGGTCAAGGCATAGTCCCCACTCATTTATAAATTCTTAGACATCGGTTTTTAAACTTTATAGCTTTCCAAAGCGTTACTAGTACATAAACCATTTTAAGAAAAGGAATAAATTATGAAAAAAGTTATAGACAAATCAGACAGCAGAGGTCATTCCCTATATGATTGGCTTGACAGCCACCACACCTTCAGTTTCGACGAGTATTACAATCCCCGCCGGATGAATTTCGGCGCCTTGCGTGTACTGAACGACGACCGTGTGGCTCCGGGAAAGGGCTTCGGCACACATCCTCATAAAAATATGGAAATCATCTCCATTCCCCTGAAAGGGAAACTGAAACATGGGGACAGTCATCAGAACAGCCGCGTCATCACTCCGGGAGATATACAAACCATGAGTGCCGGCACCGGCATCTACCACAGCGAAATGAACGGCAGTGACACTGAAGCGGTAGAATTCCTGCAAATCTGGGTGATGCCCGAAAAGCTGAACACACCACCCGCATACCAGGACTTCGACGTACGTCCACTTCTGCGCAAAAATGAAATGGCACTAATAGTATCCCCTGACGGCGATGCTCCTGCCAGATTGCTACAACAGACCTGGTTCTCTATCGGTGAAATAGAAGCCAGAAAGAAGATTGACTACCACATGCACCAATCGCATTCCGGTGTCTACATCTTCGTAATGGAGGGTGAAGTCAAAGTGGACGGCACAATACTCTCACGCCGTGACGGAATGGGAGTATACGAAACCGGCAGTTTTGAGCTGGAAACATTGAAAGACTCTCACATTCTCTTCATAGAAGTACCGATGTAGCGTGCTTTTGCATAAAATAACAGCTTAAACCGGAAGTTTGTGTAGCGTTTTTTGTAATATTGCGCTATAATTCAATCCGTAAATGAAACTTGATTACATCTACCATAGCGGCTTCGCGATTGAAGCGGACGGAGTGACGGTCATTATCGATTACTATAAAGATTCCTCGGAAGAGGTTTTCAATAAAGGTATCGTGCACGACTATCTCTTGGAAAAGCCGGGCGTACTCTACGTACTATGCTCGCATTTCCATCCCGACCACTTCAATCGCGAAGTTCTTTCATGGAAAAAACTGCGGCCCGACATCCGCTACATATTCTCCAAAGACATCCTGAAGCACCGCCGCGCCTCAGCGGAAGATGCCACCTACATCAATAAGGGCGACACCTACGAAGACGAACATATCCGTATCCAGGCCTTCGGTTCTACCGATGTGGGTATCTCCTTCCTGATAGACCTGCAGGGCAGGCGACTGTTCCATGCCGGTGACCTAAACAACTGGCACTGGAGCGAGGAATCTACTCCGCAGGAAATACGCAAGGCCGAAGGTGACTTTCTGGCCGAAGTGAGAGAGCTGCAGCAAACTGCACCTGCCGTAGATGTAGTCATGTTTCCGGTGGACAGCCGTATCGGAAAAGATTATATGCGTGGAGCAGAACAATTCGTGGAACGAATAAAAATCACTATATTTGTACCGATGCACTTCAGCGAAGATTATCAGGGAGGCAACGCCTTCCGGCAGTTTGCCGAGAGCAAGGGATGCCGCTTTCTGAGCATTGCACACCGTGGTGAAAGTTTCGAACTCCCCAACTTGTAGCCCATAATTCGTAAATTAATAATTAAAACACATACTATTATGAAAAATTTGACACAACTTCTTTTTACACTGTTTTGCCTTTGTCTGCCGGCCATGCTGCAGGCGCAGGATAAGGACGACAGTAAATATCTGGCCGGTGCTGTTCCCGAGGTGGACGGCAAAGTGGTATTCACCAAAGAGTTCAGCATCCCCGGCATGTCTCAGGATGAAATCTACGAACGTCTGCTCGGCTGGATGGATGCCCGTCTGAAAGAGAATGAAAATACCAGCCGTGTAGTATTCTCAGACAAAGAGAAAGGACAAATTGTAGGTATCGGGGATGAATGGATTGTATTCAGTTCTACGGCTCTGTCATTAGACCGTACCAAAATCCTTTACCAGCTGACTGTGACCTGCCAACCCGAAAAGAGCGTGCTCGAAGTAGAAAAGATACGGTTTAACTACCGCGAAGGAAAAGAAAAATATACCGCCGAGGAGTGGATTGTAGACAAGTATGCCTTGAACAAGGCGAAGACCAAACTGGTACGCGGACTTGCCAAGTGGCGCAGAAAAACCGTAGACTTCGTTGATGACCTTTGCCTGGGAGCAGCAGAAGCATTGAGCGCCACCACTGCCAAAGCTCCGGTAGAAGAAAAGAAGGAAGAAAAGAAAGAGGTGAAGGCTGTCGTCAATTCCGGTCCGACGGTAATCACCCCGAAGAAACAAGTTACCGTGGAACCTGCCCAGGCTGCTGAAAAGGCATCCGAAGGCATCGTGAAAGATGCCCAAGTCATCGAAGTGCCCCAAGTCAAGAAACCTGCCGCACTGGTTCCTGCCCAAAAGAGCCAGCAGCAAGAATACAAAACCATAGCCCCCGAGCAATTGTCAGCCGATGCCATCCAGACCGGAGCAGGCAAATTGGTTATCGTCATCGGCCAAGAGCCTTTCAACATGACCATGATGACAGCAAACTCCGGAGGTTCTTTGGGCAAAGTCAACGGCAAACCAGTTGTATTCAGCATACTGTCGCCCGACCAGCCGTATGAACAAATGGAAAAAGCAGAAAGCTATACCATCCGTTTCTATCCTACGGGACAGACAGAGCCTACGGTCATTCTGGAATGTAAGAAGCTGCCTTCACCGGCAACGATGGAAGGTATGCCACGCACGTATGTAGGCGAAATTCTGAAAGCAATGGTCAAATGACCGCACACGCAGACTGCAAATTGTAAATAATCAAATCAGGAATAAACAAATGGAAATAAAAAGTAAATTCGACCATTTTAATATCAATGTCACCAACCTGGAACGTAGCATCGCATTCTACGAAAAGGCACTGGGGCTGAAAGAACATCATAGGAAAGAGTCGTCCGACGGCTCTTTCACTTTGGTCTATCTGACCGACGGCAGTACCGGCTTTCTGCTGGAACTGACCTGCTTGAAGGAGCACCCACAAGCCTACGAATTAGGAGAGAACGAGAGTCACCTCTGCTTCCGCGTATCCGGCAATTACGACGCCATACGCCAATACCATAAGGAAAACGGATGGGTATGTTTCGAAAACACAGCAATGGGACTGTACTTTATCAATGACCCGGATGACTATTGGATTGAGGTACTGCCGGAGAAATGATATTTTACATCACTAAAACAACGAAATATATGAGTATAGAAGAAGCGATGATGGGTGGTATTGTCTTCAAAGGCAAAAAGGACAAACCTAAAGAAGAAAACAAGATAAAGACCAAAGCCAAGAAGAAAACCTACATTACCGGGCAACACGGTTCCGCCTCAGCCAAAATGAAAGCAGAAATCCGCCGCAAACGCGCTAACAGACATAAGAAATGATAAATACAGCCTTATTGCCTGCCGACAAGGACCCGATGGGCGCAGCCATAGCCGATTACTTTAAACGGCATAAAGCCGACCGCCTACGCGTGTTCTCTTCACAATTCGATGAGGACGAAATTCCCGTCGAAGAGCTATTCCGCACAGAAAAGCAAATGCCCTTGCTGGAGCGTACTGCTCTGCAAATGGCGACCGGAAAGATTCTGGATGTGGGTGCCGGTAGCGGTTGCCATAGCCTTGCCCTGCAAGAAGCCGGAAAAGAGGTCCATGCCATCGACATTTCCCCGCTTTCCGTGGAGGTGATGAAGCAGCGAGGTGTGCGTAGCGTGTCACAAACCAATCTGTTCAATGAACAGTTTGCCGATGAATACGACACTATCCTGATGCTGATGAACGGTTCCGGCATTATCGGAAAGTTGGAGAATCTGCCTGATTTTTTCCGGAAGATGAAGCTACTGCTCCGGCCTGGAGGCTGTGTTTTAATGGATTCCAGCAACCTGAGCTATCTGTTCGAAGAGGAAGATGGCAGTATTGTTATCAACCTTGCCGGTGATTACTACGGAGAGGTAGACTTCCAGATGCAATACAAGAATGTCAAAGGCGACTCCTTTGACTGGCTCTATATCGACTTTCAGACCCTGAGCATCTATGCTGCCGAAAACGGCTTCAAAGCAGAGCTGGTGAAAGAGGGTACACATTATGACTATCTTGCCAAACTATCCCGACAAGCATAAAAGTGAAGTGCCCCCTAAAAGTTAGACAAAAACTTTTAGGGGGCACTTCTTTTTTTTATATCTTGCCTATGCCTGCTATTCAGAAAGCATCCCGTCAATCTCCTTCACCAGAGAAGCAAATTCTTCAGGGTTATACAAACGTGTCAGCTTCACAATACGCCCTTCCTTATCAATTAGGACATTGCGTGTGATGCCTGCCTTGCGGAGCGCATACTTCGCAAATATATCCGCTCCCGGGTCCAGCCCCAAAGGATAGGTCACTCCGGTTGACTTACCAAAAGCAATCACTTTCTCCAACGGCTCGTCACGGTCGATGCCAATCAGCATAAAATCCGGATTCGACTTATGCTTCAGCCATATATCCTTCTCAATGAAAGGCATCTCCTTACGGCATACCCCACACCAGCTCGCGGTAAACTGCAACATGACCACCTTCCCACGAAGTCCCGAAAGGGTAATGCTTTTCCCATCCGTCAGCTTCACTGTAAAATCTGGAGCCATCTCCCCTACCTTAACGATGTAGCCGGTACTGTCCGCCACTACATCCTGCGCCTTGCCTGCCATGCTGCACATAGCAAACAGACAGAAAATCAGAAATCCAACTTTTTTCATTTTATTCAATCTTTAATAAGTAAGCTGTAACTATTCAGCGAATGATATTTTATAGAATGGGCAAACAATTCCCTATAACAAAAAACTCCGAAACACTTTTAAAAAGCAGTTTCGGAGTTTTATTCTTCGAGGTACCTGGCAGATTCGAACTGCCGTACACGGTTTTGCAGACCGCTGACTAAGCCACTCATCCAAGGTACCGGTTCTTACAAGAACTCTTTATTTCTCGTTTGCGGATGCAAAGGTAGCACTTTTTTTGAAACTACCAACTATCCGCAACAACTTTTCTTCTTTTTTTTCGTCACTCCACTGCACTCCGCACGCTTCTTATCATACAAATTCTTTAGTTCACAGCCACTTGCACAACTATCACACGGATTACCATTTTCTTTGACCCGATGAGAAAAAGAATAAATACTCATGCCAATCCGCACAGCGCAGAGCAACAACAATAAGGCTACTACCCACTCCTGCCAACTATTCATCATAAAAACAGACCTCCTATCTGATAAATTGCGAAAGACATCAGCCAGGCCAGCGCAGTAGTATAAAGCCCCGCAAACACGGCCCACTTCCAACTGCCCGACTCCCCTTTAATGGCTGCCAACGTGGCGATGCACGGAAAATAAATCAGCACAAACACCATGTAACCGAAAGCCACCAGGGGCGTTATCGGAATGCGTTCACCCAAGCTTACGGCATCTGCCTCGGCATCGTCGGCATAAAGCACTCCGAGCGTGCTTACCACCAGCTCCTTGGCGCCCACGCCGGAAAGGATGCCGATGCCCAGTTTCCAGTCGAATCCCAACGGTTCGATGACCGGTTCCATGGCTTTACCAATCCGGCCGATGTAGGAATTCTCCTGCTGTTCCGTCACACTTTCATATTCATCGTGGTTGGGATAATATCCCAATGCCCAGATAACGATGGATGCCACCATAATGATGCCTCCCATCTTGCGGAGATACTGCGCCCCCTTCTCCCACGTATGGCGGAAGATGGCCTTGGACGTCGGCATACGATAAGGCGGCAGCTCCATGACAAACGGCGTATCGTCTCCTTTCACCAGAAAGCGGCAGAAAAGACGTGCCATGACCACTGCCAACAGAATGCCGATGGCATAGATTACTAACAGCACAAAGCTCGCATTGTTCGGGAAGAAGGCGCCTACCAGCAATAAATAGATGGGTAGACGAGCGCTGCACGACATCAGCGGATTGATGAGCATCGTCACCAGACGGCTCTTGCGGTTCTCGATGGTACGCGAAGCCATAATGGCGGGCACATTACACCCAAAGCCCATAATCAGCGGAATGAAAGACTTTCCATGCAGCCCCATTTTATGCATAATCTTATCCATAATGAAAGCGGCACGTGCCATATAGCCCGAGTCTTCCATCAAGGAAATAAAGAAATAGAGCAACAGAATATTCGGCAGGAAAACAATGACACCGCCCACACCTCCGATAATACCATCCACCAGAAGGTCCTTCAGCGGTCCTTCGGACATGTTGTTGCATATCAGGTCGCCCAATTCGCCTACCAGCCATTCAATCCCCTGCATAGGATAGTCGCCCAGCACAAAGGTGCCTTCGAACATCAGATAAAGGAAAAGGAAGAAAATGGGATAACCCCATACACGGTGAGTAACGATTGAGTCTATGATTTGAGTAGTGCGCGACGTATCCTGATGATTGTCCACATAGGTCTCGCGCAGGGCACCGGCTATAAAACCATACTTGGCATCGGTGATGGCCTGCTCGCTCTCCTCGTTCACCACCTCGGCAATCCGTGCCTCTTCCCGGTCGCGGACAGCAAGAATCTCCTTTCCATTGGGCAACTCCTCCACAATCTTTTTCAAGTCTTCGTCGTTCTCCAGCAACTTGATGGCAAGGAAACGCGTGGAATATTTGTGGCGGATGTTCTCATTGACGCTGATGACGCGCTTCACCTCCTCAATGCTACGTTCCAGCTCGGGACCGTGATTGATATGGATATGACGGTAGAAGCCACGCGGCTGTTCTATCTCTTCTTTATGGCTGCCGAAGTCATGGTCGGGAACATACTCCTGATGCCAGCTGCGAAGGTCACTCAATATCTCGCTGCGCATCCTGCCCTTATGGTCGAGGAAGTCGCCGCCTTCGTAAATATTGATAATCACATGGAACAGCTGTTCAATGCCTTTTCCGCTACGGCTGACCGTAGGCAACATCGGAACTCCGAACAACTGGCTGAGCTTTACATAGTCCAGCGTGTTTCCACTGGCTTCCAGCTCATCGTACATGTTCAGTGCAATCACCATGCGCACGTTCATGTCAATCAGCTGGGTGGTGAGATAGAGATTGCGTTCCAGGTTGGAAGAGTCCACAACATTGATAATGATATCCGGCGTTTCATTGATAATGTGCCGGCGGACATAGATTTCTTCAGGGGAGTAGGCCGAGAGGGAATAGGTTCCGGGAAGGTCGACAATACGGAAGTGGTAACCTTGGAAATCAAAATACCCCTCCTTGGCATCTACCGTAACGCCACTGTAATTGCCCACATGCTCGTGCGAACCGGAAGCGATGTTGAAAAGAGAAGTTTTACCACAGTTGGGATTTCCCACCAAAGCCACATTTATGGTGCGGCGTTTGCCGAGGGCCAGTTGCTTCAGCTCATCTTCGCCCAGATGCATGTTTTCGCCCAACCCCTCGTGGTAATCGGGCTGCACAGCCTGCTCCTTAGCTTCCTGCTCACTGATAATCTCTATCATCTCAGCCTCCTGCCGACGAAGAGAAATCTCATATCCCATTACTTTGTATTTGATAGGGTCGCGTAGTGGGGCATTCAGCAAGACCTCCACTGTTTTACCTTTAATAAATCCCATTTCCACAATCCGTTTGCGGAAACCACCGTGTCCCAGCACTTTTACGATTACACCTTTTTCACCGGTATTCAATTCGGACAAACGCATAGTCTTTCTGCCTTTCTTTTCTATTTTGGGGGCAAAGATAATACTTATGTCCGCAAGGCACAAATAATTTAGAATGTTTTTAAATAAGAGACACTAAACAATAATGCCCAGAAGGCAGAACACTACTTCCAGAGATACTAAATCGTAACTTCACCACACCTTTGTTCTTTTCTTACCACAGCTGTGGTAAGAAAAGAACAAAGGTGTGGTATGCATAAAACACAGCTGTGGTAAGATTAGCTTTTAGCAAATACGACCTTAGCCGATAGAGATTCTGAAAATAGATACTTGCAGATATGGCAATAAAAATCGTTTGCACTATCTTTGCACCACTCTATAGTTGAATATGCAGAAGGTAGTACAATACATCGAGCGCCACAAGCTCTTCTCGCTGGACGACAAGATACTTGTGGCACTGAGCGGCGGGGCGGACTCCGTGGCGTTGCTGCGCCTGCTCCTCAGCCTGGGATACACATGCGAAGCCGCCCATTGCAACTTCCATCTGCGCGGAGCGGAATCCGACCGCGACGAGCACTTTGTACGCCAACTCTGCCTGGAGCACCGGGTGACGCTGCACACCGTCCACTTCAACACGGAGCAGGAAGCAAAGGAACGGCATATCTCCATCGAAATGGCTGCAAGGGAATTGCGCTACGCGTGGTTCGAAAAAACAAGGGAAGCATGCAGTGCAGCTGTCATTGCCGTCGCCCACCATCAAGATGACAGTGTAGAGACATTGCTGCTCAATCTGATTCGCGGTACCGGCATCAACGGATTGCGGGGTATACGCCCCCGAAACGGACATATAGTCCGCCCCTTGCTCTGCCTGGACAGAAAGGAAATCGTCGGTTATCTGGAAAGTATCGGGCAAGCCTACGTGACGGACAGCACCAATCTGCAGGACGAATATACCCGCAACAAAATACGCTTGAACCTGCTTCCCATGATGCAGGAGATAAACCCCTCCGTCAAGGAAAGCATCCTCAAAACGGCAGAGCATCTGGACGATGCCGCCTCTATATATAATATAGGTATAGAAGAAGCCAAACTGCGAGTCAAGACACCGGAAGGCATAAGTATCGGCGCCCTGAGGCAAGAAGCGGCACCGGAAACGGTCTTATTTGAAATTCTGCATCCGCTTGGATTCAACGCCGCACAAGTAAGGGACATCTGCCGGACATTGGACGGACAGCCCGGCAAAGTCTTTGCCACCCCCGGCTGGCGTGTCATCAAAGACCGCGGCTCGTTGTTGATAGAACCCGTACAGGAAGCCGTAAAGCCGTTATTGGAAATGAAAGAGCATCCCTATGCACCGGATTTCATGATTCCACGCGACAAAGCTACCGCCTGCTTTGATGCCGACAAACTCCAGCATCCCCTATCACTGCGCCTTTGCAGGCAGGGAGACAGCTTCGTGCCCTTCGGCATGAAAGGCCGGAAGAAGGTAAGCGACTACCTGACCGACCGCAAGTTCTCCCTTCTGCGCAAAGAACGGCAATGGGTGCTTTGCTGCGGAGATGACATCATCTGGCTGGTGGGAGAACGGGTGGACAACCGTTTCAGAATAGACGAAAAAACCCGGAAAGTGTTGGTCGTATCAACCATCGACCAGTAGCCATCACAGAATGATTCTGTCCTCCTTCTGTTTCTTGAAGCAATCGGAAAGCAATACGGCAAACGGCGTGTCATACGTACGCGCCTTCTGCGGACAGCCTTTCACACAAGCACAACATTTGATGCATTTCTCTGCAACCGTATTGCACTCGTCTCCTTTTATAATGGCTCCTGCAGGACAATGCTTCACGCAATATCCGCAATGCGTACAACGTTCCGCATCCACTTGCGGAGTACGGGGCATAGGCACCCCACTCTTACGCAACTTGACGACTCTGCGCAAAAAGCGGAGCAACGGGAAGAAAGGCTGGCGCGGACGCTGGATACGGGTCACATCCACCCCATACAGTTTCTCCATATCTTCGGCCGCCGCAATTTTAGCACGTATCTTTTCACCAAAAAGCTTTGCATACTCCAAGTCGTCCGCATCCGGACGTCCGGCTGCCACCGGATATTTCTCACTGCTATAAGAGTGCTCTCCTACAAACGTAGCACCTGCAATTACCTTGAAGCCCAACCTCGTGACAAAAGCATCCAATTCCACCAAAGCCTTCTCATAGGCCCGGTTGCCGTACACCACCACAACCACGGCAGGTGCACCGTCAGCATGAAGCTCCTTCATCCGCTCCAATGCCAAAGGAGCCACATGACCGCCATATACGGGCACCGTGATGACCGCCAAAGCATGGGAAGGCACCTCCCTTTTACCCGCCGCCTCCAAGGTGAGGTCCACTTTGGAGACAGACGAAATTCCCGTTCCG
This sequence comes from Bacteroides sp. AR20, assembly GCF_964250605.1. NCBI lineage: Bacteria > Pseudomonadati > Bacteroidota > Bacteroidia > Bacteroidales > Bacteroidaceae > Bacteroides > Bacteroides sp. AR20. The sequence continues at coordinate 37,369 of NZ_CAXUGK010000005.1, read as the reverse complement.
TGAACAATTGCCTCTCCCACTTGTTTAGAGGTACAAGTAGGTGAAAAAGTTATCAACTGTACTTCATCTATATTCATAAACCAATCCTTCATGTTGTTGTTAATACAGCAAAGATAAAGTTTTAAATTTAAAAAAAAGATGATTTGTTTATGAAACCAAAAATATTTATTACCTTTGCACCGTTGAAACATTCTGCGACTTCTTGCTGTGGCAAGAATTGTTTATCAGATTTCCGGTTCAATAATAAATATCCCATATAAATCATATATCACAAGGTAAACTTGCCCAAGTTGCTTCCTACAACAACTGCAACTGTGCACTTATGCCTTTCAATAAAAGTAAATTTTAAACCATTCACATATATACTGTATGTATAACATCATTCAACTGAACGACAAAAATTTGTCGGAACTACAAACTATTGCCCAAGAACTGGGTATAAAAAAAACAGACTCACTCAAAAAAGAAGAACTTGTTTACAAGATACTTGACGAACAAGCTATCGCAGGCGCTACCAAGAAAGTTGCCGCCGACAAGCTGAAGGAAGAGCGTAAAGGGGAAAAGCAAAAACGCTCGCGCGTCACTGTAAAGACCGTAAAAAAGGAAGGTGCCGACAAAGTGTTCTCAGCCAATAAAAACGGAGACCTCACCAAAGCCAAAACAGAGGAAGCACCGGCTGCGAAAGAACAACCCAAAACTGTGGAAGCACCCCAAGAACCGACCATAGAAGCTGCAACGCCGGCGCCAGCCAAAGAAGCCGCCGTACCCAAACGCAAACCGGGACGCCCCCGCAAGGTAAAGGAAGAGACTGCCGCACCCCAAGCAACGGAAACCCCGAAGGTTGCCGAACCGGAATTGAATTTCGAGGCTAAAGCTCCGAAAACAGAACCTCAGGCAGAAGCCAAAGCAGAAAAGAATATCGTACCGGACGAAAGCCCTATCCTGGCCGAAGCGGCAGATGACTTCATCCCCATTGAAGACCTCCCTACGGAAAAAATAGAATTGCCATCCGAACTCATCGGCAAATTCGAAGCGACCAAAGCAGAAACTCCCGCCACTCCCACTCCCACTCCTGCCGCTGCCCCAGCCGAACCGCAACAGCCACAACGCCCGCGCCTCCGCGCCCGCGACAACAACAACCCATACAATAACAACAACAATAACAACCGCAACGGTGGCTATAACCAACAGCGCCCCGTGCAGCAGCGCCCTGCACAACCGTATAACAACGGAGAGAACTATCCCGCCGCTCCGGAACGCAAACCCGTAATAGAACGCGAGAAGACGTACGAATTCGATGACATCCTCACCGGAACCGGTGTACTGGAAATCATGCAGGATGGCTACGGCTTCCTCCGTTCCTCCGATTACAACTATTTGTCCTCACCGGACGATATTTACGTATCACAATCACAAATCAAATTGTTCGGCCTGAAAACCGGTGATGTGGTAGAAGGCGTAATCCGTCCCCCGAAAGAAGGCGAAAAGTACTTCCCGCTGGTAAAAGTATCCAAAATAAACGGACGTGACCCGGCTTTCGTACGCGACCGCGTACCGTTCGAGCACCTCACCCCCCTCTTCCCGGACGAGAAGTTCAAGCTTTGCAAAGGCGGATACTCCGACTCTATGTCGGCCCGTGTCGTAGACTTGTTTGCCCCCATCGGCAAAGGTCAGCGTGCCTTGATTGTGGCACAGCCCAAAACCGGTAAGACCATCTTGATGAAAGACATAGCCAACGCCATTGCCGCCAATCATCCGGAAGTCTACATGATTATGCTGCTCATCGACGAACGCCCGGAGGAAGTTACCGACATGGCGCGTACCGTCAATGCGGAAGTAATCGCCTCTACCTTCGACGAACCGGCAGAACGCCACGTGAAGATTGCCGGCATCGTCCTTGAAAAAGCAAAACGCATGGTGGAATGCGGACACGATGTTGTCATCTTCCTCGACTCCATCACCCGCCTGGCACGTGCCTACAACACCGTATCCCCGGCTTCCGGCAAAGTGCTTTCCGGTGGTGTGGATGCCAACGCATTGCATAAGCCCAAACGCTTCTTCGGTGCAGCACGTAACATCGAGGGCGGCGGTTCACTGACCATCCTTGCCACTGCCTTGATTGACACTGGCTCAAAGATGGACGAGGTTATCTTCGAAGAATTCAAGGGTACGGGTAATATGGAGTTGCAGCTCGACCGCAACTTGTCCAACAAGCGTATCTTCCCGGCTGTCAACATCGTTGCCTCCAGCACCCGCCGCGACGACCTGCTGCAAGACAAGCAGACACTGGACCGCATGTGGATTCTCCGCAAGTACCTTGCCGACATGAATCCGATAGAAGCCATGGACTTCGTAAAAGACCGTCTGGAGAAGACCAAAGACAACGACGAATTCCTGATGAGCATGAACAGTTAACAGCAACTGCATACAGATATTGTACAAAAGCTTCCATTTACGTTCATAAACGTAGGTGGAAGCTTTTTTTATATCCGTTTTTTCATACATTTGCCACCATACAATAACCTTGAACAAATAAAATCCAAATCTGATGAAAACGATTCACTCTTTTATGGGAATGGCATTGTGCAGCTTTCCGGTAATGGCACAGCAATCGCCCAATTTTCTTATTATCCAATGCGACCATCTGACCCAGCGGGTAGTAGGCGCATACGGTGCCGACCCCAGCTGCACTCCACCTATAGACCGAATTGCCTCCCAAGGTGTAACATTTGCCAACGCATACGTGGGATGCCCCCTCAGCCAACCGTCACGCGCTGCCTTATGGAGCGGACTGATGCCGCATCAAACCAATGTACGTTCCAACTCGGCCGAACACATCAATCCTCCGCTGCCCGACAGCATTCCGACCCTGGGAAGCCTCTTCACCGCCAACGGTTATGAGGCCGTCCACTTTGGCAAAACCCATGACATGGGTTCCCTAAGGGGATTCCGCCACAAGGAACCGGTTGCCAAGCCCTTCACCGACCCCGAATTTCCCGTCAACAATGACAGCTTTCTGGATGTAGGAACCTGCGAGGATGCCGTGGCCTATCTCAGCAATCCGCCGCAAGAACCTTTCATCTGCATAGCCGATTTCCAAAACCCGCACAATATCTGCGGATATGTAGGCGAAAATAAAGGGGAGCACATAGATAGCCCCATCAGTACCCCACTCCCGCTACTACCCGAAAACTTTGAAGTGGAAGACTGGGAAAAACTTCCGTTGCCCATTCAGTACATCTGCTGCAGCCACCGGAGGATGATGCAAGCCGCCCACTGGAACGAGGACAATTACCGGCACTACGTCGCCGCCTTCCAGCATTACACGCGGATAGTGGCCAGACAGATAGAGAGTGTACTGGAAGCCCTCTACTCCACTCCCGCCGGCAAAAATACAATTGTCATTGTACTGGCAGACCACGGAGACGGAATGGGGTCACACCGCATGGTAACCAAGCAGGTCAGCTTTTACGAAGAAATGACAAATGTGCCCTTCATCATAGCCGGTCCCGGTATTCATCCCCGTCAAAAACCGGTGGAAGATTTACTGACCCAACCCACTATCGACCTGCTGCCCACTCTCTGTGAACTGGCAGGCATTCCGGTGCCTTCCTCCAAGCCCGGCATCAGCCTTGCCCCTTTCCTGAAAGGCGAGAAGCAAAAGAGACAGCACCCCTATGCAGCCTCCGAATGGCACAGTGAATACGAAGTGACCGTCAGCCCGGGACGGATGATACGCAGTCCCAGATACAAATACACACACTATCTGGAAGGCAACGGGGAAGAACTGTATGATATGCTGAAGGATAAAGGAGAAAGACGAAACCTTGCCCATGACCCCAAATACTCAAAGATTCTGGCCGAGCACCGGGCACTGCTGGACGACTACATCCGCCGCACACAGGACGACTACCGAAGCCTGAAAGTTGAAGCCGACAAGAGATGGCGCAGCCACGCACCGGGATATCCCAACCACGAAGGACCCTGCGCCAGAGACATTATCAATAGAAAGTAAGCAAAAAGAACTAAAAAAAACAGAATAATATAGATGATTATCAGTGCCTTGACCGGCACTTCCATTCTTTTCGCCCATCCCGCTGCAAGTCTTCAATAATATTCTGCTTCAAAAGAAGGCAGTTAAAGGGATTTTTTGTACTTTTGCGCCTCAATAAGAGTAATTTGTAATTTAGTAATTGTAATTAGATACTATGTTCGATAATTTAAGCGAGAGACTTGAAAGGTCGTTTAAAATTTTGAAAGGTGAGGGCAAAATCACCGAAATCAATGTTGCGGAAACCCTGAAAGACGTACGTAAGGCACTTTTGGATGCCGACGTGAACTATAAGGTAGCCAAAAACTTCACCGATACCGTTAAGGAAAAAGCCTTGGGACAAAACGTGCTGACAGCCGTTAAGCCCAGCCAGCTGATGGTAAAAATCGTACACGATGAACTGACCCAGCTCATGGGCGGCGAGACTTCTGAAATAAACCTCGACTCCAAGCCTGCCATTATCCTAATGTCCGGTTTGCAAGGCTCCGGTAAAACAACTTTCTCCGGAAAGCTGGCCCGCATGCTGAAGAGCAAGAAGAACAAAAAGCCGTTATTGGTGGCTTGTGACGTGTACCGTCCTGCCGCTATCGAGCAGTTGCGTGTACTGGCTGAACAGATTGACGTACCGATGTACTCGGAACCGGACAGCAAAAATCCGGTAGCCATTGCCCAAAATGCCATCCAAGAAGCCAAAGCCAAAGGTTACGACCTTGTAATTGTCGATACAGCCGGTCGTCTGGCAGTGGATGAGGAGATGATGAACGAGATTGCCGCCATCAAGAAGGCCATCAATCCGGACGAGATTCTGTTCGTAGTGGATTCAATGACCGGTCAGGATGCAGTGAATACCGCTAAGGAATTCAACGAACGGCTCGACTTCAATGGTGTAGTATTGACCAAACTGGATGGTGATACCCGCGGTGGTGCCGCCCTTTCTATCCGTTCGGTGGTAAACAAGCCCATCAAGTTTGTAGGTACCGGTGAAAAGCTGGATGCCATCGACCAGTTCCATCCCTCACGTATGGCCGACCGTATTCTCGGTATGGGTGACATCGTATCTTTGGTGGAACGTGCGCAGGAACAATATGACGAGGAAGAAGCCAAACGCCTGCAAAAGAAGATTGCCAAGAACCAGTTCGACTTCAACGACTTCCTGAGCCAGATTGCACAAATCAAGAAAATGGGTAACTTGAAGGAACTTGCCTCCATGATACCGGGCGTAGGCAAAGCCATCAAGGATATAGACATTGACGACAATGCCTTCAAGAGCATTGAAGCCATCATCTACTCCATGACTCCGGAAGAACGCAGCAATCCGGCCATTCTGAACGGTTCACGCCGCCAGCGCATTGCCAAAGGTAGCGGTACGAATATTCAGGAAGTAAACCGCCTGCTGAAACAGTTTGACCAGACCCGCAAGATGATGAAGATGGTCACTGGCAGCAAGATGGGTAAGATGATGCCGAAACTTAAAAGATAAGATAACAGCCTATGACACTGATTGATGGAAAAGCAATTTCAGAGCAAGTAAAGCAAGAGATTGCAGCAGAAGTAGCCGAGATAGTGGCTCGTGGGGGTAAACGCCCGCATCTGGCCGCCATTCTTGTAGGACACGATGGAGGTAGCGAAACCTACGTTGCCGCCAAAGTAAAAGCATGCGAAGTTTGCGGATTCAAGTCCTCACTTATCCGTTACGAGGCAGACGTTACCGAAAAGGAACTGCTCACCAAGGTACGCGAATTGAACGAAGATGCGGATGTGGACGGTTTCATCGTACAGCTTCCCTTGCCCAAGCATATCTCCGAGCAGAAAGTGATTGAAACCATCGACTACCGCAAGGATGTGGACGGCTTTCATCCCATCAACGTGGGACGGATGTCCATTGGCCTTCCCTGCTATGTATCCGCTACTCCCAACGGTATCCTCGAACTGCTGAAGCGCTATCAGATAGAGACTTCAGGCAAGAAATGCGTGGTATTGGGACGCAGTAACATTGTCGGCAAACCCATGGCTGCCCTGATGATGCAGAAGGCTTATCCCGGCGATGCCACAGTGACCGTATGCCACAGCCGCAGCAAAGACCTGGTAAAGGAATGCCAGGAAGCGGACATCATCATTGCTGCGTTGGGACAACCGAACTTTGTTAAGGCGGAAATGGTCAAGGAAGGCGCTGTCGTTATTGATGTAGGTACTACCCGTGTGCCCGATACCTCCAAGAAATCCGGATTCAAGTTGACCGGTGATGTGAAATTCGACGAAGTAGCTCCCAAATGTTCATTCATTACCCCCGTACCGGGAGGCGTAGGTCCCATGACCATCGTTTCCCTTATGAAGAATACATTGCTCGCCGGCAAGAAAGCAATCTACCAATAACAAGGCGATGAAAACGCTCGCCGTCTTCATTGTTGTCCTACTGTATAGCGTAACCCTTTCCTCGCAGGAAAGGATTACGCTATTATTTGTCGGCGACCTGATGCAGCACCAGGCACAAATAGACGCTGCACATGTATCTGAAGGAAAATATGACTACTCCTCCTGCTTCTCCCTCATAAAAGAGCAAATATCCCAGGCAGACCTCGCCATAGGAAATCTGGAAGTCACATTGGGGGGCAGGCCCTATCGGGGCTATCCTATGTTCAGCGCCCCCGATGAATATCTTCAGGCCATAAAGGACGCCGGATTCGATATTTTACTGACAGCCAACAACCACTGTCTGGACCGTGGAAAAAAGGGAATGGAGCGTACCATACAATTGCTTGACTCCTCCGGTATTCGTTACGCAGGCACCTACAAGAATCTGTCGGAGCGCAGGCAACGCTATCCCCTGTTCATCAACAGAAACGGCTTTCGCATTGCCCTACTCAACTATACTTACGGCACCAATGGTATCAAGGCTACCTCTCCCAATATCGTAAACTATATTGATAAGAATACCATCCTGCAAGATATCCAAAGTGCCAAGGCACGCCAACCGGATGCCATTATTGCCTGCATGCATTGGGGAGAGGAATATCAGTCCCTTCCCAACCGTGAGCAACGCGAACTGGCCAACTGGTTGCTCCAACAAGGCGTAACACATATTATCGGTTCACACCCTCACGTCATTCAACCGATGGAACTACGTACCAACGGTACCGAACAGCACATCATAGTCTACTCCTTGGGAAACTTCATTTCCAATATGAGCAAGGCCAACACTGACGGCGGCCTTATCTTCACTTTGCAGTTGGAGAAACATCCTCTCCCCCAACCCACCCGTCCCTCTTACACCGGTCAGAGTCAGACGCCCCTGCCAGACTCCAATCCTCTGCCTTTTCCATACTGTCGTGTTTCCTATTGTGGATATAATCTGGTCTGGACCGGCCGGCCGGAACTTACTAAAGAAAAAAATTACATTCTTTATCCTGCCAGTTTTCCTACAGAACATTTAACGCCGGAAGCTCGTAAACACCTGGAAATCTTTGTCAAAAGCTCTCGAAAGCTGCTCCAGCAGCACAATATAGGTATCTACGAGAAGAAAAAATAATGCAGAAATCTCAAAAATTTTCGTCTCATTCTTTGCAATATTAAAGATTATCCCTATCTTTGCACCGCATTTAAGAAATGCACTAACATGGTGGCTGTAGTTCAGTTGGTTAGAGCGTCAGATTGTGGTTCTGAATGTCGTGGGTTCGAGTCCCATCTGCCACCCGCAAAGAAGAGGAAATTCGAAAGAATATTCCTCTTTTTTTGTTATTGTCCAAACAATCCCCCAAAGGGAGGCAACGTGGAATCAATGTAAAAAATTGTAGGGATACTCCTCACAGAGTATCCCTACATCATAGGAAGGAATCAATTACCTAAACCAGTCCTTGTACAAAAGAGTTTACTTTCTCAAAATGTTCAAAATAGCTGGAAACTTATTCCGATATTTTGCATTCTGTATCAATCACACTTAATAGTACTTCCTTCCTTACTTTATCAAGCCAGTGATAAGACAACCCGTTATCACCTTATAGAAATAAGAATACAAAAAGAATATTTCATCTTTCAAAAAACATTCTATACCAATAACTCTACTATTTTCGATTTCCGACATGCAAATATAACCCTTTTTGTTTATACGAAAAGCAAAATCAGTTATCTTTGCAAAGATGAAATTCAATCAAATATGAAAATTCTCTGGATAGACCTCAATAGCTCGTATGCACACTCTTCGTTGGCACTCCCTGCACTGCACGCACAAATAGCAAAGAACAATTCCGTAAAATGGGAAATCGTATCTGCCACCATCAATGAAAACGTAGGAATGATTGTCGACGAAATATACCGGCACCAACCCGACATCATTGCCGCAACGACATGGTTGTTCAACCACGAACAACTGTTGCACGTCACAGCGAGATTAAAAGCATTGCTTCCCAATAGCTGCTTCATCTTGGGTGGACCTGAATTCTTAGGAAACAATGAAGACTTTCTGCATAAAAACCCTTTCATCGACTGTGTATTCAGGGGAGAGGGAGAAGAAGCATTCCCCCAATGGCTGTCTTGCTGGAACCAGCCGGAAAAATGGAACAGTATTCCGGGACTCTGCTATATGAATCCTCAAAAGCAATATATAGACAACGGCATAGCCCGTGTACTTAACTTTTCACGGCTCGTACCACCGGAAAACAGCTGTTTTTTCAACTGGAGCAAACCATTCGTACAACTGGAGACTACCCGAGGCTGTTTCAACACATGCGCATTCTGCGTCAGCGGTGAAGAAAAACCGGTGCGCACACTGTCCATTGAAAGTATCCGTGAACGCCTTCAAATTATCCACAGTCATGGAATAAAAAACGTACGCGTCCTCGACCGGACCTTTAATTATAATCCGCGCCGTGCTAAAGAATTACTGCAACTTTTCCTGGAATTCAACCCGGACATATGCTTTCACTTAGAAATACACCCTGCACTATTATCCGAAGAGCTGAAAAATGAATTGAAAAAGCTACCTAAAGGATTGCTCCATCTCGAGGCCGGTATTCAAAGCCTGCGCGAACCGGTCCTCCAGAAAAGCCGTCGGATGGGAAGCCTGGAGGACTCACTGCAAGGTCTTCGTTTCCTATGTTCCCTACCCAATATGGAAACACACGCCGACCTCATTGCCGGCTTGCCTCTATACCGCCTATCCGAAATATTTGAAGATGTGCGTACACTTGCCGGATACAATGCCGGCGAGATACAGCTTGAATCCCTGAAGTTACTTCCCGGCACAGAAATGAGAAGAAGAGCGGAAGAACTAGGCATCCGATATTCTCCTCTCCCCCCTTATGAAGTGCTTCAAACAAATGAAATCAGTGTCAACGAGCTTCAAACAGCCCGGCAACTGTCACGTCTTCTGGATGGATTCTATAACACAACTGCTTGGCAAGCCATCACCCGCAAGCTGATTCTGGATGACAACGACTTCCTACGTCGCTTTCTGGAATTTTTAATCGATAAAAATCTTATAGACCAGCCCATGAGCCTGGAAAAGCGAGGCCTCGTACTCTATGAATTCTGCAGTATGCATTATCCGGCCTATAAAATCATGGTCACCATTGCCTGGATAGAGGCAGGCATGTCATTAAAGAAAAAACCAGCAGAGAAAGTCAAGACCAAGCGCCAGATGCCACCGGAATATTGGGAAGTCATCTATGGAAACTACAAAGAAAGCCTCCGCTTATGTTTTCTACCCATTGACGACAATACCCAAAATGGTTATTGGTTCGGCTTCGAATCGGAAATACAAAAAGCAGAACCAGTATTCAAAGCCAAAGGAATAATGGAGAGGTATCAAAATACACAATCACCGCAGATTAACACAGATAAAAGTTCTTGATTATCAGAAATTCTATAGCAATCTGTGTAACCTGCGGCGAGTTATGCCCTCATTTCTTCTCCTATCCGCAGTGGAAATACTTCTCGACCAGTTTCAGCATCTCCTCCGGACTGTCTTGTATCTCTGCACGCAAGGTTCTATCCTCGTAAGAACGCAGTTTGGAAATAACCCCATCAACCATTGCAGGACTGAACACATGATATTGCTCAAAGACAGCACGCTGTCTTTCCAAACAATCGGCAGAAGCGGCACAACTGTCAGGAAGCTGTTCCAGTTGTTTCAACTTATCTTCATTTTCTTTCTTGTGGATATTTACATTGACATATGTTTTTTCTGCAATTCCTAAAGCATCGTCTATCTCAAATCCATAACGGCAAGCTACAGTAAGTCCGGCAATCAATTGATACAAATCGGCCGAACCGTCAGGCGAACGCATTTCCACCGTCTGTTTCTGTGTAGTATCATAATGACTTGGGGTCTCCAACGGATTTGCCAACATGCACATATCCGTTTTTGCCGACCAGCCCAACGGAACGCGTACCAATACCGAACGGTTGCGGTCGCCCCAGCAAATGTTGGTCGGTGCTTCCTGATGAGGAACCAGACGAAAATAGGAAGTAGGATTTGTATTACCGAAAGCTGTAATGGAAGAAGCCAGCTTCATCATGCCCGCAATGGCCTTACGGGCTGTTTCAGAAAGTGCCCCATCTTTCAGCATCTGGTTCTGCCCGTCCTTCATGATACGCATATGTATATGTAATCCGGAACCGGCTTTTCCTGCCGTGATTTTCGGTGCAAAAGTAATGTTATATCCATACTGGCTAGCCAGATTACGAATAACCCATTTTGCTATCACCAGTTGGTCAGCAGCCTCCTCGGCACGCACCGGCAGGAATTCTATTTCATTCTGCTCATAAATCTTATCGTCCAGCGTAAAATTACCGACTTCAGAATGCCCATACTTTATCTGTCCGCCTGCCTGCGCAATATATGACATACATTCCGTACGGAAATCATTGAACTTGGCATAAGGGGCCGATTCGTGATAACCACGCTGGTCGGTAGCCGGGAACAATCCGTCATTTTCAGAAATGACATAATATTCCAATTCTCCCATAGCCTGAAATTCCATCCCCGTAACCGTAGTGAATGCCTGACATGCCTTACGCAGGGTATATTCCGGAGAACTTTCCAGCGGTTCACCATCCTTATTGAAATAAGAACAGAGCATTGACAGTGTGGGCAATTCAGAAAAAGGGTCTATAAAAGCGGTCCGGAAACGCGGCACTACATACAAATCACTGCTACCGGCCTCTATAAACGGAAACAAGCTGGAACCATCTACGCGTTCACCACATGTAAGTATGGCATCAAGGTATGCTTCATTATTGATGACAAAGTTCAGTGTCTTCAGTCTCCCGTCTGCCGCAGGATACATGAAGTTCACCATACGAATGTCGTTCTCCTTTATATAGGAAACAATGTCTGCTTTCGTAAATTCGGAAGCCGGTTTTTGAAGGGCAGCCACCAATAGATTGGGGCTCATGGATAATTCCTGGTTCATAATACGCTGATTGTTTTTAGTTTTCTATATGGTTAACAAAACACATGCAATTTTCTGTCACAATAAAAAACTGCTGTTTCGCAAAGATACTAAAAGTTGTATCAGAAAAAAAACAAACAACCTAAATCTTATCAGTGAGCCTCAACCTTTTCCGTCGTATCCCCACTTCACGTAAATAGCTCCCCAGGCAAATCCTGCTCCGAATGCTGTAAAAATCAGTTTATCCCCCTTTTTAAGCTTATCCTCGAAATCCCATACACACAACGGAAGCGTGCCGGCACTTGTATTTCCATACCGTTCTATATTGACCATTACCTTTTCGGGAGATACTCCCAAGCGTTGCGAAACTGCAGTAATTATACGCATGTTTGCCTGATGGGGAATCACCCAGTCAATGTCCTCCTTCGTCAAGTGATTCCTCTCCATGACCGCCTCACAAGCATCCGCCATATTGGCCACAGCATATTTAAAGACTGTACGTCCTTCCTGATAAATATAATGCATCCGATTGTCCAGTGTATAGTAAGATGGAGCACATACGGAACCTCCTGCTTTGATATGTAAAAAGGGCAGACCTTTCCCGTCTGTTCTCAATACGGCATCCATTACTCCCATATCTTCCCGGGTGGGTTCCAGCATGAAAGCGGCAGCACCGTCACCAAAAATCGGACAAGTGGCACGATCGGTATAATCAATCACCGACGACATTTTATCAGCCCCTACTACAATGACCTTCTTGTATTTTCCCGAACGGATAAAATTGGCTCCAGTTTCCAATGCATACAAAAAGCCACTACAAACAGCCTGCATATCAAAAGCAAAAGCATTCTTAAGCTTTACTCTCTCACATAATATGGATGCTGTTGAAGGAAAATGATAATCGGCCGTTGTAGTGGCCACAATCACCAAATCAATATCATCAGGATTAGATTTTGTACGTTGCATTAATTGTTTTACAGCTTTACGGGCCATAAACGAAGTCCCCAATCCTTCTTCGTGCAAGATACGTCTTTCCTTTATACCGATACGCCCCATTATCCACTCATCTGTCGTATCTACCATTTTGGATATTTCTTCATTGGTCAGAATATAGTCAGGAACATACCCTCCCACTCCCGTAATTACTGCATTTATTTTCTCCATTAATTCTATCTAGTTTAGTATTGGAATCGGCTCAAAGATAATATTCTTAAAACGCCGAGCGCAAATATACTGAAAAGAGGGTAAAATCCAATAAAGGAAGAACAAAAAGACACTCCCGACAAACTATCACATGGATATACAAAAAAAATCAACTGTCCTTTTTCTATCATTCTTTTGTCAATTTTGTATCAATGAGTTTGAGCAATACAGACTAAATTTGCATAATAAAATGTATCGGGTATTTAAAGAGCAAGTAACTAATCAAAAATACATACAAATAAAATTAACATAACATTTTTATATCTTATGAAACAAAACCGCTTAATTAGCATTGGGGCTTTCATTTTAGTGCTTGCACTTTCAGGCCTTATGACAGGTTGTATGGAGAAAGACGTATACGACCCGAATCGTGAAAAAGAACCTCTTCCTGACCCGGATAAATATTTCGGCTTTGAGATGCGCAGTGATGTCCGGCTTTCTGTCAACTATGACATTTACGGGTTTATTCCTTTGATAGAAATTTACGGTGAAAATCCGATGGAAACAGTGGAAGGTACGCCGATAAAGAAAGAGGGTATAGAAGCCTTGTTCAAAACCTATACCGACAACAGCGGTAAGTATGAGGGAAAAATGCAGCTTCCTACCTATCTTAATAAAGTTTATTTATATACTGCGACATGGGGATTGCCGGGATGCATAGAACTTGAAATTAAAGACAATGCTGTCATTTTTGACATGTCGGCAAAATCAAATCCTAAAACAAAGTCTGTCACTCGCGCTTCGTCTGATGTACCTTATTTAGTAAACAAATCCCAAAATCTATACTCACTGTGCTATTGGGGAGAAGGAGGTCAGCTGAACAGCCAATATATGACAAAGGAAAAAAATATTGGTAATGAAAGTATTTTGGATTTGACAGACCGGATGAAAACATTCTTCAATAAAGGAGGACAAGACAATTCAAAATTACTTGGTAATGGAAAAACTATCAATATTTCGATAAAGGAGGACAACACCGCATTGAATCTCATTTTTCTCAATCGAAGTGCAAGTTATAACAATACTTTCGGATATTATTTTTATAAAACCGGAACGTCCGTCGATGTAGACCAAGTGAGGAAATACATTATATTCCCCAATGTGTCTTTTGACTGGTATGGCGGCCAAATATTGATTTTAGAATCCGGGAATAAAGTTCGTCTGCTTTACTTCGATGAAGACGGCCAAGCCCATGATACATTCCCAGCAGGATATACAGTAGGCTGGTTTCTTTATGCCGACGGTTTTAAGAACGGTTATGGAAATAATTTAGAAGATTATCTTAAATTGCCTGATTTATATAATCCATACAATTCAAATCTTCGCACTTCCAATCCCCAAAACAACATGTCGGCCTTTGTCTCTGTTAAAGACCAAAAAAGCGGCAAGACGATTCTTGGAGCAGAAGATGGTGTAAATCAAAGCTACTGTGACCTTTTATTTTATGTAGATGCTACTCCGGGAAGTTCTATTGACGATCCTGAAAGGCCGTCTATTCCCGATGAAGGTGATAAAGAAGAACCCAAACCCGATGAAGATGAAAATGTTACCGGCACACTGGCATTCGAAGATATTTGGCCTTCCGGTGGCGATTATGACATGAATGACGTAATTGTAGAATACGAACGCAAAGTCTATTTCGACAAAAAGAATATAGTAACGAAGATCGTTGACGAATTCACTCCGGTACATGATGGCGCTACATATGTTAACGCATTTGCCTATCAGATAGATGCAGCACAAATTGGCGATAAAATCACTTTGCCGGAAGGTGCAATATTGGAAAAAGAGACTTCGTCCATTATCGTAATGTCCAATGCCAAACAGAATATAGGCAATAAATATGTAGTCACCAGAGAATTCAACGGTTCTTTCCTAAAGAATCAGCTATTGTCCTATAATCCATACATCATCGTAAAATATTCACAAGGAGAACAGAATCGCACAGAGGTTCATCTGCCCAAACACAAAGCTACAGCTTATGCCAATCAGTCATTGATTGGCAGCAATGATGATGCTTACTATATCGACCGTAAAGGAGCATATCCATTTGCTATCGATATACCGATGCTAGGGTTTACCCCGGTAACAGAAAGGAACAGAATTGACAGCCAATATCCCGGTTTTGCTACATGGGCAAAATCAATGGGAAATGACTGTAAGGATTGGTATAAAAAATAACAGAACAAAAGACAATGAATCATGTGTGGAGTGCCCCCTTATTCGGACGCTCCACCTGTTTTTTTTGAATTATTGCATATTGACTTGGAGAAATATTATATTCTGCCATGAAACACCTGGAAAAATAAGAAGGATTGGAATAGCCTACCATATACATTACTTCCGATACAGTGAATCTGCCTTGTAATAAAAGTGTAGCGGCTCTTATCATCCTAACACGCCGAATAAGGCTTACTGGAGTAACCCCCGTCAACTGTTTAATCTTTCGATACAACAGTTTTCGATTCATTCCCAACAGTTGACAGAGCATAGCAACATTAAACTCTGTATTTTCCATATGCTCTTCCAACACTGAAACAAGCTTGTTAAGCCAAATTCGTTTCAATTCCAGTTGTCTGTTTTCCAATGGTTTGCATGAATCCATTTTCTCCAATTTTAATATTCCTTCTAAGATCTGTTTGGCTTGTAGTGAGTCCATACCAACTTGATTTTGCAAAGCCTGCAGTTCATTTTTATCTGGTAAAGACACAATAATATTAATTAAGACTCCAGTATCATTTTCCTCACATCTTATGTCAACCTGGCCTTGATATAGATTAACAAATTTGGGAATTAAATGTAACCCCACAAGAGCGATTATTTCATCTATTATTTTAAGATATTCTTTCATATCTTTCTTGCCTTTTGGTATAAGTACAAATTATCCAAATATCAGACAAACATTCTCTCACGGTATTCTGACGGAGTAGTGCCTGTATGCTTACGAAAAAAACGTGTCATCGTAGAATTCGATTGAAAATTAGTTCGTGAAACCACTTCCTTTATTTCAAGATTGGAGTCTTTCAATAAGACTTTTATCTCAAGTATGGTATATTCCACAATCCACTCTTTAGCCGAACGACCAGTATTATCTGTTATTAACATTGTCAGATATTTAGGTGAGATACACATCTTATCTGCATAAAATGCTACATCACGACTTATAGTATGATACTCTATAACCAAATAAAAGAATTCAAAAACCTGCTTCTCTTTACGTACAAACTTCACGGAAGCCATAGCCTTGGGGTTACTCTTATAGCCCACATACAAGTCCCAATAATAAACCCTCAATAAATACATCACCGATTCCCTCCTAAGAAAGGCACAAGATAAATCTACACGGTATGACAATATATGACAGAAATGAACAAAGCGCTTATACTCTTCTTCACTGAGCGGAGAGCTATAATATTTCCTCATATAGAAAAAATAGTCAAGTGTAAGCCTACCCAGCCCATTAATGGTATCCATAAACAATTTCTTTGGTACTTTAAAGAAAATAACGGCAAAGTCTGTACTGATTTCGGTTATACTTGCCAACTGATAAGGAAAAATAGTTATCAAATCATTCTTCACAACCCTGCGTTTATTAGAAAACACATTAAAAAGAGCAGAGCCTCCGGTACAAACTCCATTTATCCCTTCTTCTAGATATGTCGGAATCCCGTCAAGAGGCAAATCAATTACCTTTGTATAAATATTGAACTCCTCTAAATCAAACACACCACTTGAAAAAGGCCTATTATCTTTTGTAGCTTTTACCATATTTGTTTTAAATATTATGCTAAGTTACAAAAGAAAATCATTTTTAGATTATTTGTTCTAAAATTGCACATATATACTGAAGTTCAGTCAAAACTAAAGTATAAATTCTTATTCTATAAAGGGCTAAATAATATCCGATAGGGCAGAGATAATGGAATAAAAAAAGTCCCACAAATCGTTGAATTTATGAGACTTACCTATTCATTATCCAGTTAGTTCAGCGGAGAGACAGGGATTCGAACCCCGGGTGCCTCGCAGCACAACGGTTTTCAAGACCGCCGCAATCGACCACTCTGCCACCTCTCCAAAACTTCTTTTTCAGAAGTACTTTTCTTTTAAAGCGGTGCAAAGATACAAATCATTTTTTATTCTACAAACTTTTCTGCACAAAAACAGAGCAATTATACCAAAATTCTTATTTATACCCACTACGGAACGAACATAACGGCATTTAGGCTATTTGTTGAAATTTATCAAGGGCAAGACAGAGTTTTATAACTTACTGGCTATCAGTATATTTACAAAGAGCCACATTCAGTATACGATTGAACCCTATTCAGTATACGACTGAATGGCATTCACTATACGACTGAATTAGGTTCAGAATACGACTGTTCCTTAAACCTACATCATTTGTAAATAATGCAGATTATTATTCGGTTCTTGTTTCAATTCATAAACCACATATAAAGAAAGTATTAACATCTCTACTCCCCCGGACATTCACTACCTAATAATAGTTATTTTATGCTGTTCAACATAAAAAGAGAAGTATCTCTTATAAAATTACGGAATTTATTCAGTATTTTTGCGCGCTCTAAAGGATAACATTATCTAACCTACTAACAAAAACAAATTTTATGGAATTGAACAAAACCTTTACCAATGGGCTTTGGAATAAAGAAATCAATGTCAGTGATTTCGTCAGTAAAAACATCGCACCCTATACCGGGGATGCATCTTTCTTGCAGGGACCTACCGAACGTACCAAACGTATCTGGGACATCTGTCTGAAGGCTCTCGAAGAAGAAAGGAACAACAATGGCGTCCGTTCACTGGACAATACCACCGTATCTACCATCACTTCTCATAAAGCCGGGTATATTGATAAGGACAATGAACTTATTGTCGGTTTGCAGACTGATGAACTGTTGAAACGATCCATCAAACCTTTCGGAGGCATCAACGTGGTAGCAAAAGCATGCCGTGAAAACGGAGTGGAAGTGGACGATAAAGTAAAAGACATCTTCACCCATTACCGCAAAACACATAACGACGGCGTATTCGATGTATATACCGAAGAAATCCGTTCCTTCCGCTCACTGGGATTCCTTACCGGATTGCCCGACAACTATGCCCGCGGACGTATCATCGGCGACTACCGCCGATTGGCTCTCTACGGCATCGACCGTCTGATTGAAGCCAAGCAGGAGGACTTGCGCAACCTCACCGGCCCGATGACCGAAGCACGCATCCGTCTACGCGAAGAAGTGGCAGAACAAATCAAAGCTTTGAAGGACATCAAGGTTATGGGCGAATATTACGGACTCGACCTCAGCCATCCGGCTACATCAGCTCAAGAGGCCGTGCAATGGGTATACATGGCATATCTTGCTGCCATCAAAGAGCAGGACGGAGCAGCCATGTCACTGGGTAACGTATCTTCGTTCCTCGACATTTTCATCGAATACGATTTGGCTCACGGCAAGATTGACGAGACGTTTGCACAGGAACTGATAGACCAGTTCGTCATCAAACTACGTATGGTACGCCATCTGCGCATGCAGTCGTACAATGATATCTTTGCCGGCGACCCGACTTGGGTGACCGAAGCCATCGGCGGACGCTTCAACGACGGACGCGTGAAGGTCACCAAGACTTCTTTCCGCTTTTTGCAGACGCTATACAACCTCGGTCCTTCTCCGGAACCGAACTTGACCGTATTGTGGAGTCCCGAACTGCCGGAAGGCTTCAAGGATTTCTGCGCCAAAGTTTCTGTAGATACCAGCTCCATCCAGTACGAAAACGACAACCTGATGCGCGAAGTGCGCAACTGCGACGATTACGGCATTGCCTGCTGTGTATCCTACCAAGCCATCGGCAAGCAAATCCAGTTCTTCGGCGCACGTGCCAACCTTGCCAAGGCCCTGCTGCTTGCCATCAACGGTGGCCGTTGCGAAAACACCGGAACTGTCATGGTGAAAGGTATTCCCGTATTGACCGGCGAGACACTGAAGTTTGAGGAAGTTATGGCCAACTACAAGAAGGTACTGACTGAAATAGCCCGTGTCTACAACGAGGCCATGAATATCATCCACTACATGCATGATAAGTATTATTATGAGAAAGCCCAGATGGCATTCATCGATACCGACCCACGCATCAATCTGGCATACGGTGTTGCCGGCCTTTCCATCGCCATAGACTCACTGTCCGCCATCAAATATGCCAAAGTCACTGCACGCCGCAACGAAATCGGCCTGACCGAAGGTTTCGACACCGAAGGCTCATTCCCCTGCTTCGGCAATAATGACGACCGTGTGGACCACCTGGGAGTAGACCTCGTTTACTATTTCAGCGAAGAACTGAAAAAGCTGCCTGTCTACAAGAATGCCCGTCCCACCCTTTCCTTGCTGACTATCACCTCCAACGTGATGTACGGCAAGAAGACCGGTGCCACTCCGGACGGACGCGCCAAAGGTGTTGCCTTTGCTCCGGGTGCCAACCCAATGCACGGACGTGACAAGAACGGTGCCATCGCTTCCTTGAGCTCCGTAGCCAAATTGCGCTACCGCGACTCGCAGGACGGCATCAGCAATACGTTCTCCATTGTTCCCAAATCACTGGGCCCGACACCGGAAGAACGTGTAGAGAACCTGGTAACCATGATGGACGGCTACTTCACCAAAGGTGCCCACCATTTGAACGTAAACGTACTGAACCGCGAAATGCTGGAAGATGCCATGGAACATCCTGAAAAGTATCCGCAACTCACCATCCGCGTTTCCGGCTATGCCGTGAACTTCGTGAAGTTGAGCCGCGAGCATCAGTTGGAAGTCATCAGCCGTTCATTCCACGAAAGAATGTAATATGATAAATGTACACTCCTACGAAAGTATGGGAACATTCGACGGGCCGGGTCTCCGGCTCGTCGTTTTCCTGCAAGGATGTCCGTTCCGTTGTCTGTATTGTGCCAATCCGGATACGATTGATGTAAAAGGAGGCACTCCCACCACTCCGGAAGAGATTCTGCAAATGGCTATCAGCCAAAAGGCATTCTTCGGGAAGAAAGGAGGTATTACTTTCTCCGGCGGTGAGCCTACCCTGCAAGCAGAAGCGCTGATTCCTCTTTTCAAGGAGCTGAAGGCGAACGGCATCCATATCTGTCTGGACAGTAACGGAGGCATCTGGAATGAAAAGGTGGAAGAGCTCTTTAGTCTGACTGACCTCGTGCTGCTGGACATCAAGCAATTCAATCCCGAACGCCACCGTACGCTGACGGGACGAAGCAACGAACAGACACTCCGCACCGCTGCCTGGCTCGAAGAACATGAACACCCCTTCTGGCTGCGCTATGTACTGGTCCCCGGTTACAGCGATTCGGAAGAAGACACCCGCCTGCTGGGTGAAAGTCTTGGCAAATACCAGCAGATACAACGGGTGGAAATACTTCCTTATCACCGTCTGGGTGTTCACAAATACGAAGCCATGGGATGGGATTACAAATTGAAAGAAGTGAAGGAAAATACTCCGGAACAACTGGAACGGGCAGAAAAACTGTTCAAAGAGTATTTCACGAATGTGATAACCAACTAAAACAGAAAAGCAAGGCTGTCCGGATATGATTCCAGACAGCCTTGCTTTTCATTTATAGGGTAAGAATCCTATTCTTTCAAGTTATAGGTAATCTGCTGTACATCATCACTACTGCCACCCACCATAAAGACGAAATCACCAGGTTCTACCATATAATTCATCTCATTGTCATAGAATCCCAGTGCATCGTCAGTTATCTGAAAAGCTACAGTTTTGCTTTCACCCACATTCAGATGAATTTTCCTGAAGCCCTTCAATTCCTTTATCGGACGCGTAACAGAGGCTACCTTATCCTGCACATACAATTGAACTACTTCCTCTCCTGCACACTTACCGGTATTAGTCACTTTTACCGACACCTCCGTATGGACGCCTGCAGCCTTGCCCGGCAGCAGTTTCAAATCAGAATATCCAAAATCCGTGTACGAAAGCCCATATCCGAAAGGATAGGCAGGCTCAGTGGAAGCATCGATATAAGATGCCTTATAGGTCTGTTTCAATGCGGTAGGGCGGCCGGTGCTCTTATTCTGATAATAAATGGGAATCTGTCCTACGTGTGCAGGAAATGTCATGGGCAATTTAGCCGAAGGATTATACTCTCCCCACAACACATTGCATATGGCATTGCCGGCCTCACTTCCCAGCCACCAAGTACACAGTACCGCATCAGCATGTTCCCTTATCTCATTGAAGATTACCGGACGCCCACACATGACAAGAGCAATGACAGGTTTTCCAGTCTTTGCCAGTTCCGACACCAGCTTCTGCTGCCCCTCGGGTATGGCTATATTCACTTTGGAAGCCTTCTCGCCACTCTGACCGAATCTCTCGCCTACCGCCACAACAATGACATCCGAAGCCTCAGCAGCCTGTAATGCTTCCTGCAATCCGGTCAACTGATTGCTCTTCATATCATAGCCTTCAGCATAGCTCACCTCCAGTCCTTTCCGGACCAATGCATCATATAAGGTCACCACTTTGTTCCGGTCCGTAGTGGCAGCCCAAGCACCTGCCATATCGTACTGGGATTTTGAGAGTCCTCCTATCAAGGCTATCTTCCTCGTCTGTGCCGTCAACGGAAGCACAGATTCCCTATTCTCCAGCAATACAACGGAACGCTCGGCCATACGGAGCGAAGCATTACGGACTTCGGGCGCATTGAGTATTCTGGCCGCTCTTTCCGGATTACAGTAGCGAAAAGGGTCCTCAAACAATCCCAACTCATATTTCTTCTCCAATATACACCGTACTGCATCATCAAGCACACTCTCCTTTACTTTCCCTTCTTGAACAAGCTCCTTCAGATAAGTCAAGTAGCAGGTACTTACCATCTCCATGTCCAGACCAGCATTCAGCGCTTTGGCTGCGGCATCTTTCTTGTCAACAGCATAACGGTGGTTCACCAATTCCTCTACCGAATTATAATCGGACACAACAAATCCCTTAAATCCCCACTGCTCTCTCAATAGCCGGTTGAGCAAGAAATCATTGGCAGTACAAGGAATATTATTAAAATCATTGAAAGCACTCATCACGGTAGCTGCTCCTACCTTTATGGCCGCCTTATAGGGAGGCATATAAAAATTGGCAAAGTGGCCCATTGACATATCCACACTATTATACTCCTTTCCTGCTATCGGTGCACCATATCCGGCAAAATGTTTCATACATGCCATGACAGTCGTCGTGTCTGCCAAATCGTCTCCTTGCAAGCCTCTGACACGCGCCTCCGCTACCCGAGAACCATAATAAGGGTCCTCACCGGCCCCTTCCATGACGCGTCCCCAACGTGCGTCCCACGAAATATCCACCATCGGGGCAAAAACCCAGTTCAAACCATCGGCGGCACTTTCCAAAGCATTGTAGCGTGCAGCTTCCTCAATCATGGCCAAATCGAAACTTGCAGCCTCGGCAAGCGGAAGCGGAAATCCGGTACGATAGCCGTGGATAACATCCAGTCCGAAAATTAAAGGAATGCGCAAACGCGATTGCAAAGCAAGCTCTTGATAACGGCGTATATCCTTTACTCCTATCACATTCAGCATAGAGCCTATTCTGCCTTGCCGGACATACTCTTCTTTAGGAATATTTCCACCGTCGGGTCCGGTAAAATTCCCTCGGTAGGTGCATTGTGCAAGCTGGCCTATCTTTTCATCCAGCGTCATCTGCTTCATCAAGCTTGAGATGAATTTCTCCTTCTCCGTAGTTTGTGCCGAGGTAAAGGTGTTACCAAGTCCCCACAGACAAACCATCAGTATTATTATCTTTTTCATACTGCCATTCTTGTTTTGATATTTATTTTATCATAAAACAACAGTTGCCTTCAATGGTAAATCAGCTGAAGAAGGACCTGCCAGAATCTCAAAAGTCCCCTTTTCCACTACAAACCGATGTGATTCCACATCATAGTAGGCAAAGGCTTCCTCATCCAGCAATATCCGAACGCGCTTGGTTTCACCCTTCTTCAAGTAAACCTTATCGTAGCCTTTCAACTCCTTCAATGGACGCGGAACAGAACATTCCACATCCCGCACATATACCTGAGCCGCTTCCGCAGCATCCATCTTTCCGGTATTCTTGATGTCAAAGCTTACCGTAACCCGGCTTCCCCCCGTCTTCTCAACAGTCAGATTACTATATTCAAAACTACTGTATGACAGTCCATACCCGAAAGGATAGAGCGGCTGCTTTCCGTTCCGGTCATATCCCCTATAACCTACGAAAACACCTTCGGCATACTGCACCCGTTTATGAGGTACATTGCGATTGTCATAATAATTACCATATACCGGATTATCTTCCCATTTTTCCTCGATGCTGACTGGTAGTTTGCCACTTGGCGAAAGCTTGCCCGTAATGATTTCGGCAAGGGCCTTTCCACCCTCCTGCCCCGGATACCATGCCATCAAAATAGCTTGTACACTCTGCCCCAAATTGCGGAAATCTATTCCACCTCCGGCATTCACCACCACAGCCACATTATCATGAAGTGAAGCCACTTTATTAATGAGATATTCCTGCCCGTATGACAATGCAAACGGACGGTCGAACCCTTCACCTTCTGTACTGCTGTTGAACCCGGCACATACAATAACATTCCTGGCATGCTTCAGTGAAGAGGCCAAACGCTCCTCATCCATCATTCCTGCCTGGAAACTGACAGTCGCCTCACCCACATTATCAAAATATTCAATACGCAACCGGTATATCTCCCCTGCACTGACCTGCATAAATGCACTGCGGGTACTGAATGAATGGTTCCCCCAATCTCCGGTAATCAGCTTATCGTTTACAAACAGACGGTATCCGTCATCGCCAGCCAGCTGGAACTTGACAGTTCCATCCTTGTCAGCCTTGTAAACTCCCGTCCAACGGGCAGAAAACTGATCTACCGGCATGCCGTCGAACGGTGCACCGTATTTCCAGGCATGGTCTATGGCAGGCTCTATGGCAGCTTGAAAGAGTTCTCCGGTAAGATTACGAGTATTATAATATTCGCCCTTAAAACCGTTTTGCGTAAAACTGCCATCCGTATAAATCTGTTGGGACATATCCTTATAAAGAATGCTGTCAGACAGCAGCTCTATCTGTCTGCCGCCCTTCAACTGAACCATACCTTCATAGAGTGACACTACCGAATAAGGGGTGACAAATCCGCTTCCTCCTCCTGTGGGAATAATATCGGCATTAGGCCCGATTACCAATGTTCTACCGTTCCGGTAAGGCAACGTACCGTTGTCATTTTTCAATAAGACTACTCCTTCTCTCGCCAAGTCAAGTGCAATTTCCTTAGACTGTGCATTGTCTTTATCGATAGATTTATCTTCTCTCGGAGTATCAAGTGCTCCAAAAGCAATCAATGTCTGGAGTATATGCCGGACTTTGGCGTCAATGGTCTCTTCCTTCACGATACCATTCTCTATTGCCGGAATAAGAATTTCCCTGGTCATAAATTTACCGACGGGCATTTCCAAATCCAACCCTCCATTAGCGGCTCCCACACCGGAATATACAGATGTCCAGTCAGACATCAGGATACCTTTAAATCCCCACTGTTTGCGCAGTACATCAATGTTCAGCCAGCTATTTTCGGTGGCATGTACCCCGTTCAGCGGATTATAGCTATCCATAACCGCCCCTACTCCTGCTTCCTGCACAGCTTTTCGGAACGCGGGAAAATAAATTTCCTGCAGCGTGCGCTCATCCACATCTGAGCTGGCATGATGTCTGCTCCACTCCTGGTTATTGGCCGCAAAATGCTTCACCGTAGCCATAACTCCCTCTTCCTGCACTCCCAAGATATATTCTTTAGCAGTTTCGCCCGTCAAATAAGGGTCTTCACCAAAATACTCATAGTTTCGCCCGCATAGAGGAGAGCGGTAGATATTGACTCCAGGCCCCAACAGAATACTTACCCCACGGGCCTTTGCATCCCGGGCCAAACCATGTCCCAGCTCTCTAGCCAACTTACGGTTCCATGTCGAAGCCGACAAGATGCCACAAGGATACAAGGTACTTTGAGTATTGTTACGTATGCCTTGCGGACCATCGGCCATCCTGATTTCGGGTATGCCAAGCCGGGGTACAGCCCGGATATAAAAAGATTTGGGACCGGAAATGTAATCGATTTTTTCTTCCAGCGTCATTTGAGAAACCAACTCCCTGGCACGCTGCTCCACCTGGGGAGTAATACACACTTGTGCTTTTGCCGTGATTGCACAACAAAGCAATAGCCCGCTTAAGGCTACTTTCTTTTTAATCTTCATTTTGTCTATTTTACTACGTGTTTGTTATATTGCCGGGCATGTCCCGACCTACTTTCTTTCTTCTCAATCAATAAAAAACCGTGTCCCTTCATCCACCAACGAAGAAACACGGCCGAAAGTTATTAAGAAAATTCTGAATCTACAAGAAAGTGGACAAAAACATGTCTGTCCTGCTATCAATAAGTAAGACGTATACCGGCCTGCAACGTAAAGTTACACGGGTTCTCCTTGCGTATAGTCTGTATCGACGAACCGTCATCAAAGAAATAAGATACTCCCGGTTCCACATACAGGCCCACCCTATTGCTTATGTTATACTGGGCACCGACAGCACCCATGACAGAAAGCTGTACCGGTTTCACAGTCTCACTCTCAGTACCAATCTTGCCATACACACATTTTTCAATGGCACCCCCCGCCGAAACGTACATCGTAAAGTTCTTTGCATCCACAAAGTTCCAGTTGGCCCGTACCGGAATGCCAATATAATGCAGCTTCTGGCTTATCTTTTCCGAGCTGCCCTCATACCTTACGTCAGAAGCAAGATAGGTATACGTCAGCCCGCTTTCCACAGAGAAACCCTTCGCCAAGTTTTTCCGCACCGAAACACCGAAACTGAGCGGTTGTTTATGGTTTATATCCGCAATTTTCTTTTCGCGTCTTTGCAGATAGGGCATACCATCCTTAAAAACCAGTTCCTGCCCGTCGGGAATAGTAACAATGCCATTGGCCGTAGAGGATAAATCTACGTTACCGCCATAAATAGGACTTCCAGGCATGTAGTCCGACATCACATTCGCTTCCCCTTCATTCGCCAATGAAAAACCTCCCGTATTTCCTACGGACAAGCCAACCGCCCATCCTTTAGCATCCCTACCAGAACTGTTTTTTTCCGGAAGATGCAGTTTGTCCCGGCCTGACGGACGATAGCGGTCTTCCCTTGTCTCCGGTTCCTCGGCCTGCATTGTAGTTTCATGGTCCGTATCTTCCACTACCGGTTCTTCCGCCTGCTGTCCAATACCGACAACCTCATCTGCAGTTTCAACCGGCAGCATTTCCTCCTGCTGTTCTTCGCCAACCGATATTCTGATATGTTGTGCAACCAAAGGGTGACTTGCCTCCTTATTGGGCGCCGATGCATTTCCATGTGCCCGATAAGCAGGCTCTATGGAATTAGTCCGTATGGCAGGTACTGTCTGTTCCGGCAAGACGTCCGGAGCCACAGCCAAAGCGGGCACTGACGTATGCCGCATTTCATTCCCTACCGGACTCTGCAACAGCCACAGACTGACGGACGAAACCGCCACCAGCAACACAGCTGCCGCGGCCACCGCCCAGCGACGGAAAGGTATCATCCTATGCGGTCCGGTTATCGGAGCTCCGGAAACGGACAATTCCTTCTCCAACCGCTCCCATCCGGCAACCGGCAGCGGTTCGGAATAGTCTTCCAGCTTGTCCTTTATCTTTTTCAACCACAATTCATCTTCCATACGTTCCTTCATTTAATCATTTCTTTTCATCCACTCACGTACTTTTGCCGCTAAAGTCGCTTTAGCACGCGTCAACTGCGAGGCAGAGGATTTTTCATTAATTCCCAATAGTCGAGCAATCTCCTTATGGGATTTCTCTTCAAAAATATATAAGTTGAATACGGTACGATAGCCGGCAGGCAATTCACTGATAAACTGCATTAGTACCTTTTGAGGAATGACATCTATTGACGAACCTTCCGGTTCCTCATAAGCTTCGGGTGCATTCTCCAAGGCCGATGACTGATTCATCACATCATTTTTCCGCAAATACTGCAATACCGTATTCACCATTACGCGTTCCATCCATGCCCGCAGAGAGCCCTCTCCCCGCCAAGTGAACTTATCGAAAGAATCAAAAAGTTTCAGAAAACCGTCATGCATCAGGTCTTGGGCAGTCTCCCGGTCACCTGCATAACGGAGGCATACGCTGAGCATGCGTCCCGCATAGCGCTCATACAGTTCTTTGCGGGCAAGGTTGTCCCCTTGCCTACAGCGTTCTGCCAATTCCTGTTCTTCCATTCTCTCTTTTAACACGTGTTTACCTTAAAAATGCAACTGGCGCAAAAATACTGCATCAGGCAGAGAAGAAAATCACACTTTTATTTCTTTAACAGTATACTACGCAGTATTTAGCTTTTCACCGCATTTTCTGAATGCAAAAATAAGTTTTAAACAGAAAAAGAGCTAAAACCTACCACTTATGAAGAAACTGAGAATGACATTGGCAGCATCCATGCTTTTATTCCTGACTGCCATTGTATTGCAATCATGCCTGGACGATTGGGATGACAAATATGACACTTTGTTCGCCGTAGGTACGGTAAAGGTCATCGAAGGAAAAGACTACTATTTCTCACTGGACGAAGGCAGTAAACTATATCCCAGTGACACAACCTATGTTCACAACTATGCCGTAATAGACGGCCAGAGGGCTTTCATCTACTTCCGCGAACTGGAAGAGAAACTTCCAGGGTACGAATACAATGCCCAAATAAAGCACATCGAAAATATTCTGACCAAAGACATCTACTCCATGCCTGCCGAAAAGGCGGACAGTATCGGAGACGACAACATCAACGCCACGGATTTATGGATTACGGGTGAGTATCTGAACATCAAGTATCAATTCTACCACAGTAACAACGAAGATAAGAAGCACATGCTGAACCTGGTCATCAACGAAGCATCCACCGGCGAGAACGACAAACCGGATTACGTCAATCTCGAATTCCGCCACAATGCCTACAATGACAGCCAGCTCACACTGGGCACCGGACTGGCCTCCTTCAAGCTGGACAATATAGCGGAACAGCTGAAAGAGAAAAAAGGACTGAACATCCGCGTCAAAAGTCTATATGACGGTGAACGGTTCATGACCATAGACATTAAAAAAGAAAACAACTAAATCTCCTGAAAACACATTTTTCAACATCTCAATGAGAAGCGGAGTGACATTTCAATATGTTGCTCCGCTTTGTTTTTCCATAACTTATCAGAATTCATTGTTCAAGCAAGTCAGCCTCAACGAAGCGTTGAACGCTTCGGCAGACAATCGCGTCCTGACCTGTACCTGCACGCTGCTCTTCGGCTGGACATCAAAATAATTGTCGCTATATACACTTTCATTGTCAGCAACGGACAAGCATACGGCACGGGCAAACTTGTCTGTTGATACCGTCACTTCATATCCGCCTTCAATGGAACGGACTTCGGTCTGCAAATCCACTTTCGGATAATTCATATTCTTCTGCTTATCCAGACAGTAGTTGTTATGGTACACCCTGCCCGATTTGTCCGTATAGTCTACGCGGACATATACCGTTCCTCTATCCACCCCCTCCAGCAGCTTGGCAAGCGGTGCGGAAAAACAGACACGGCTGTCATTGCCGGAAATGCCGACAGACTTGTCCCAGTGATAAACCACGGTTCCGTCGAACCGGCAGACCTGGAGCTGCAGCCGGCCGGAAGTATTCTCCAAGCGGTCGGACACTGCATATACTTTCAAATCATCCCCCTCCACTACCGGAGAAATCAGGATGTCATCATAGACCTTGCGAGTATAATAGTGCTGCGCCTTCCAGCGTCCGTAATAGTCACGGCTCGCCCAGGAAGCTACGGGCCAACAGTCGTTGTGCTGCCAGAAAAGCGTCCCCATATTATACGGCATCTGGCGGCGGTGCGACTCGATGGCCGTCTTGATGGCATCTCCCTGCAGCACATGGTTCATATAAAGGAATGCCCGGAAATCACGCGGTTTTTTATATTCATTCAACAGGTAAGTCTCAATCAGCCCGTTGGCATGGTCGCCACCACGCTGATGGGACATCATCACCTCGGAACGTATATCCCAGTCTTCGGGGTAAGGAGCATAGCGCTTGACGGAGTCGAACTCTGGAAAAGACTGAAAGCCGTACTCGCTGAAAAAGCGGGATTTCTCGCTGTCATAATCGGAAATGGGTGCTTTACCATGCCAGACACTCCAATAGTGACGGTCCCCGTCAGTAGTACCGGACATCTCTCCCTCGAATGCGAACGGAGAAGAAGGCCAATAGAAGGTTCCGGGTGCATACTCCCTGACCACCCCGGGTAAGGTGACATGATACTGCTGCCGGTACTGTGCCCAAATCTTGTCGGCATATTCCTTGTTCTGCCGTTCTATCTCGCACTTCCAGCCCCAGCCCAGCCAGGCATCCTGGCATTCATTGTTTCCACACCACAAAGCAATGCAGGCATGATTGCGCAAACGTTTCACATTGTCCACCGCCTCCTGATGGATATTATCGAGCAGGGCGCCTTCTGCCGGATACATGCTGCAGGCAAACATAAAGTCCTGCCAAATCATAATTCCATGCTCATCACACAAATCATAGAAGACATCGTTCTCATAGATACCTCCGCCCCAGACACGCAACATATTCATGTTTACACCGGCGGCATCGAGAATCGTCCTTTTATAATTCTCGGGAGTGACGCGCGGCAGGAAGTTATCCGAAGGGATGTAATTGGCTCCTTTGGCAAAAACCGGACGCCCGTTCAGCTCTATATAGAAAGTATGCCCGTCCTTATCCGGCTGATGCACCACCTTCAAAGAGCGTATGCCCACCCTTTCGGTTTTAGAGTCCAACAATTCCCCGCCTGCAATGATATCCGTACGGAAACGGTAAAGGAAAGGCTCCCCCAGTCCATTACTCCACCACAGCTTCGGCTTGTGAAGGACGAAATCAACGGTCACCCGATTGGTGCCTCGCTTCAAATCCGCTTGCCACTCGCCAAGCACTCTTCCGGTAGCCTCGTCTGTTATCGTGACCAGCACTCCGTCCATATCCTTATCGGCATCCAGCTCCACATGTCCGGCAATCACGGCCCTGCCTGCACCGACTTCCTTCTGCTCGATAAACACATCGTTGATTCTCAAATCGCTCCAAGCCCTGATATACACCGGACGCCAGATGCCGGAGGTAACCAGACGTGGGCCCCAGTCCCAGCCATAATGATAACCCGCCTTACGGGCAAAAATGCTTATCTTCTTGTTGAACAAGCCTCCGTTTTCAGACTGGTCATTGGATGCCGGATACTGGTAAGGAAGTGCATCCCATTTGGGGACGTCTATCTTTACCGGCGAATGGAAGTACACCTTCAGTATATTATTCTCCTCCCTGATGTACTGCCTAACGGGGATAGACCAGCGGCGAAACATATTGTCCGCTTTCAGTATACATTCATCATTCAAATAAACGTCAGCGTAAGTATCCAGCCCCTCGAACACAAGCTCCATATTCTCTTTCCGCATCATGTCGGCAGCAAGAGTAAAGCAAGTTTCATAAACCCAGTCTTCCTTGTCAATCCATTGCAATCCCCGTTCGTTCAACCGGAAAAACGGGTCTTCAATAATCTTGTTCTGCAGTAAGTCCGTGTGGACTACTCCCGGAACTGTAGCCGGATACCAATTGGTCAGTCTCGCCTGCCGGAATTTCCAGCCTTCATGAAGGTTCTTTACCGCTGTTTTTAGTTTCATACGAGTGTGTTTCATAGTTTTCTTTGACTACTCTAAATTACAGATAGACAAAAATACGACATTCAAAGGATACTTTATAATATCTTCTTAACGAAACATGATACAATCCCGTACACACCTACCGGGTCAGCGTCGCTGCACATCTGCTGCAGTGTGACTGCAAACGTGTTGCAGCGCTACTGCATATATGCTGCAGTGACACTGCATATGTGTTGCAGCGCCACTGCAAAGCTGAATGCAGTAGCACTGCAAAAAGCATGCACTTGCTTTGCAGTGGCAATGCATTATCCCATCGCCTTATTATGAAAGGAGATGTCATCCAGCTTTCATTATCTATAATTAATTTACAAAGACATAGTTTCCAAGTCTTTCAAAGCAAACGGAGTACAAGCAAAAAAGGTCTACAAATCATAGATTTGTAGACCTTTACCCGCTAGTTTTCCATCTTATTCAGAACTGTTGCGGAGAGAGGGGGATTCGAACCCCCGATACCCTTTAGGGGTATACACGCTTTCCAGGCGTGCCTCTTCAACCACTCGAGCACCTCTCCTTGTTCGGGGCGCAAAAGTAAGGGAAGTTTTTGGAATTACCAAATGTTCGGGCAAATAATATTAAAAGTCCGTTCAAGCAACCAATGCCGGAACGGACTTTCAACACTCAATAAAACATACTTATCATTACCGTGATCTGACTTCCCGTCTCATAAATATGACATACGAAAGAGCAAAACAGATGACAGTAGCTGCAATCAGTCCGGTGAGCTGAGGCCACACCACCAAAAGACTCTGTCCCAATGGCAGCGGACTGGGAATGGCCCCCTGAACCTGCTCCATAGTAAGCGGCCCCAAACTTCTGACGGAAGGCATCAGCAGCGTTGTGGTCGCCTCATTGAACAGTTCGCTAGGTGCCAGACGCATCAGACCGAGAATAAATTTCTGGTAACTGACTATCTGATAAGGAGATGCCAGCTGCGAAGGGCTCAATGCCTTGGCAACCAGATTGACAATCATCGTATAGAACACGCTGAAAAACAACCATACCGCCACCGAAGCCAATGCCGAGGTGGCCGCCTGACGGAAGCAAAGCGAAAACAGAATGGCCAGATTCAGCCAGAATGCCACATAGAACACACTGATTATGAGAAAGAATACAATCCTCCAAAATTCTTCTGCTGTGGGAGGAATGCCTATCGCTATCAACCCGCAGCCCATTACGAGGAATCCCAGTACAAACAGCATGATACCTATCACAATCAATGCAGCCACGAACTTGGCATTGATAATGCAATCACGATGAACAGGCTGTGACAGCATACGGCTCAACGTCCCCTTGTTCTGTTCCGAATTTATAGCATCGAATCCCAGCGCAATCCCCAACAACGGCCCCAGAAAGTTGATAAACTGCACAAAAGAAGGCAATGTGCCATCCGAGGCTGTGAATAACTTCAAGAAAAGGAACGAACCGTCCGGGTCATTGGGCTTGATGGCGGCACCTATGTTGGTAAGCGAGGTATAGAGTGAGCCCATGCACGTAAGCAAAATGATTCCCATCAAGATAATGAACCGCCAACTTTTCACATGGTCGGATATTTCCTTGTTGACGACTACCCGAAAAGGATAATTGACTTTATTCATGCCTTTCTCCTCCTTCCTCCATATAATGGTTATAAATATCAGACAATTCCTGATGCTTGTCCTTCAAATCAGACATATCAATCAAGGTGACCAGCTTCCCACTGTTGAACAGTCCCACGCGGTCGCAAACTTTCTGCACCTGGTCCAGGTGGTGGGAAGAGAACAAGACGGTCAGTCCCTCCTTCCGGCTCAACTGCCTAATGAGCTCGATGAACTCCTGAACACCGGCAGGGTCTATTCCCGAAGTAGGTTCATCCAGGATTATAATTTCCGGATTTTTGATAAGCACGTCTGCCAGCCCCAATCGCTGGCGCATACCGCGCGAATATTTCCCGGTCTTCTTTTTCATCTGTCCGGCAAGCCCCACATGCTCCATCAGCTCCAGCGCCTTGACTTTCGCTTCGGCATCCGAAATGCCATTGAGACGCGCAGTATATATAAGGTTTTCCGGACCGGTCATGTCATCATAAAACCCCACATCTTCGGGCAGATAGCCTATTTTCCGCTTTACCTCGATAGGATGCCTGGTAGAGTCGATACCGCAAATCTCCACAGAGCCGGAAGTGGGTTCCGTCAGTCCCAGCATCATCAGGATGGTAGTTGACTTGCCGGCGCCGTTTGGCCCCAATAATCCGAAAATCTCCCCTTTACGGATAGTCAGGCAAATGCGGTCTACGGCAGTGAAGCGCCCATACTGCTTGGTCAAGTCTGTCAATGCAATCACTCGCTCGTCCATGCTCACCTCCTTCCATATTTACGGAACAGATAGCATACGGCACCTATGGCAACGATTATTATCAAAACGCCCACCCATCCCCATATCATCGGGGTTTTCACGGCAATGCGAAATTGGGCGTCTGTATTCACTTCAGGAGTTTTGGCCGTCATGGTAGCCACATAATCTCCGGGCAATGCCTTTTTGGATGCTTTCATGGTAGCTACGACATTGGCCGTTTCCCCCGCCTTCAGCATATCAATCTTCGAAGGCTCAAAAGACACTTCCCAGTCCACGGGCTTATTGGCAGAAAGCTGGATATCTTTCAACAATGAAGAACCGGTATTCCGGACCACCAACTCGATACGCTTCACATCTCCTGCTGTGATTTCGGTACTCAACAATCCTCTGGGCGTGGACAATTCCATCTCGTAGGAACCCGTGACAACAACTTCCAGCTCCAAGTCGGCAGAAGTCGTACCAGTAGCCGCACGTACCGGAATCTTGTAATTGCCGGCTTCCACATTGGCGGGAGGGACAATCTCTATACTCACATTCTGGCTGCTGTTCGCTTCCACCTGGGCAGAAGTGGCCTGCTTATAGTTAGGCTTGAATACGACACTCCAGCCTCTGGGGGCATTGGCCATCAGCGCATACAGCTGCTGGTCGGCCGTCTGGTTTTTCAAAGTGGCATTGAAGGTAAAGGTGGACTTGGAATTGCCCTGCATATTGGGCTGGTCGGTAGTGAACTCGGTCTGGTAAGTTCCTTTCTGGGCCACGATCACCTCCAGCGGCAGTTTGGTTTCTCCGGCAAATACTGTGAAATGATAACTTCCTTTATTTACTTTTAGAGGAACTTCCACTTTCAAATTGAACGTTTTCTTTTCCTTGGACAGTACAGAAAGCTGGCTGAGGGTCCAGCCGCCTGACTTGATTTCATGCTTCCAACTGCCCGGCAATCCGCTGACCGAGAGATTTGCATTTGTAACCCCGTCCGTGTTGTTAATCAAATCAATGCTGTAATCAATGGACGCTCCGGGCGTCACGGAAATTTTTGTGTAAGGAGTGTACAGAATTATGCTTCCAGATTCATCGGCATGTACACGATTTAAGGGAAAGGCTCCCAACAAAATAACTAACAATAAAATACAATTTGTTCTCATAGTCATAAAAAAGTTCTTATGGTTGTTTAATTATGAATATTTTCCAAATTTGTGTGTTGCAAAAATAAAAGATAGCTATATTAGTAGCTGTTAAAAGAAACAAAAGAATATAATTGCGGACACGATATACCCTGCGATGACCTGCTTTTCTTATCTTTGCGATTCCTATTGATACAAACGAATACCATACCGACATGAGAATCCCTGAAATACGCTTACAGAACCAGCAACTGTCCACTCCACTCTTCGGCCACCCGAAAGAACTGGTCTCCTGGATGGGCGCCATGCAGGCACAAGACTATACAATGGTGAAATGGGCCGTAGGTATGCGGCTGAAGTCACCGGGAATTCAAGCCGTGGAAAAAGCCCTGCATCAAGGGGAAATACTGAGAACCCACGTAATGCGTCCCACATGGCACCTGGTAGCAGCAGAAGACATTCGTTGGATGCTGAAACTCTCTGCACAACGCATCAAATCTGCCAATGATTCTTATGCAAAAGGACATGGTCTGGAAATCACGGAACAGCAATATGACAGAAGCTACACCATACTTGGGAATATCCTCAGCGGGAAGCGAAGCCTGACGAAACAAGAGATTGCGGAACATTTTGAACGTTCGGGACTGCTTGCAGACAACTACCACATGACCCGCTTTATGTCGCGTGCCGAAGTCGAAGGAATTGTGTGCAGCGGAGAATGCCATGGACGGCAACACACCTATGCCCTTCTGGACGAAAGAGTTCCACCTACCCCCGAACTGACGAAAGAAGAAGCGCTGGCCCGCCTGGCTACAGCCTATTTCCGCAGCCATGCCCCTGCTACCCTGCAAGACTTCTCCTGGTGGTCTGGTTTGCCTTTAACGGAAGCAAGGCAAGCCATTTCTCTGATAGAACCGGAACTGATGTCCGAACAATGGAACAGCCAGACATGGTACATCCATGACTCCTGCCGGACATCTGGAAAGGCGACCGGTAACCTGCACCTTCTTCCCTCCTACGATGAATACCTGATAGGATACAAGGACCGGACGGACGTCCTACCCAAAGAGGACTATTCCAAAGCTTTCACCAACAACGGATTGTTCTTTCCGGTACTTCTCTATAAGGGGCATGTAGTAGGAAATTGGAACAAGGCGTCCAAGAAAAAAGAAATCTTCCCGGAGCATTCGCTTTTCCGGAAAGACATCTGCCTGAAAGAGGAGTTGCTGAACCAGGCTAAAGAAAAGTACGTCCGGTTCCTAACACATTAAAGGCGGTCATCGAAGATTTTCATTGAAGAATCTCTCTATTTTGCCGAATGGAATTACCTCTATATTGTCATACAAGTCTACATGGTTTGCACCGGGAATAATCAGCAGTTCCTTATTATCACCCTGCAACTTTTTAAAAGCATCTTCACTGAAATAACGTGAATGGGCCTTCTCACCGTGCAGCATCAACACTGCACTACGGATTTCATCACTATATGAAAGGATAGGCATATTGATGAACGAAAGCGGTGAAGTCTTGTTCCATCCGTGGTTAGAGTTGAGTGACCGCTTATGATAGCCGCGCGGTGTTTTATAATAGGCATGGTAGTCCTTCACAAATTGTGGAGCATCGGCAGGCAACGGGTCTACTACACCTCCTCCAAGAGCAAATGTACCGTTTCTATAATCCTCCGTACGCTGAGCATTAAGCTGGCGCCGCAATTCATGCCGTGCATCGGCATTCATAGAATCGAAATAACCGTTAGCATTGACCCGGCTCATGTCGTACATGGTTGCCGTAACTGTAGCCTTGATGCGAGTATCGATAGCCGCTGCATTAAGCGCCATGCCTCCCCATCCACAAATACCGAGAATGCCGATGCGCTCTGCATCTACATCGTCACGGGTGGAAAGATAATCGACCGCTGCACTGAAATCTTCCGTATTGATGTCCGGCGAAGCCACATAACGGGGCTGGCCGCTACTTTCTCCCGTATAGGATGGATCGAAAGCAATCGTCAGGAATCCACGTTCTGCCAATGTCTGCGCATACAAGCCCGAAGCTTGTTCCTTCACGGCACCAAATGGGCCACTGATGGCAATGGCAGGCAATTTACCCGTCACATTCTTGGGTACATACAAATCGGCGGCAAGTGTAATGCCGTAACGGTTGTGGAAAGTTATCTTTTTATGGTCTACTTTATCACTCTGTGGGAATGTCTTGTCCCACTCTTGAGTCAGATTCAAATTCTCTTCCATAAATTTATTATCATTATTAGGATCATTTTCTGTTGCAGACAAATGTCCTGCAGCACAAAGGCTAATAACCATCGCCGCACATATGTTTTTTACCATGTTCTTCATCTCTACTTCTTTAAGTTTCGGTTGGAAATTCATTTCTTAATCCATTGCTTGACAGTTTCCCGGCTCGCTCCATTCAGCAGCCTGCCTTTTCCCCAGTTTATGCCGGGGTAATTCGTCTGCAATTCCTTTTCTGCATTAGAAATACTGCTGCTTCCCGAAGTGGCGAATGGAATAACCGTTTTACCTGCAAAATCACCGCTTTCTATAAATGTATTGATGATTCTTGGAGCCAAATTCCACCAAATAGGAAAACCTATATAAATGGTATCATACTCCGCGAGACTTCCCAATTTAGAATACAATGCAGGACGTGATTTGGAATCCGACATCTCCACACTGCTGCGCGAAGCTTTGTCGTGCCAGTCCAAATCAGCAGCCGTGTACTTTTTCGCAGGCTGTATTTCGTAGAGGGTCCCATCAACAGCTTCTGCCACCAACTTGGCAGCCCTTGCCGTTGTTCCCGTTGCCGAGAAATAAGCTACCAGTGTCTTACCACCTTTTTTCTGTGCGTTAACAATAATAGACAACAGCATAACTGCCATCATAAACAATACCAATCTTTTCATACGATATATTATTTAGTTGAAACATATAAATCCAATTGTTATAGCGATACAAAAGTAGCGGGTATTATTATTACATAGGTATCCAGATTACTGATTATATAACCCAAATTACTGATAGATGTCCGAGAAGAAAAATAAAAAATCCCGTAAAACCTTGATTTTACGGGATTTGTCATACTTTGAGTCCTTTTTGTCTTTGGAGTTCTGCGGAGAGACAGGGAACGATTAACTTTAAGGTTCCTTACTCATTATCAGCATCTTACATAAATCCTCAATTCCTATGACACCGCATAATTCACCGCATATATGCTGCAACTTTCTTCCTGTTACACTTTTACTTACTTTTGCAAAGGTATATAAAAAAACAGATTTTTTACGCCCGGTAAATAAGAAAGTCAAGACCGCGACTATCTTTGTGG
>NZ_CAXUGK010000004.1:0-240896 GCF_964250605.1 Bacteroides sp. AR20 | reverse complement strand
TGGATACCTCACGCCAAACGAAAAATTTAAACAAATTATTAATCAGAATTCTGTTGCATTTGCAAGTTGAATTCAGCTTAGTATAAGATTATTCTTTTTTTATCATTTACCACAAGCATAATGCTTGCGTACCAGAATCAAGATATAAAAATCTTGGAGAACTCTTTTCTTGCCATACCTATCGAAATGGCAGAAAACACACTCTGTTTTCAATTCAAATTACTATCTTTGCCTCGACCTCCTTTCTTGGTGGGTTATGGAACGGACGGTACGAGATGCACCAACCAAACGTGAACCGTCCGTTCCTCTCCATCCATATTATAGTTTACTTTATTTCATACTATACTCTATTATCGGATCATCTTTATTCACATCCGTTGCCAAGATTATTCCTTTTTGTTCATCTACCGATATGCCATAAACATAATGATCTAACACATACCTGCAGAGAGGTTCGCCGGTCAGACTAAAAACATAGATATACCGTCCTCCATCCGGCAAATAGACACCTTGCTGTACATTTTGCGCAATTTCCTTAAAAGAGCGCCCATGAAAAACCGCATAGATAGCACTGTCTGCCACTTGGACATCGCTAAATCCCATGATACCCGTAGGAATACCATAACCCTGAGAAATCTTAAACTCCGGTTCACCGTGCGGACCAATGCGTACCACATGCGTACTATCTTTCAAATTAAAGACTTCAAGTACTTCGCCCAACTGGGTAACTGCTGCCAGCACTCCATTTCGGGGATTATAGTCGATGAAGCTACGCCATGCCTGAGCCAATGCAGGACGGGCATTCTGTAAAGCCTCCGCGTTGGCTGACGGTATTTGACCGGTTCTGCGCAATAATTTCCCTTGATAGTTTACCCAGCAAAAGCGGCTACTGCCAGATCCGTCCGGAACAATGAAGGTAAAGTCGTCAACCATCACAAAGTCTAAAACGCGAAGCATGTCAGCATCCATATTTATCACTTTCTGAGGAACGATTGAGCAACCCGACGAAGTAAAATCATACTTGGTCAATACGGACTTACCAGCATCAAGTCCCCACAGAGATTGACCATGCCATCGGATATTTTCAGCAGAAAGCATCTCTTCGGGAGCCTCGCCCCGCTTGCCGAACGAAGCAAAATAGCGGAAACCCGGATAGTGGAAAACATGGCAAAAGTAGTCCGTGCCATGCAAATCCATTACCACAGCCTTATCACCCTGCACCCGAACGCGGAACGGATAACGGAACAAAGCGGTGTCCAATGGCTGCACCCTCGCTTTCAGCTCGATTGTTTGCGGAAAATCCATGTAGGCAACAGAAGTTGCTACTTTTTTCTGCGTACAAGAGGAAAGGGATAGTGCGGACAAGCTAATGAGGCATGCTATAATAAATGTGCACATGTTCGACTCCTTCCTTGGTAAGCGGACAAACAACTGAACCTCTTCCGACACACGCACCACCAGATCCTGTCTCACCGGCCGCCAATGCCTCTATATTCTCCAACAATAAATTATCCAAGCTTTCTGAATGAGTAGTTTCAGCATAACCTAAAATCGCGATGGCACTAACAACCAAAATTCCCAATAACTTCATTTTGCGTTTCATAGCATTTTTGTTTTTTGTTATGCCAATAAAGGTAAAAGGAAAAATTGGAAAACAGCAACTAAATAATAAACAAACATACCAAAAAGGGGCGTGAAAAAAATTTCACGCCCCTTAACACCTATTTGGTTAACATTTCAGCTACTTAGAGATAACAATTTGATACCCCTGCTTTTCTGATACAGCGAGTATTTTGACAGATTTATCCGTTTCAAATAGTTTGCGCAATGAGTTAATTGCTTTTCTGCGACGTTCTTTCAATCCCGTATCAGATAAGGTCCAACAGCAAACTACAGCTATTTCATCGTACGTCAGGAAATAATCGGATGTAGCTATAAAAGCAAGCAATAGTTTTGCGGCTTGGGGAGGGCAAAATTTCACTTCTTCTTTATTGGTTAGAGTATGGTTTATGGCATCGAAACTGGATTCTCCGATTAGGTAGATGTTCTTCTCCGATACATCGGTTGCCTTTTCCTTTTTATGTAGTTGAATCCTTACATAAAAAAACAATCCGAACAGTAAAATACACAAAAAGCAGGATAGTATCAGCAGTACATTATCTTTCCAATCAATGCAATACAAAAAAACGGGTTGCATGTATGCAGTCAGACTCATCGTATACATGTTGTCCAGATAGTAGGTACCCAAATTGTTTTGTGAAGTACAAATTGTTTCATTTCCAGCAAATGTTTCTTGAAAAACATCTTTCCCCAATGGGGTAATCTTCAAAGAAAGCACACACACTGTGCCACGGTACCGCGCATCCATTTCCTCTTGCCATTCAGACCTAATCTTTTCCAATGGAAATTTCCCATAGCAATTCAGAATATCGGCTTTATATCCTACAACTTCCAACAAATATAACCCTTGTGCCTCTTTCAGCGAATCTATCGTCACTTCAAATTCGCCTTCT
The DNA here is from genome assembly GCF_964250605.1 of Bacteroides sp. AR20. NCBI lineage: Bacteria > Pseudomonadati > Bacteroidota > Bacteroidia > Bacteroidales > Bacteroidaceae > Bacteroides > Bacteroides sp. AR20. The sequence continues at coordinate 238,383 of NZ_CAXUGK010000004.1, read as the reverse complement.
TCTGTTATTACTTGTCTCTTGGTCTGTTTTGTTCCATTATTATCCCAAGAGACATGATACACCCTCAGCTTATCAAACTCCCGATTCACCACCTGCTCCGCAACCTTCTGCAGAGTTTGCAACGCGACCTCTTTGACCACAGTTTGTCCCTTCCGGGCATTATTATACAATGCCACTCCCCAAAACAGTGCCACTACTACAATGGCACATGTCCATATTACAGTAATCTTATTACAACGTTTCATCTTCTTTTTCACTTCTGTATCTTATTCATTTCTGCCCATGCACTCGAAAAGGCATCTGCTTAATAGCGCCAAAGTTAAAACAATAATATAAAGAAAAAAGAAAATGACTTGAGAAAGAAGGAAATAAAATCAAAACAATTTCTTCTTCTAATCCGCTTTAGCTATTTTCCACCCGCCAATCGTCCGCGTGGCACTGTCAAAATTCACACCAATCTTGACCACACGCCTGCCGTCCGCCCGGTAAGGGATGGCATACTGCTTGCTGTCAATTTGAGCCAACGCCTCTTCCGGGGTACCGTCGTATTTGAACTCGAAGACATAAACGACATCCTGCAACTGCACCACCACATCCGCACGGCCTACGGAACTCTTCACTTCCGACTCCACATATTGCCCCATCAACCGGAACAGCAAATAGAAAATGGTCTGATAATGCTTTTCGGTCTTGTTCTCCAAATCATTGGGAATGGAGGCAAAGAAGGAACGGGTACGCTCCAGGCAGCTCTCCACATCACCCTTCATCAAGTCGCGAAGGAAAGAGACGACGTAGAAGGTGTTGTTCTGGGCAGGCAAGTGCACGTAAGAGGGAAGCAGGGATTCAATGAACCCTTTACGGACCTCACCGTTGGGATAGGCCAAACGATAGATTTGGAAATTACGGTCATAGCCCTTAATGGTCAGATAACCGCTCTGGTAGAGCACCGGGATGGGACTCGTTATCTGTTCCGTAGGCGCATCAAACTGCTCATCGGTAGCCTCAACACCTTCCAGCGCACGCACATCGAAGTCTGCATGGCGCAGAATATCTATCAGGAAAGTAGGCGTGCCCGTGGAGAACCAATAGTTCTTGTATTCTTTGGAATTGAAAGCATTGAACAGGCTGAACGGGTTGTAAATATCCGCACAAGCCTTACTGAAATGATAACCGTCATATTGCCGCTTCAAATGCAAGCATGCCTCCTCGTAAGTCTCATCATTAGCCTCGGCCATCCGCTCAATATCGGGTTTCAACTGCGTCAGCAGTTCCTCCTCGGTGATGCCGCAGAGGGCACTGAAGTCATCGCGCATACTGATATTTTGCAAATTGTTCAGTTCGCTGAAGATGCTCAGCTGGCTGAACTTGCTGATACCCGTGATAAAAAGAAAACGGAGATATTGCCCCAGCCCCTTGAGAGGACTGAAGAACTTGCGCATCTCGTTGCGAAGCTGTTGTTGCAAAAGGGCATCGGAATTACTGTCAAGCAGAGGAGCATCGTACTCGTCAATCAGCACTACAACCGGCTTTCCGGTCTTGGCGTAGGCACGCAGGATGATGCCTTGCAGACGCTCTGCCGCCCCCTCTTCCTCTTCCTTTTTTCCGTAAATTTCTTCCCAACGAGATAAAAACAAATTCAATTGCCCCGTCAAGTCACGCAGCTCAGTATATTTCGTCAAGCTGAAATCAACGTGCAGCACCGGGCAAACCTCCCATTCCTGCTCCAGACGTTCCATAGCCAGCCCTTCGAAAAGTTCCTTTTTCCCCTGGAAATAGGCCTCCAGCGTAGACACGAGCAAGCTTTTGCCAAACCGACGGGGGCGGCTGAAGAAATAAATTTGGTCTGTATTCACCAATTTGTACACCAGCTCCGTCTTATCCACATACACACAATTCCGCGTACGCAGTTGCTCAAAATTCTGTATCCCTATCGGATAGCGTCTGCCACTCAATTCCATAGCTGCTACTGTTTAAATTACAAGTATGACAAAGATAGCACATATTCCGCAAAAAAGAAAGCACGCCCATGGCTTTTTCATCACAAGCCCTCACTGCAAACCTACTGCACATCTTTTGCAGTAACACTGCAAAGGCGTTGCAGTAGCACTGCAAAACAGTTGCAGTGGCACTGCATCTATGTTGCAGCGGCACTGCAAAAACGATGCACTGGTTTTGCAGTGAGTATTTGGTATCTTTAACATTGGCACCCAAAGCCTTACAGCGGAGCAGAGCCCGTTTTCATCACATAACGCCCTGTCCTGAAAACAGTCAACCAAAATCAGGAGAACAAAAAGGGTGAGGGCAAAATTTGCCCTCACCCTTTTAAATTGCTCTCACTCACCCCTGAAACACCGATGAACAAGCAGATGCAGACAAGCGGTGAGGGTGGTGAGGGTGGAATTGCAAAACTTTTATTAGTTTGCTTATTTCAGCAAGCTTTCCGCATCCAGGTGCTCTGCCTCAATATCCTTGAAGTAGCGGTAAGTACCCACCTTCAATTCTTCGGTAGCCGCATCGTCACAAACGATGATACCCTTTTCGTGCATCTGCAAGGCGCTGATAGTCCACATCTGCATCACGGGACCCTCGACTGCATGATAGAGGGCACGTGCCTTGTTGTGTCCGTTTACGATAATCATTACCTCGCGGGCGCTAAGCACAGTACCCACACCGACGGTCAGGGCAGTCTTGGGCACCTTGTTCACGTCGTTGTCAAAGAAACGGGAGTTGGCAATGATGGTATCGGTAGTCAATGTCTTCTGGCGGGTGCGTGACGAAAGGGAAGAACCCGGCTCGTTGAAAGCGATATGTCCGTCGGGGCCGATACCGCCCATGAAGAGGTCGATGCCGCCGTAGGACTTGATTTTCTCTTCATAGCGTGCACACTCGGCATCCAGGTCGGCAGCGTTGCCGTTCAGGATATTGGTGTTCTCCGGCTTGATGTCTATATGGCTGAAGAAGTTGTTCCACATAAAGGAATAGTAGCTTTCGGGATGTTCCTTGGGCAAACCTACATACTCGTCCATATTGAAAGTCACTACGTTCTGAAAAGACACGATGCCTTTCTTGTTCAGGTCGATAAGTTCCTTGTACATGCCCAACGGAGAAGAACCGGTGGGGCATCCCAATACAAAAGGTTTTTCAGGTGTCGGATTAGCGGCCTTGATCTTGGCAGCCACATAATGTGCAGCCCACTTTGACACGGATTGATAATCCGGTTGAATGATTAGTCTCATTGTGATTGTTTTATTAGGTTAATAAATTAGGGGTAATTTTCAACTTCAATTCTTAATTTTTTAATTCTTAATTTTCAACTACTTCCTATCCTTCTTCAAACGCTCTGCCATGGCACGTGCCAGGTTTTCGCATTGTTCGTAAGTAATGTCCTTCATGGCCTGCTTCATCTCTACCGGGTCGCCCACAATCTCGAACTTGCTCTTTTCGGCAAACTCGCCCATGCGCTTCACGGCGGCACCCGCCCAGCAGAAGGAGCCGAAGTATCCCAGATAGCGTCCCTTCACTTCGCGTACCAGAATCTTGGAGAGCAAGGATTCTATCTCAGGATAAATCTGGTTGCTGTAGGTGGGGCTGCCGATGATAAGTCCGCGATACTTGAATATGTCGGCAATGATATAAGAAGGATTGCTCTTGCTCACATTGTGCATCACGATGTTCTTGATGCCCTGTGCAGAAAGTTCCGCAGCAATGGCTTCCGCCATCTGCTCCGTGTTGCCGTACATGGAACCGTATGCAATGACCACGCCCTCGTCGGCGGCATAACGGCTCAGCTTGTCGTAGATGCCGATAACCTTGGCTATATTCTCCGTCCACACCGGCCCGTGCGTGGAGCAGATGGTGGAAATGGGCAGACCGCCCAGCTTGGCAAGTGCCTTCTGCACCGGAGAGCCGTACTTGCCCACGATGTTGGAATAGTAGCGCACCATCTCGTCCCAGTATCTGTCCAGATTGATGCGAGTATCCAGGAACCCGCCGTCCAACGTACCGAAACAGCCGAAGCCGTCACCGGCGAAAAGGACTCCTTCCGTTTCGTCAAAAGTCATCATCGTCTCGGGCCAGTGCACCATCGGGGTCATATAGAAACGGAGCTTATGATGCCCCAAAGCCAGAAAATCCTCGTCCTTCACCATGTACTGTTCGCCCGTCACGCCATAAAAGCCCTCTATCATGCCGAAGGTCTGCTTGTTGCCCACGATGATGATGTCGGGATAATGCTGCTTTATCAGGCGGATAGAGCCCGAATGGTCCGGCTCCATATGGTTGATGATGAGATACTGGATGGGGCGCTCGCCGATAATGCTCTTTATCTTGCGCAGATACACCTCGAAGTAGCAGATGTCTACCGTATCGACCAAAGCGACCGTCTCATCATCTATCAGGTAAGAGTTGTAGGAAACCCCGTACGGCAACGGCCACATGCCTTCAAACAAATGCTTATTGCGGTCATTCACTCCCACGTAGTGGATTTTTCCTTTTATCACTGTTTTTGGGTTCATAACTGTATCTTTATTTAGATTGATTCCACATTTAAAGTTGCGGCAAAAATAATTCTTTTTTCTCACATTTCATACTTCTTTCCCTGATATGCACCGAGTTCTTTCATTCTTTTTTGAACCCGGTGATTAAATTCATAATTTTTTAGTCCCCAGTCGGGTGCAATGAGTAGTTCCTTGGGAGACTGGGAAACGAAACGCTCCAGTACCAAGTCCGACCGCAGATGCTCGATATAGTCTATCACGAGGTCGATATATTCGTCCACACCGAACAGATGGAAATCTTCGGGATGCTGCCGGTACTCCAGAGCCATACGGGTGCCCCTTATCAGTTGCAGCTGATGCATCTTCAGGGTAGTGAGCGGCAGACGGGACAGTACGCCGGCTTGTGCCACGATGTTTTCGTGCGTCTCGCCCGGCAGTCCGAGGATGACATGCCCACCGGTCAGGATTCCGCGCGAAGCGGTTCTTTCCACCGCATCAGCGGCGGCATGGAAAGTATGCCCGCGGTTGATGCGGCAAAGTGTCTTGTCGTCGGTACTCTCTATGCCGTACTCCACTAAAAGGAATGTATGCCGGTTCATCTCCTCCAGATAGTCCAGCAGGCTGTCGGGCATACAGTCCGGACGGGTGCCGATAACCAGGCCCACCACTCCGTCTGCCGACAAGGCCTCCTCGTATTTCCGCTTCAGGTCTTCCAATTCACCATACGTATTGGTATAGGCCTGGAAATAGGCGAGATACTTCATTTCCGGATATTTGTGTGCAAAGAACTGCTTGCCTTCTTCCAGCTGGCGGGTAATGGATTTCTCCGTACGGCAATAATCGGGGTTGAAGGTCTGGTTGTTGCAATAGGTGCAACCGCCGACTCCTTTGTTTCCATCCCGGTTGGGGCACGTAAAACCGGCATTCAGCGATATTTTCTGTACCTTATAGGGAAAATATCGCTTCAGAAAAAGAGGGAACTCATTATAGAGCGTAGATTTGGTTTCCATACATATTCCTTATGTAAGTGGCAAATATAGGATTTTTCCGTGGGATGAACCTGCAAAAACAAGAATACTTTCCACCCGATTTGTTAACGAACATAAAACAAAGAATTTCCACCTGCACTAAAAAATGTTTCATCCACTGATATACAACTAATTAATTGAGAAAGAGTACATCCAAGCGCAATTACATTAAACACAATTTAGTGATTAGACACTCTTTTTACACACAATTTCCTCAGTTTATACACCTCAAGAATGAAATAAATTCATAGCTTTGCATACAACCTTAATGAATCAACCTATAAATACTATAACACCATGGCAACAATCGCATTGGACATAGGCGGCACAAAAATAGCCAGCGCCATTTTCTTTCCGGACGGAAGCATGATGTTTAACCGCAAACGGCTCCTGAAAGGAAGAACCGGACACGAAGTGGGCAAGCTCGCCGCGGATATCCTCGCCAAACTTCTTACCGTAGCACGCAGAAGCCGTATACACGTCGACGGAATAGGTGTCTGCATCCCCGGTATCGTTTACTCCCAAACCAACCGGGTATGGGCCCCCAACATACCGGGCTGGGACAACTACCCCCTCTATGAGGAGCTGCGCAGTGTAACGCCTCCGGGCATCGAGATATACATCGACAGCGACCGTACCTGCTATATGTATGGAGAGATGTGGCAAGGTGCCGCCAAAGAATGTCACAGTGCCATATTCATTGCCGTGGGAACCGGTATCGGTGCCGGCATCATCATCGACGGGCACGTGTTGCACGGAGCCAACGACATTATCGGCGCCACCGGCTGGATGGCCCTGCAACCTCCCTACCGGGAAGAGTATGACGCATGCGGATGTTTCGAATATTACGCTTCCGGCAATGGTATCGGGGCACGGGTACGCGATGCCGTACGCGCCAACAAGGCATACAAAGGAAAACTGCGCCAGAAACCCATCTGCCGCATATCGGCCTATGATGTGTTCAGTGCCTATAATGAAAAAGACCCTATTGCCATCTCCGTATTGCACAAAGCCGTCGAGATGTGGGGCATGGCTTCCGCAAATCTGGTCAGCCTGCTCAACCCGCAGAAGATAATTTGGGGCGGAGGCGTATTCGGCCCTGCCGGTATCTTTATAGATGACATTTACAAGGAAGCCTGCAAATGGGCGCAACCGCTCAGCATCAAGCAGGTGGAATTTGTACCTTCTCAGTTGTCCGGTAATGCCGGACTGATAGGAGCAGCGTTTCTTGCCATCAAAAATCACTTGTATGAGTAACAGTTATCACAAGAATCTCGTATTCACGGCAGCGTGCATCGGGATGTGTTTCTTCGGAGTCTCCATGATTACATTGGGAGCAGTGCTGCCATCCCTCATAGCCAAGCTGAATCTGAGCGGGTTGCAGACAACCTCACTGGTCACTTTCCTGCCTCTGGGCATGCTGGCCGGTTCCCTGATTTTCGGTCCCATCGTAGACCGGTTCGGACATAAAGCCCTGCTGGTGCCCAGCTGCATCATCGTACTGCTGGGGATGGAAGGACTTGCCTTCTTTGAAAGCGTGCCACTGCTGCAAGCTTCCATCGTCGGCATCGGCCTGGGCGGAGGCATCCTCAACGGAGAAACCAATGCATTGGTATCCGACATCTCAGGAGAATCCGAAAAAGGCTCACGCCTCAGTTTTCTGGGCATGTTCTACGGACTGGGCGCATTGGGCATACCAATGTTGCTGGGCTCCCTTTCCAGGCATTATTCATTCGAAACCATCTTACTGGGAATTGGCGTAGTGATGCTTGCGGGCATTATATTCTGTATCCCCGTACGCTTCCCCGCCCCTAAGCAGGCGCAAGGTTTCCCGGTAAAAGAGGGATTGGGACTGCTGAAAGAAAGCAGCTTACTGCTACTCAGCTTCATTCTTTTTTTCCAAAGCGGCATCGAGGGTGTCTGCAACAACTGGTCCACGAGTTACTTTGGGCAGATGACGGATATTCCGGCCAATCAGGCATTGATTGCACTGACCTGCATGGTAGCGGGACTGACCGTGGCACGTATGGTGCAGGTTGCGATATTCAAGAAGATAAAACCGGAAACCGTGCTGCCCTACAGCCTTGCACTCACTGCCATAGGCTTCTGTTTCCTTATGTTCTCGCCGGGGTTTGCACGCGCGGCAGTCGGCATGGTGCTGGTAGGTATGGGGCTGTCGGCCACGTATCCCGTGATACTCAGCATTCTTGGAAGCCGGTACCCGTCCTTATCGGGAACAGCATTCAGCGTGGCGCTTGCCATAGCCCTCGTCGGCCAGACTGCAATGAACGGCCTGATGGGCATGATTTCCCAATACACCAATGGCATCGGACTTTATCCTTATCTGATGATTGCCTCACTTGCCGTCATGCTCCTTTTGTATAAACGCTCACTCAAATAAATTTATTAACTTCTTAAAAAACAAAAAAGTTATGTTAGCACTCGAATGGTTAAAGAATGCCCATGGCATTATGGAAAAACTGGAGGCTACCCAGTTGGAAAACATCAAAAAAGCAGCCACTGTTATGGCAGACTCCATCGAAGCCGGTCGTTGGGTCCACACGTTTGGTTGCGGCCACGCAACAATTCCCGTAGAAGAAATGTATCCGCGTATCGGCAGCTTTGTAGGATTCCACCCGCTTTGCGAATTGCCTCTGACATTCTTCACGCAGATTATCGGCCAGATGGGTATTCATCAGTTCCTCTTCCTGGAACGGGCAGAAGGCTACGGCCAGGAAATCATGAAGAACTATGATTTTGATTCCAAAGACTGTATGTGGATTTTCTCACATACCGGTATCAATGCCGTCAATATAGACATGGCATTGGAAGCCAAGAAGCGCGGCATGAAAGTTATCGTATACGGTTCGGCCAGCGAAACGGGCGACAAGGCCAGCCGTCACTCCAGCGGAAAGAACCTCTTCCAGTTGGCAGATATCGTAGTGGATTCCTGCGTTCCCCTGGTAGACGCCTCCGTACCTTTGAAGAACCACTTCGACAAGGTAGGTCCGTTGTCTACATTGAGTTTCGTCACCATGGTATGGATGACCATCACTACCGTTGCCGAAATCCTTGCCGACCGTGGCGTACACTTGTACATCCATCCGTCGCACAACGTTCCGGGTGACACAACCGCCCACGAACGACTGGATGCAGCCATTGCAGAATATCAAAGAAAAGTCAAGTGCTTGTAACGAAAGATATTCCAATCATCATCTCATCCAATCATCATCTATGAGTGACGGAGGCCCGTCCCTGCTTCGCCCCCAAGGAGCAGGACGGGCTTTTTCTGTTCAAAAAGAATAAAATCGGCCCACTGCTTCGATAAATCTTCCCTTTGTTGTATATTTGTTCCCCAGAAAAAATAGGGAAACAGATAAGCATAAAAGATAGATATGAAACAGATAAGCATCGCACTTCTCCTCTGCCTCTGTACGCTGGCAGGTTTCGCCCAAAGTGGCAAGGCACTCGATTTGAAAGAAATCGTATCGGGCAAGTTCACTCCGAAGAATATTTCCGGCGTTATCCCCATCCCGGGAGACGGGGAACATTATTCGCAGATGAATGCGGACAGGACACAAATCATCAAGTACTCCTTCAAAACGGGAAAACCCGTGGAAGTGCTGTTTGATGCCGCTACCGCACGCGAATGCACGTTCAAGACATTCGACAGCTACAGCTTTGCTCCGGACGGCAGTAAGCTGCTCATTGCCACCGAAACAACTCCCATCTACCGTCATTCCTATACGGCTGTGCATTACATCTACAGCCTAAAGCGCAATCTGGACGGTAAAATCAACAACATTGTGGAAAAGCTTTCGGACGGCGGCCCGCAACAGGTGCCCGTATTTTCACCGGACGGCAATCAGGTGGCTTTCGTACGCGACAACAACATCTTCCTTGTAAAACTGCTCTACGGCAACAGCGAAAGCCAGGTGACGGAAGACGGGAAACAGAACGAGGTGCTGAACGGCATCCCCGACTGGGTTTACGAAGAGGAGTTCTCCTTCAACCGTGCGCTGGAATTCAGTGCCGACAGCCAGATGCTGGCTTTCATCCGCTTCGACGAGAAAGATGTTCCCTCCTACTCTTTCCCTCTTTTTGCCGGACAAGCCCCCCACTTCACCCCTTTCGAGAAGTATCCGGGAGAGTATACTTACAAATATCCTAAAACGGGAGAAGTAAATTCCAAAGTGTCCGTACACACCTTCGATATCAAGTCGAAAGTGACCCGCAAGATAAACGTGCCGGTAGATGCAGACGGCTATATTCCCCGCATCCGCTTTACCCAAGACCCCAACAAGCTTGCCGTCATGACACTGAACCGCCATCAGAACCGGTTCGACCTATACTTTGCCGACCCTCGCAGCACGGTAGCCAAACTGGCTCTGCGTGATGAAAGCGATACCTATATCCGCGAGAATGTATTCGACAACATCGTCTTCTATCCGGAAAATTTCAGCTTTGTCAGCGAAAAGAGCGGATACAACCATCTGTACTGGTATAGCATAGGTGGCAATCTGCTGAAACAAGTGACAGCCGGACCATATGAAGTGCAGGAGTTCCTGGGTTATGATCCCGAAGAAGGAAGCTTCTACTTCAGCAGCAACGAGGAAAGCCCCATGCGCAGTGCCATCTACAAGATTGACCGGAAAGGTAAAAAGACCAGGCTATCGTCACAAGCCGGAACAAACAGTGCGCAGTTCAGTGCGAACATGAAGTACTATATGAACCGTTATTCCAATCTGGACACTCCGACCGTCATTACGCTGAACGACAATACGGGCAAGACTCTTGCCACCTTGATGGACAATGCGGCATTGAAGCAGGATATCAGCGGCTATGACATGCCACGGAAGGAATTCTTCACTTTCCAGACTTCCGACGGAACCACATTGAATGGCTGGATGATGAAACCTGCCGACTTCTCTGCCGGCAAGAAATACCCGGTACTGATGTACCAGTACAGCGGCCCCGGTTCACAGCAAGTGCTTGACAAGTTCAGTGTAAGCTGGGAAACCTACATGGCATCACAAGGCTATATCGTGGTTTGCGTAGACGGGCGTGGCACCGGAGGACGGGGTGCCGAATTCGCCAAATGCACCTATCTGAACCTGGGTATCAAGGAAGCCAAAGACCAGGTGGAAACCGCCCTCTACATGGGCAACCAGCCTTATGTGGACAAAAAACGCATCGGAATCTGGGGATGGAGTTACGGTGGATACATGACCATTATGAGTATGAGTGAAGGAACACCGGTATTCAAGGCCGGAGTAGCCGTAGCTGCCGTTACCGACTGGAACTACTACGACACCGTTTATGGCGAACGCTTTATGCGCACACCGAAAGAAAACGCCGAAGGCTATAAGGCCAGTTCCACCTTTACCCGTGCCGACAAGCTTCACGGCAACCTGCTGCTGGTACACGGCATGGCAGACGACAATGTACACTTCCAGAACTGTGCCGAATATGCCGAACAACTGGTACAACTCGGCAAACAGTTCGATATGCAGGTTTACACCAACCGCAACCACAGTATCTACGGAGGAAATACCCGGTTACACCTATACACGCGGTTGACCAACTTCTTCAACAAAGAATTGAAATAATGCCCGAAAGAGTACGTAAGCCTGAGTGGCTCAAAATAAGCATCGGTGCCAACGAGCGCTATACCGAGACCAAACGCATTGTCGAATCGCATTGCCTACATACCATCTGTAGCAGCGGCCGTTGCCCCAATATGGGGGAATGTTGGGGGAAAGGCACCGCAACCTTCATGATTGGGGGAAATATCTGCACCCGGTGCTGTAAGTTCTGCAACACGGCAAGCGGGAAGCCCTTGCCACTGGATGCCGATGAGCCTACACATGTGGCAGAGTCCATTGCCTTGATGAAACTCTCCCATGCAGTCGTCACCTCCGTAGACCGTGACGACCTGCCCGACTTAGGCGCGTCGCACTGGGTACGTACCATCCGGGAAATCAAGCGGCTCAACCCTGACACCACCGTCGAAGTGCTGATTCCCGACTTCCAGGGAAGAAAGGAACTCGTGGCACAAGTCATCGATGCACAACCGGAAATCATTTCGCACAACATGGAGACTGTCCGTCGTATCAGCCCCCTCGTACGCAGTGCCGCCAAGTATGAAACAAGCCTGGAAGTGTTGCGGCAAATTGCAGAAAGCAATACTACCACCAAGTCCGGCATTATGGTGGGATTGGGCGAGACTCCGGAAGAAGTGGAAGAACTGATGGACGACCTCCGCCGGGTGGACTGCCACATACTGACCATAGGTCAATACCTTCAACCCACACACAAGCATTATCCGGTAGCAGCATATATTACTCCCGAACAATTTGCACTCTACAGAGAGAAAGGATTGAAAAAAGGGTTTCAGCAAGTGGAAAGCGCTCCATTGGTACGCTCCTCTTATCATGCGGAAAAACAGATCCATTTTATACAAAAAAGAAGTAAAATAGGAAACATTTAAATATCCCAGTTGTTATGATGTAAACGACAAAATCATAATACGGATAATGAGCCATCAAAGAATTTTATCATCAAGATTCAATATGTCGCTGGGATTCATCCCCGTTATAATATCCATCATATTATGCGAGTTTATAACGCAGGACATGTCCATCTACATCGGTGCAGGTGTAGGACTCTTGTTTAGCATCTATTCGGTGAGGCATAGAGGAACGCATGTTCCGCAAATCATACTTTACTGTACTACCGGAATGTTACTGCTATTATCGGTAACAACCCTATTCCTCGTAAACTACTGTCCCCGTTTCATGCTTCCGTTCACGCTGGAAATCAGCGCCATCATCCCCCCGTTCATCATCTACCTCAATAGGAGAAGGTTTCTGGACTACCACATGTCTCAGACACAGAAATGCTGCAAGCAACTTTTTGCACAAGGGGCAGAAGCCGCCATCGTATCCGCACGCGTAATCCTTATCATAAGCCTGCTGCATTTTCTGATTATCTTCTTGGCGGTTCTGGTCAGTTACCCTTTGGGAGACACTACCCGCCACATTCTGTTTTATGTGGCGCCTCCCCTCGTCTTTATATCAGGCATTCTGTTCAATCAGTTCGGCATTTTCTATTTCAATATAGTGATGAACCACACGGTTTTCGTACCGATAGTCAACACCAAAGGAGATGTCATGGGGAAAGCCATCGCCTCAGAGGCCATCAACCGGAAAAACGACTATATCAATCCGGTCATCCGGATTGCCGTTGCCTCACACAGCATGCTGTTTCTCCTCCCCCGCCCCAAATGCAACGTTTTCGAGAAAGATAAAATCGACTTGCTGATGGAGGGTTACCTGATATATGGAGAAACATTGGAACAAGGCGCACACAGAATTTTACGACAAACGCTTCCCACCGCCCCATTAGACCATTTGCACTTCAACTTCATGTATCATTTTGAGAATGAAGCCACCAACCGCCTGGTCTATCTCTTCATGCTAGACCTGGACGATGACTCCATCTTATGCAATAAGAATTTCAAGGGTGGAAAGCTATGGACGTTCCAGCAAATGGAACACAACCTGGGACGGAACTTCTTCAGTAGTTGCCTGGAATATGAATTCGAGCACCTGGAAGCTATTATTTATACAAGAGAAAAATACAAGGAATCTTAGAAAGGTCGGGAGTCTTGCCCTGCCACTCCCTCACGGTCTTGGTTTTGATATACTCCCCTTCACAAGTAATGTTCGCCGCAATGCAGAGCTTGGTCTGCGGACGGCAGTTATGAAGAATATCCTCTATCATCTTATTATTGCGATAAGGCGTTTCAATGAAAAGCTGAGTCTGATGTTCATTATAGACGCGTTGTTCCAGCATTTTCAGCTTTTTGGCACGCTCTGCCGGTTCAATGGGAAGATAACCATGGAAGGCAAAGCTCTGACCGTTGAAGCCGGAACCCATGACGGAAAGGATAATGGAAGAGGGTCCCACCAGGGGGACCACTCTCAAGTTTTTCCGTTGTGCAATAGCCACTACGTCCGCTCCCGGGTCGGCCACAGCCGGACAACCGGCTTCGGAGATCACGCCCATCGGATGCCCCTCCACCAACGGCTTCAGATAGCCGGAGATGTCTTCGGGCGACGTATGCTTGTTCAACGTATAGAATGTCAGCGCATCAATATCTATTCCCTTGTCCACCTTTTTCAAAAAACGGCGTGCCGAGCGCACATCCTCCACGATGAAATGGTGGATTCCCAGTATTATCTCCTTATTATAAGGAGGCAACACCGTTTCAATGGGCGTATCGCCCAAGGTGACCGGCAAAAGATAAAGTGCGAGTTCCATTAGCCGTAAATGATATTTCCGTTTTCGTCCTTATACTCATCCAGTCCCTTCTCGTAAGTAGCCATGGCGCGAAGGCTCATACCTACGCTGGAGAAACCTCCATCGTGGAACAAGTTCTGCATAGTGACCTTGCGGGTGAGGTCGGAAAACATCACGATACAGTAGTCCGCACACTCATCGGCAGAAGCATTACCCAGAGGAGACATGCGGTTGGCGAAGTCGAACAGTTTGTCCATACCCTTCACACCGGAACCGGCAGTGGTCATCGTGGGAGACTGGGAAATGGTGTTGACACGTACATGGTGTTCGCGTCCGTAGATGTAACCGAAGCTGCGGGCAATGGATTCCAGCAGTGCCTTGGCATCTGCCATATCGTTGTAACCGTAGAACGTACGTTGCGCAGCCACATAACTCAAAGCCAGAATTGAACCGTAGTCGGCAATGGCGTTGAGTTTCTTGGCAGCTTGTATCATCTTGTGGAAAGAGACAGCGGAGATGTCCAGCGTCTTTTCCAACATATCGTAATCCAAATCATCATATGTACGTTTCTTACGCACATTGGGAGACATACCAATGGAGTGCAGCACGAAGTCAACCGGGCCACCCAATACTTCCATAGAGCGTTTGAATACATTTTCCAAATCCTCTACACTTGTAGCATCTGCAGGAATCACCTCGCAGTTCAGTTTCTCCGAAAGAGCGGACACTTCGCCCATACGGACGGCAACCGGCGTATTCGACAAAGTGATGGCTGCACCTTCTTCTACTGCTTTTTCTGCTACTTTCCAGGCAATGGACTGCTCATTCAGAGCACCGAAAATAATGCCTCTTTTTCCTTTCAACAAATTGTAACTCATACCTATTTTTAGTAAAATTCGGCTGCAAAGATAGGAAGTTTTTGCATAAAAAGCCCGAAAGTGTGCAAAGAAAAGGGAAGAACGGCAAAAAATACACCGATCACCCACTGCAAAACTACTGCAACGCTTGTGCAGTACCACTGCAATACAGTTGCAGTCACGCTGCAAAGCAGTTGCAGTATCACTGCAAACATATTTGCAGTAACGCTGCACTCCATCTGCAGTACTACTGCAAAACGCATGCAGCAGGAATGCAGTAATAATGCACTGATTATCAGCCCAGGGCTTCCTATTCTGCAAATACCTGATGAAACCCGAGACAGCATTTGAACATGAGCGCAAAAAGCCCTATATTTGCAGCAAACTAAAAAATAGAGAAAGCAATGAAGAAGTTGATTATATTTGACCTGGACGGAACTTTACTGAATACAATAGCCGATTTGGCACAAAGTACAAACTATGCCCTGCAAGCGCTCGGCTATCCCACTCACCCGGAATCGGACTATAACTTCATGGTTGGCAACGGAATCAACAAACTGTTCGAGCGCGCCCTCCCGGAAGGGGAAAAGAGCGAAGAAAACGTCCTGCGCGTCCGCAAGGAGTTTGTGCCTTATTATGACGTGCACAATGCTGATAAAAGCCGCCCTTACCCCGGCATCCCCGAACTGCTGGAACAGTTGCAGGAGAAAGGGATGATATTGGCAGTGGCTTCCAACAAATATCAATCGGCTACCGTGAAACTGATTTCACACTATTTCCCCCACATACGTTTTACCGCCGTCTTCGGACAACGGGAAGGGGTCAACGTGAAGCCCGACCCGACAGTGGTGCATGACATTCTGGACATCACCCGGATATCCCGTGAAGACGTGCTATATGTGGGAGACTCCGGAGTGGATATGCAGACGGCCGCCAATGCCGGAGTCACTGCCTGCGGAGTCACCTGGGGATTCCGTCCCCGCACAGAACTGGAAGAGTTTCATCCGGCACATATCGTAGACAATGCTACGGACATTGCCGTTATCGCCGATCTTTGAGAGGGCACTCCCTCCCCCGGCTATCCGAGAGCGCATATTTACATTATGATATTTTTTAGGCGCGGATTACGCGAAAAACGCGGAGTTTTTCTTTGTCTCTCCGTGAAATCCACGTACTTCCACGCCTAAAAAATAATCAGAAAGAAAACAGCCTCAGAACAATTTCCGCATCGTTCCTTTATCTCCCACCACAAGATAGGTATTCCCGTCAATCAGTAAAGCGCGCCCACGTTTCTTCTTTCGGTTTTCCTCGTTATCCACATTCACTCCAATCACCCGTCCATCATAGAAAGTGGAAATATCCTTAAAAATAGTATGCCCCACAATGATATGTTCGACGTCATAACGTTTCAACATCAGTTGCAGGGAGTCTTGTGCCAATGGATGGTATTTTGCATCCGTCCGTACCAATCCACGATACCAGATAGGTCCGCTATTACCATATAGGAAAGCCGTGAGAGGCGATAAGGCCTTACGTTCCTTCTTGCTCATGAACAATGCACGGCTCATTTCCTCATTCACTGTGGGAATATTCAAGTCACGGTCATAAAACTCCTTTCCCAAACCTGCGTGCACATACAGATTAGGTCCGATGGTCTGCATCGTATTACGGGTACCAAGCCATTTGCCAAGTTCTGTGTCCGGACCGAACAATGCCGAATAATCCATACCCAGTTTTCGGGCCAATGTCTTGTACTTTTCTTTGGTATAACGCAAATCATTTGCCGTCACAAGCGGTTCATGGTTACCCAACAGAAACGAAACATGACCACCTGCATCCGCCGCCTCCTTCTCCAATTTATAGAACAGCCAAAATATCTGCGGCACATCTTTGCCACGGTCAAATATATCACCGATAACCACCAGATGATTGGTTCCAAAACTCCAATGGTAGTCTTTATCAATGACATTGTTGCCCCGCAGCAAGCTCATCACGCAATTCAGCTTGCCATGGGGGTCAGACATCACAAACACTTTATCCGGTTGTCTGTATTGCCATTCCGGACGTTTGACCGGATGCAGCTTCACATCAAACGGATAACGCCCTTTGTGGTCCGTGACATGAAGGGTGAAATCCTGAGGAAGTACTGTATAAGTCGTATCTTCTATCTGCCCTTGGGCTGTAACGCTTATGACGCGCACCTTTCCGTCCGGTTCATAAATCACATAAGGTCCGTCTGCCGACAATTCCTCCTTCTTCTCCTTATCCTTCTTCTTACCGTCTAAACCAAGAGTTCCGGCACTTAGGCCGGAACTGATGAAGGTTAGAATAAATACAGTAAAAAAAGACTTTATAATAGTAGTCTGATACTTCATATTCTCGCTTTTTTGGAATTAATCACCATAAGTCGGATTCTGCTGCATATTCGGATTGGAATTCATCTCCGCCTTAGGAATGGGCAATACTACACGATAATAGTTCCAATCAAAAGATACGCTCTCATCCACCATCTTCAGATGTGAAGTCTCGGCTATTTCCGGGAATTCCTTGGTCGACTCCTTGCGCACGATAGTCTGATGATTACGAAGGGCGTCGAAGAAACGGTGTCCTTCACCGAACAACTCTTTACGGCGTTCCAACAGAACATCATCCAACGTCACCGTCTTACCCTGCACGGTCTTTTCCGGATTGGCACGGCTGACAATAGCATCTAGATACTTTACAGCCTTGTCATTGTTATTGAGCTTTACAGCCGCTTCGGCAGCAATCAGATAAAGTTCGGACAGACGAAGTACTGGAATATTGGAATCTTCCACAGCCTTGCCGCTCTGCGGCTGATACTTGGCTATGTAAGCTCTCTTTGTCTTAGGAACAACCGTATATGCCTGATTTCTGACATCATCCGGATCTTCCTGCATCAGTTCATAGAAAGAACTGGTCAGGCAATAATCATCATAACCCGCCTGCCAGCAAAGGTAAGCCACACTTTCTTTGCCAACGCCGTCCACTGTCAGATTCACCAACTCAAACAAGACTTCTCCCGGATCGGAAGAGGCAAAATCAGTTCCCCATATCGTGCCATACTCATCATTGGTCCACAAACGGTACTTATTCTTTTCCGCTCCCGCAATGGCAGCTTCAGCCGTAATCAAGGCATTCTGATTATCTTCCATATACAAATAGGCTCTACTCAGCAACAGCATTGCCGCCCACTTATTAATCTTACCCTTGTTGAATTCTTCATCCAGCAGGTCAGCACCTTCCTTCAAATCCTTGATGATTGCCTCATAACACTGGGCGACGGTATTGCGCGACGGCTTGTTTTCCGTATTGGATACTTCGGTCACAATAGGCACTCCCAAAGAAGCTCCTCCATCCTTGGCATACGGATAGCCGAAGAAACGGGTCAGGTCGAACAAGGCAAATCCACGGAGAGCCAAGGTCTGGCCTTTCAGGTCGTTGAAGTATTCCGTATCATCCTCACTGACATCCAATCCGTCTATTTGAGACAAAATGATATTACAATTCTGGATAATCTTATAGGCATAAGACCAGTGGGAAGACGGACCGGAATCCTTTGTATAGTCCAGCATATAGTAGCTGGTGGTACGCTTTCCGGTCTTTATGGACTGCGTATCGTCACCCGTCACGTCTCCGTAATAAATCATACGGCCCGAGTAATAGTTGGTACTGCGCATCACGTCGTAGATACCGTTCAAGCTATATTCCACATCATCCAGATTCTGTATGGCGGTTTCAGTCGGAATCTTTGTACTGGATTCAACATCAAGCCAGTCATTGCCACAGGAGGCGGTCAGGCTGACCAACATCCCCATCATCATATATTTTAATGCTTTCATTGTGTTTCTTTATTATGAGGTTAGAAATTCAAATTAAGACCGAAAGTTACTGTTTTCAAAGGAGGTGTTCCCCAGCCGGCTGTACCTGCACTGACTGATTCCGGATCATAGAAATCGTAAGCCGCCCAAGTCCACAAGTTGTTGGCAGATGCGTAAAGGCGCAGGCTGTTTACGCCGATTTTCCGAGTCCATGTTTTAGGAACGGTCACACCGAAAGTCAACGTTTTCAGACGGATAAAGTCCGTGCTGTGCAAGCGGCGGGTAGTGGTAACGCCATTCATGGCTACCGCCGGCTTCTCTATAAACACTTCATATTTACTGATATCTCCCGGTTGCTTCCAATTGTCACGATAATAGGCCGGAATATTAAGAGTAAAGTCCTTGCCGCCATGTTCTGTTTTCTGTGCCCAGTTATCATATCCATAAGCACCGAACTGATAAGAGAACATGAAGCTCAAATCGAACCACTTGTAACGCAAAGTATTAGAGAGACCACCGGTCACATTGGGCTCGGCATGTTTCTTCAGAGGAATGGCTTTGGCATCCTTGTTATTCTCTGTGATTTCCTTAATATAGTTTCCATTCTCGTCCACGTCGTTGGTATAGAACTGAGGTGCACCGGTCTCGGGGTTGATTCCGGCAAATTCTATCATGTAGAATGTACGGTAGGACTTGCCAATCATGTGAATCTGCGAGCCGCTGATAATCTGGGTCTGTTCGCCGTCCAGTTTCACAATCTTATTCTTGTTGTGCGAAAGGGTGAAAGAGGTAGACCAGTCAAAGTCTTTGGACACAATGTTCTTGGAATTGATTTCCAATTCCACACCCTGGTTCTTCACCTCACCGATATTCATCAGATAGGAACTGAAACCGGTAGTCATAGATACGGGACAGTCCATCAAAAGGTTCTTAGTAGTACGGGTATAGTACTCCAAAGTGAAGTTCAAACGGTTGAAGAAGCCGAAATCCAGACCGATATTCAGGTTGTAATTCGTTTCCCATTCCAAATCCCTATTTTCAATCTGCGACTGAATCAATGCGGGATTCTCCATATAGCCGCCACTAAGGCTTGTCAGGCCCATATAGCCGTATAAGTCGGAGGGCAACGTACCATTCACACCGTAGGATGCACGGAGTTTCAAATCGGTCAGCCATTTGGACGTGGGTTTCATGAAATCCTCTTCGATAATACGCCATGCTCCTGAAACAGACCAGAAACTTCCCCAGCGATTATCTCTGTGCAAGCGTGAACTGCCATCCATACGATAGCTCCCACCCAGATAATACTTGTTCTTGTAGTCATAGTTGAGACGGGTGATGTAAGAAACCATTCTTGACCTCTTGGAAGAACCATCTATGCTCTCCAAAGTCTGCCCGTTGGCAATGTCATTCTTTATCGGAGTCAGGAAGTTAGTAGCATATCCCGACAAGAAATCATTGTACTTGGAATCGATTTCATATCCGACAAGGGCATCTAAATTGTGGTCCTTTTGGATAGTAGTCTTGTAAGTCAACTGGTTTGACCACACCAACTTGTTATATTCACTATATGCCTTTTCGGCTCCACCATTATTCTTCTCACCGTCGGAGGTACGGGAGTCTTTCCATTCCTTACCCTTACTGATGTTATAGTCATAGCTCAAAATAGACTTTAACTTCAAGTCCTTGATAAATTCATATTCGGCATTAATCGTATTGAACATACGGGTAACATACTCACGCTGGTAATTGTACTCCTGGGCAAGAACGGGATTTCTTCTTGACAACGAAATCAAGTCCTGGTTATAGCTTCCATCTTCATTGTAAACCGGATCTGAAGGCGTCAATTTGCTTACGCTGGAGTAGAAAGGAGCAGTATAACCGGTTCCTTCACTATATACATCCTGATTCAGATTGGTAAACATGATGTTGGCACCGAATTTCAATTTATCCGTAGCCTGAAAATCAACATTCAAACGTCCGGTAATTCTTTCCAGACCCGATGTTTTTACAATGCCCTCTTGGTTGAGATAGGACAATGAAGAATAGTATTTGAATTTGTCGGTTCCTCCGGATATGGAAGCCTCATAACTGGAATGGTTTCCTTTCTTGAACAGATAATCTCCCCAATCCGTATAGCCGCACCAGGGAACCGGAGCATATTTGTCGATATTCTTATCAGCATAAGCTATGGCATCCGCATCCGATTTGCCGCTGCGCTGTTGTCCAAGCACCATACCATTGTATATGTATTCGCGACGTTCTGCTCCGCTCAAAGTAGGACGATAATCCATAGCAAAGTCACTGAATCCCCAATCGGCTTTCAAACTGATAGAAGCCTTACCGGTTTTACCTTTCTTCGTCGTAATCAGAACCACACCATTCGCAGCGCGCGAACCGTAGAGTGATGCAGCAGCGGCATCCTTGATAATCGTAATATTCTCAATATCCGAAGTGTTGACGGTTGACATGGCATCCAGACCACCATCCGAACTGATGGAGTTTATCGAACCGGAAGTAACGGGCACTCCATCAATAACATACAGCGGAGAGTTGGAGGCATTGAAAGAGCCCATACCACGAATACTCAAAGAAGCTGAAGAACCCGGCTGGCCGGAAGCAGAAGTAAACTGTACACCCGTAGCATTTCCCTGCAACAAATCCTGGAAAGAAACGGAAGGCACATCGGCAATCTTTTCATTCTTCACACTGGCAGCCGAACCCGCATAAGCAGATTTCTTGAATGTACCGTAACCGGTTACAACCACCTCTTCCATCATATTTGCATCCGGCACCAATACAATCTTCAATATCTTACCCGAAGTAGCTTTCACTTCCTGACGAACATAGCCGACATAAGAGACAAGCAAGGTAGCCGATGCATGCTCCACCTTGATAGAGAAACCTCCATTCAAATCGGTAATCTGACCGTTTGTAGTACCTTTGACCAAAACATTGGCTCCAATGACGGGCTCACCGGTCTCATCCACCACTGTTCCGGAAATAACATTAGCTTGTTCTACTGCCTTCACAGCATTCACTTCATTGGCTGGACGGATAGCAATGGCCCCGTCTTTTACGACATAAGCCAATCCGCTATTCTTAAGACATTCATCCAGCACTGCTGCGATTTTTCCATTCGTGACCCTCAAATTACGTACCTTGACATTCTTTACGTCATTTGTACTATAAATGAAAGTAAAATCCGTCTGGCGTTGAATTTCCCATAACACGTCACTTAAAGTGGCGTCCTGCACATTTACAGTAACTGTTGTCTGGGCAAACGCCGTATTGGCAGCCTGCACAAAGCCAATCATAATAAAACTGAAAAACAGGAATGTAATCCACATACGTTTACTACCTTCCCAAAACCTGGTGTAGCTCTGTTCCTTAGTCATAATTAAATTATTAAATGGTTATTTATAGAATATAATAGTTTTACCGTTGATTTTGACATGTATGTTTTCCGTCGCTTCCAGTAGCTCAAGGAAAGGAGCTATTTCCTCATAACGGTTCACATAGCAACCGAAACGCAGGTTCTTTAACGCTTCGTCTGAATAGTCCACTTCAATATTATACCACCTTGAAAGGATTCTCATAATATCTTCCAGCCGTTGATCTTTAAAATTGATTTTTCCCTTCACCCATGATGTATAGAAGGCAGTATCTACTGTACGCACTTGTATATTCCCGCTCCCGGGAATTAATGATGCCTGCTGTGAAGGTTTTAAGACAAGACTCTGTCCCTCCCCGGTGTCCACCTTAACAGAACCACTGACAAGAGTCGCCTGATATTCTTCACCCGGATAGGCCGAAATATTGAAAGTTGTTCCCAACACCTCAATCTGCATACCTTGAGTCGATACAGTGAAGGGATGACCGGTCTTATTTACTTCAAAATAAGCTTCTCCCGCCAATTCCACTTCCCGCTTCCCAGCTTCGAAAGTAAGCGGAAAACGTAGACTGCTCATTGAATTCAGATGTACTTTTGTACCATCATTCAGAACAAGTGTATACTCACCGCCTTGAGGCACTTCAACTTTATTATATACCAAAGCTGACTGCACAACCTGCCCGTTTGCAGCGCTGTAGTTCAAGGTCGTTGAATCTATCTGTATTTGTTTACCAGCCAACTGCAACTGCCGCCCATCGGCATTCTCATCCAGATAAACCGTTTCCCCATTATCCAATGTAAGAATAGCTTTGGCTCCACCCGGCAGTATTTGCTGGGCAGCCAATAATTGATTGCCATCCATGACATGGGGTACAGAAATATCCTGAAGTGCAAAAACCAATATCAGCACTGGTGCAATAAAAAGAGCAACGTACCGTAACAGTTTCAAATGTCTCCTTCTGAGCTCCATCCTCTTGATACGTGTTTCGACACCTTTCCATCCAGCCTGCGAATCAAACTCCATTTTACGAATTTCGTGCTGTGCATAATGTTCATCACTACAAATCTTTTGGAAAAGCTGCTCATGGCTTTTGCTCTCTTTGCGCCATTTATCCAAAAAACGGCTTTCTTCCGGTGTTACTTCACCGGATAGGTGCCTGGAAATAAGATGAGCTATATGAAAGTACTCTTTTATCATAATTTGGCATGTTTTAGTCTATCTTTAATGATAATACAAGCCAAAATGAAAACATGGTGAATCGATAAAGACTTTTTTTTGAAAAAATAGAAAAAAATGTGCTTTTAGATAAATAACAGAAGGCAATAATAATAATCGGTAAGGAATGCACGAAGCTTTTTATAAGCCACTTTTTTAAGAGTATGTACCGTTTCGGGAGAGACATTGAGACGCTCTGCTATTTCTGTATTCTTTTTACCTTCCAGAGCCAACTGCATGATGGCTCTCATTTGGGTAGGAAGTTTCTCTATAGCTTCTGACAGAATCCGGAAAGTCTCTTCTTCCACAATCGCATCACGAAAAAAAGCATCTGCTTTTTTGGCTATAATCTTTTGCTCGTATTCATGAGCTACCTTCGAATGCTCAAGTTCGTTCAAGGCATGGTTACGTACGGCCGTATAAAGAAAAGCTTTCACCTGATGAAGATAAAAGAAATCGTCTCTTATCTGCCACAACTTGGCAAATACGTCTTGTACTATATCTGCTGACATATCCGCATCCTCCATGTATTGGAACGCGAAAGAACAAAGCGCCGCATAATATTCCTTAAAAATATTATGAAACTCTTGCTCATCCAGCTTAATGCTTACAACAGAGTGGGATTTATCCTTTTTTATCAGATTTAGCGCCATATTTATGCTTTTCGGGCGCTAATATAGTTAAATTTTCAGAATATAACCAATATAACTATCAATCCTCTAAATCTTTTCCCCATAAATCAATATCGGATAGAGCTTTCCATAAGCTCCATCCGACCAATAGTCCTATTGCCAATAAAAAAATCAAATATATCATTATAGTCCGGTTTGTTTCAATGTCTTATAATAACACAGTAAACTGGATTAAAGTTCACTCCACCCAAAATTGTTGTTTTTCCTATATATACTTTTCAATGCAGAGAGTGTATTATTTGGTTTTCGTGTACGAAAACGAGCAATTTTGTGCACGATAACGACCAATTTCGTCCAAAATTGTCCCATTTACTAAATAATTATGCTTTTCGAGTTTGATTAATTGAGAAAAGGTCTTATTTTTGACCCGGTTTTTAATTCATACTATTGCAAAAACAAACTCAATTACCTAATTAAATCACAAGAGAATGGAACAAGTTTTCGGCTATATCATCGGCTTAGGAGCAGCAGTGATGATGCCTATAATCTTTACAATTTTGGGAGTATGCATCGGCATCAAATTCAGTAAGGCGCTAAAGAGCGGTCTGCTGGTAGGTGTCGGTTTCGTAGGTCTGTCAGTTGTCACTGCGCTGTTGACCAGCAGCCTCGGTCCTGCTCTGAGCCAAGTCGTTGAAATTTACGGTCTTCAGTTGAAAGTATTCGATATGGGATGGCCTGCAGCTGCGGCTGTAGCCTATAACACATCGGTGGGTGCATTCATCATTCCGGTATGTTTGGGAGTAAATCTTCTGATGTTATTAACGAAAACGACCCGTACGGTCAATATCGACCTTTGGAACTACTGGCATTTCGCATTTATCGGCGCAGTCGTTTATTTTGCCAGCGACAATATCTGGTGGGGTTTCTTCGCCGCTATTATCTGCTACATCATTACCCTGATTATGGCCGACTATACCGCCGACAAATTCCAGGGATTCTACGACAAGATGGAGGGTATCTCCATTCCCCAGCCTTTCTGCGCAGGTTTCGTTCCATTTGCCGTAGTCATCAATAAAGCATTGGACAAAATCCCCGGTTTTGACAAATTGAACATTGATGCGGAAGGCATGAAGAAGAAATTCGGTTTGCTGGGTGAGCCTCTGTTCCTGGGTATTCTGGTCGGTTGCGGTATCGGTGCTTTGTCTTGCAAGAACGGTCAGGAACTGGTAGACAAGATACCTTATATATTAGGTTTGGGTATCAAGATGGGCGCCGTAATGGAGCTGATTCCGCGTATCACCGCTTTGTTCATCGAAGGCTTGAAGCCCATTTCCGATGCTACCCGCGAGCTGATTGCCAAAAAATTCAAAGGTGCTGTCGGCCTGAACATCGGTATGAGCCCCGCATTGGTTATCGGCCATCCTGCAACGCTGGTGGTTTCCCTGCTGCTGATTCCCGTAACCATACTGCTGGCTGTCATCCTGCCGGGTAACCAGTTCCTGCCTCTGGCGTCGCTGGCCGGAATGTTCTACCTCTTCCCGCTGGTACTGCCCATCACGAAAGGAAATGTAGTAAAGACGTTCATCATCGGACTCGTTGTACTGACCATCGGTCTTTATTTCGTAACAGACCTCGCCCCCTATTTCACACAAGCAGCCCACGATGTATACGAGAAGACACAAGATGCTGCCGTGAATATCCCCGCCGGCTTTGAAGGCGGTGCACTGGACTTTGCATCCAGCCCCTTTGCTTGGGTCATTTTCCACCTGACCTACTCGTTGAAATGGATAGGCTCCGGTATCCTTGTATTATGCACATTGTTCCTGATGATTATGAACCGTCGTGCTATTATCAAATACCAAAAATCAATCAAAAATTAAAAGTTAAAAATTAAATAGTAACAAATTATGAAAAAGTTAGTACTTGCATTTATGATGGGAGCAGCTGCCATGGCAGCCAATGCCCAAGTGAATTACAAAGTGCAGACCGCCTGCCATCCGCAGGACGTGAAGCATTATGACACGGAACTTCTACGCAGCAGATTCATGATGGACAAAGTCATGGCTCCAGATGAAATCAACGTAACCTACACCCTCTACGACCGATTGATTTACGGTGGCGCTATGCCGGTGAACAAGACATTGAAGTTGGAAGTGTTCCGTGAACTGGGTCCGGAAATCACTTACTTCCTCGAACGCCGCGAACTGGGTGTCATCAATACCGGTGGTGACGGAGTGGTTACTGTAGACGGTAAGGAATACCCCATGAAGTATAAGGAAGCACTTTACGTAGGCTGCGGAAATAAGGAAGTAACCTTCAAGAGCAACGACGCTACCAATCCCGCCAAGTTCTACATCAACTCGGCTCCGGCCTACAAGCCCTATGTTACTCAGCTGATTACTACCGATGCCAAGCTTCAGAAAGCCAACCCCAAGAAATATGCACTGGGCATCTCCGACCATTATGGAAAAATGGAAGACAGCAACGACCGTATCGTAAACCAGCTGATTGTGAAAGATGTACTGGAAAGAGTGAAAGACGGCGGTACCAACCAGTTGCAGATGGGACTCACGGAACTGGCTCCCGGCTCTGTATGGAATACCATGCCTGCCCACACGCACACTCGCCGCATGGAAGCTTACTACTACTTCAACCTGAAACCCGGCAACGCTATCTGTCACCTGATGGGCGAACCGCAGGAAGAACGTTTGATATGGCTGCACAACGAACAAGCCATCACTTCTCCCGAATGGTCCATCCACGCTGCTGCCGGAACCAGCAACTATACTTTCATCTGGGGTATGGGCGGTGAAAACCTGAAATACAGCGACAAAGACGAAATCAAATACATCGATATGAAATAAAGTTGCCCTGCAACGTCCGATAGGCATGGACTTAAATAATCCATGCCTATTTTTGTCATTTTCTACATCCTTTTTACTCAATATTACACCTCGAACAACACACAAACCCCTACATTTGCATCAAAATATAAATCTATTATCATGAGTACATTTCAAAACACCGCAGGGCGGATGACCAATTACCGTTGGATTATCTGCGCCATGCTATTCTTCGCGACAACCGTCAACTACCTCGACCGCCAGGTTCTTTCATTGACCTGGAAAGATTTCATCTCCCCCGAATTCCACTGGACCGATACACACTACGGCTACATCACAGCTATCTTTTCCATTGTCTATGCCTTAGGCAATCTGTTTGCCGGACGTTTCATCGACTGGATGGGAACGAAAAAAGGGTATTTATGGGCCATTGCCGTATGGTCTATCGGCGCTTGTATGCACGCCCTCTGCGGACTTGCCACAGAAATGACCCTCGGCATTGAAAATGCCGCCAACATGATTAGCGCTACCGGTGCATTGGCCTCTACCATAGCCATCACCAGCGTTTACTACTTCATTGCCGCCCGTATCATACTGGGCATCGGTGAAGCAGGAAACTTTCCTGCCGCCATCAAGGTGACTGCCGAATATTTTCCAAAGAAAGACCGTGCCTTCTCCACTTCCATATTCAATGCCGGCTCTACCATCGGAGCACTGATAGCCCCATTGTGTATCCCTACCCTGGCCCGCTACTTCCAACGCATGGGCGTGGGCAACGGCTGGGAAATGGCTTTTATCGTTATCGGCGGATTGGGTTTCATCTGGATGGGACTGTGGATATTCATGTACAAGAAACCTGATGAAAATCCACACGTAAACGCAGCTGAGCTGGCATATATAGAACAAGACAAAGACAATGAGGAGGATAAAAAGGCGACTACTCCGACAACCAAGGATGAAAAGAGCATTTCTTTCCTGCAATGTTTCAAATATCCGCAAACCTGGGCTGTATTTTTCGGCAAATTCATGACTGACGGTGTATGGTGGTTCTTCCTCTTCTGGGCACCCGCATACATTTCGGACGTTTACGGATTCTCCTCAGATACTCCCACGGCACAGATGCTTATCTTTGTGCTCTATGCCATCACGATGTTGTCCGTCTATGGCGGGAAATTGCCCACCATCATTATCAACAAAACCGGTAAGAACCCCTACGCCGCACGCATGCAGGCCATGTTCATCTTTGCACTGTTCCCGCTATTGGCATTGTTTGCACAGCCATTGGGCAACAAGGAAGTATTTGGCGAACAAGCCTATTGGTTCCCGATTATCATCATAGGTATTGCAGGCGCTGCCCATCAGTCCTGGTCGGCCAACATCTATTCTGTGGTAGGTGATATGTTTCCCAAGAGCACCATTGCCACCATTGTGGGAATCGGAGGTATGGCGGGCGGTATCAGCTCATTCCTTATCAACATGAGTTCCGGTTTGCTGTTCGACTATGCCGACAAGACACAAATGGTATTTCTTGGATTCCAGGGCAAGCCTGCCGGATATTTCATCATCTTCTGTGTATGTGCAGTGTCCTACCTGATAGGCTGGTGCATCATGAAGGCACTGGTTCCGAAGTACAAACCGATTATAGTGGACTAATCAGAAGTCTCTATATAGATATTCAGAATCATGCGGAGTTTGCAAACTGCATTACATGCCTTGCAAACTCCGCACAAAAAAAGCCTTTTCTCACGAAATGGCTTTTCTTCGTTCAATTACAGTCAAAAACAAAAAACTGTAAATGGAACACAATTTAAGATGAAAAAAAGGGAAGTCTCACGACTTCCACAATTCTTCTAACCTTAAATCTAAATCTCTATGAAAAAAACGTGATGCAAAGATAATGGTTTATCTCACACAGCGTTATTAATAAACTCTATAAAGAAGCAGAAAATATTTAAGATTTACTAAATAAGACGGTTACGAATGGCAAACTACAGACAAGAGCTCGGCATAAATAGGATTAAGTTTCAATAGTTGCGGCACTCCTGTCATAAACATCTGCTTGCGGGCACGAGTAAGGGCTACATTCAATTTCCGGTCAATCCGAGTACCGTTTTCCTCCGTCATATTTGCCAGAAACTTCAACTGATAAGCCCGGTTCACACAGAAAGAGTAGATAATGACATCCCGTTCGCTACCTTGGAAGCGTTCCACGGTGTCTACCAATATATCCTCCAAAGGAGCAATACCCAAAGCGGCAATCTCTTTCTTAATCAAGGCTATCTGACTGCGATAAGGAGTGATGACACCTAAAGTGACAGCCGGGTTGAAACCGGAAACAGCTGCATACTGCCGATAGATAGCCGCTGCCAACCGTGCCACAATCCGCGCCTCCGAATGGTTCATCTTGGCCGACTGTGCCGGCGGTTCGACTGCGGCAGGCAGAAAAGCGACACGACGAGTCAGCAAGCCGGCAAACTCACAATCACACAGCTCAGGAGCAAGAGTCAGCTCTCCCTGCTGGTGCGGCAGACCAACCGGTTCCAACAGACCACCGTAAAAAGCCCGGTTAGGAAACAAAGCTACCTCGATATTCATACGACCCTGACGGCAGAGCATGTCGTAGGAGGGATGAGGGATAAAAGATGAAGAATGAGAGGTTGATGCCTGGCGATTGGCACTTTCCTTGGAGAGATTCCTATAAAGGCGTTCGAAAAGGGAATCTTTCAAATTATACAATCCGATAGCCTGCAAAGCTTCGTCACACACTTCCGACTGCTCGGACGACTGCAAGACCACTGCGGGTAGCTGCTTATGGTCACCTATCAAAATAAATTTGCCGATGGCATCCGCGCCTGCGGGATTGCGGGTACAGAGTAACCCCAGCAGTTGTGGTTCCAAAATTTGGGTAGCCTCATCCACAATCGCTACATCAAAAGTCTTCAACCGGAAAAGTTCGGTCTTGGAAGAAAGCGTGGCAACCGTACCGACAAAAACACGGCAACGGGCAATGCGCTCCTGCACCTGCCGCCGAGTGGCACAAGGTTCCAACACATTCTCAATCAGATACGGGCGGAATGAGTCATCGCAAGACAACTCACTGCCTAAACGGATAAAGTCTATTTCAGGCTCAATGGAAGCCAGCGCCTTACTGATTTCATCTACAGCACGATTGGTATACGAAAGCAGTAGAATCTGTTTCCCCTCCCGGTAAAAGGCTTCTACCATGCCCCGCAGCGCGCGAGAGGTCTTGCCGGTACCCGGCGGACCGATTAAAAGGAAATAGTCGCGGGCAGCCTGCGCTTTTAGAATAATCCGCGAAAAATCATCCGGAGCGGTCGCAATACCAGTATCCAAAGAAGCATCGAACTCGGGAGGGCGCTGCCCCAACAACAAATCACGCCGTCTTTGAGTGGCAGAAAGGAAAGCGGAAAGTCCCAGATACATGCTACGAAAGGAGGTGTCCATATAGTCGTGCTCTATGGCATAAAGGCTAGCAGCAGGCAATACACCCGCATTCTGCTGAGTGGCACGAAGACGGATACAGACCTCGTTATCGGATATGCGCTCTATATTACCTTTAAACACCATCTTGTTGGTAACGTTGTCGGTATCCGTATTCCGTTCGTAAAGAACCACCGCATCACCCTGACGGAAATTGGGCAGAACCCGCTCCTGCCGGGAAGCAACCATTTGCTTCGTTCTGAGTGACAAATACGGTTTATGCGCATCTGCCGCATGATTCTCGCAAATAGCCAAATCGTACAGAATTTCACCTGCCTCACATTTCTCAGCCAGTGTGGAAAGCCAGAGGGCGGCAGCACCGGTACGTCCTTCATAATCCACATCTCCAGATTTGGAGGTATAGAGTTCCTTGGTTATAAAGTTATAGAGCGTATAAAAATAGCTTTGTTCCAACGACGAAAGCGAACGGATGCGTTGCGCTACGGCATCGATGGAGGGGCAAAGGAAGCGTTTCCACAAGGTATTGTCCAAACCGCGCTCATTCAAGGTATCCGGATGGATGTCTTTCAGGCGCTCTGCCGTATACTGTGGGCTATTCCGTAACTGGATGCCATATTCATTGGCTACAATCCGGTTACGCACATCCATCACACGGCGCACCATTGCCCACGAAGGACGCGCCGGATAAAGCAACGGATAACGGGTATAGAGCAGATAAGCCTTTACACGTCGATGGTCCATTCCCATAGAATACTCCAACACAGCCTGATAGAGCAACATCTGCACCTTATTGTTTTCTTTAGGCTCCACCTTACCACGGATGGAATACTCGTCCGCCTTACCGGACTTCATTTCAATGAACGAGGTCATATCCCGCTGCATGTAGTCCAGACGCCCTTGCAAACCCAATGCTTCACAGATGTAAGAGGGTTCCAGCACGGCATCAGTCCTATCGAGCTCATAGCCGGATGCACGGAATGTTTCTGTCACCGTCCGGTGGATATTGTCGAAATGGCGCTTGCAATCGGAAAAGAATTCGGCTTCCTTCTCCCGGTCGCGCAGGTCGGCACATGCTGCCAGCTCGATGGGATAAGAACGGAAGGCCTTCTTCATGCATGCCAAATAATCGGGTGCCTCCTTGGCATGAATCCATTCGTCCAGAAAGAGGTTGGCAATATTACCTAACAGTAACGGACGGGTATTGTCTGGCGACTGGAGCCGTGCCAGGATATAGTTGGCAGGATGATGCCCGTAATCCTTGAAGCATTCGGCAAGCGAACTGATGTCTATCAAGTAATCGGGCTCAAGTATAATAAAGGAAGGGGTGAGTATGCCGACTTCGTCCACCGTAACATCCAGCAGATTGACCTGGGCATGCCGCCACAGAATCCGGCAAGTTTCTGCAAACTCTTCATTAATCTGAGGTACATTATAACGGACACGCAACGGCTCATCGGCTACAGTGTCTACGGGCAGTACATATAAATAAGTATCATCGGCATACTGAAAACAGACGCGCGTGCGCTTTATCCGTTCTTTGGCGGGCGGTGCCACTATATAGGTGGCATCCGCACGGGGTAGCAGGCGATAAAGTTCGGCAGGTATCTCCTCCCCCGTCAAGCGCTTGACAAAGAATGCCAGTGTCTTGGCATCACGCAACAACTGTTCACGTTGCGGTTCCGCCTGGCGGTTCAGAATAGCATTGGAGGTCAGCCGGAAGGTATGCAGACGGTTCTGTTCCACGGTGGAAAGTCCAGCCTTCGAAGCCACGAAACTGATACGTGCAGAAAGGTCCGTCATCTGCAAGCTGCCGTCGGGCATCTGTGTACGGCACAAACGCTCCAGCAACTCGCGCAATTGCCGATAGGCCACGTCCAAGGAGATTTCCTCAACGTGGCAGGCTTCCAGCAATATACTAAAATATTCCTTTACTTCACAATCCATCATTCCTCTGTCTCCACTTCTTCCGCTTCATCATCAGTCTTTTTATCCTTTATCATCAGGATACTCAACTCATAGAGCAGATAAAGCGGCACCGCCACTACTATCAAGGTAAACGGGTCACCGGTCGGAGTAATGATGGCCGAGGCAATAACAATGATGACAACAGCATGACGGCGGTATTTCCGCAAAAAGGTCTTGTGCACCAGTCCCAGCAGGGAAAGCAGCCATGTCACCAGCGGCAGTTCGAATGCCAGTCCCATGCAAAGCACCAGCATCATGAAATTGTCGATGTACGAGTTCAGGGAAATTTGATTCTCGATGGCTGCGCTCAATTGATAAGTGGAAAGGAAACGCAATGTCAGCGGATAGACCATAAAATACCCCAGCAACACACCGATGAAGAACATCACCGTACCTATACCCAGCGCTTTCCTCACCCCTTTACGCTCGTTTGGATAGAGTGCAGGGCTTACAAAGCGCCAGATTTCATAGAAAATATAAGGAGCAGCCGTTACCACCGACATCCAGAAAGCGGTAGACATGTGGACAAAGAACGGTGCGGCAAGATTGATATTGACGAGCTTCACATGAAACTCCTGGGTAAAGAACTCATCCTGCAAGTCCAGTCTCTGCCCTATCCAGCGCAGCAAGTCATAGAAAATGAAGTCGTTATGGCAAGGAGCCAATATCACATTGTCAAACAGATAAGGCATGGCAATAAAATAACCGATAGCCAATACAAACCACACACCGAGTACACGAAACAACACTCGGCGCAACTCGTCCAAGTGGTCCCAAAAGGTTAGTTCTTTTTCTGACATAAAGGGATTTACTATTTGACAATTTACTATTTACTATTTGGGCTGCGCTGTGGGGATTTACTATTTGACAATTTACTATTTGGGCTGCGCTGTGGAAAAGGCAACAAGCCTACCCATACTCCTGAACTTCTCAGAGTATCAAATAGTAAATAGTAAATTGTCAAATAGTAAATACCCTTGTTCCTTTATTTCTTTTCAGCCGGTTTATCCAAATCTTCCTGAGCCTTGTTTATCTCTTCTTTGGCTTCATTCACGCCATCCTTGAAGCTCTTCACTCCTTTGCCCAAACCACGCATCAATTCGGGAATTTTCTTACCACCAAACAACAGTAAGATGACCAATGCAATAATTATCCATTCGGAACCGCTGGGCAGAAAGCCTAATAAAAGTAAGTTTGTCATAGTTATATCTGATTAATTATAGTGCAAAGATAGGAAAATTAAGGATTAGGGATTAAGGATTAAGGATTAATTTTATCGCAATCCCTAATCCCTAATCCCTGCCCCCTATCTTCAGTCTTGATAATAAATACGTTTTACCCGCGTAGAAACGCTTGTCAACACCTCATAAGGAATAGTTTCGAGTACATCGGAAAGAACGGTTATAGGCAGATGGTCACCAAAAATTTCCACACTGTCACCCTCCTTGCAATCGATGTCCGTTACGTCAATCATACAGACATCCATGCAGATATTCCCTACATAGGCTGCCCGTTGGCCGTTTACAAGACAATAAGCATGTCCATTTCCAAGATGGCGGTTCAAGCCGTCGGCGTAACCGATGGGAAGAGCCGCTATACGCGACGGACGGGTGAGATGCCCTTTCCGGCTATACCCCACCGTATCCTCTTCGGGAACATCACGTATCTGGAGGATGGTAGTCTTCAACGTGCTCACATTATTCATAATGGAATTGTCTATGGGATTGACACCATAGAGGCCGATACCCAGGCGCACCATATCGAATTGCGCCCCGGGGAAACGCTCGATACCTGCGGAATTGCAGATATGGCGAAGTATCTTATGCGGAAAAGCCTCCTGCAATTCCATGGACGCTTTCTCGAACATTTCTATCTGCCGGCGTGTAAAACTGTCGAATTGTTGCGAATCGCTCCCTACCAAATGCGAGAAGACGGAACGGGCAATCACGGCATTCTGTCCCTTCAGCCGCTCTATCAGCCGGGGCATGTCCTCCGGAGCAAACCCCAGGCGGTGCATACCGGTATCCAGCTTTATGTGGATGGGGAAGTTTGTGATACCTTCCTTTTCCGCTTCTTTAATCAAAGCGTCCAGCAGATGGAAGCTATATACTTCGGGTTCCAGCTTGTAATCAAACATGGTCTTGAAAGCAGTCATCTCAGGATTCATGATAATGATGTTCGCAGTGATGCCCGCTTTACGGAGTTCGGAGCCTTCGTCGGCAACCGCCACGGCAAGATAATCGACATGATGTTCCTGCAAGGTCTTGGCTATCTCGTAAGAACCTGCACCGTAAGCGGAGGCTTTCACCATGCAGACCATCTTTGTTTCCGGCTTCAGCTTGCCACGATAATAGTTCAGATTGGCAATCATCGCTCCAAGATTAACCTCCAGAATGGTTTCGTGCACCTTCTTCTCCAATACTTCCGTCAAGGAGTCAAAACCGAACTTACGTGCACCCTTAATCAGAATTATTTCGTTTTCAAGGCGAAGTTCCCCACGCTGAATGGCACGTATCAAGGCCGCTGTATCCGGATAAAAGGTCTTCTCTATATTAAAGCGTGCAGCGCAGGAAGATATTTCATTTCCTACACCTATGATGCGTTCAATGCCACGGCTGTTTACCAGCTGTGCCACTTGTCGGTAAAGTGTCGGCGTGTTCTGACCGGTCTCCAATATATCCGAAAGAACCAAAGTCCGCCTCAATCCCTTACTTTGCGAACGGCGGTAAAGAAAATCGAGTGCAATATCCAATGAGCCAAGGTCAGAATTATAACTGTCGTTAATCAACAGACAGTTGTTTTTTCCCTCCTTGACTTCCAGCCGCATGGCGATGGGTTCTAGCCTTGCCATACGTTCTGTAATCTGTTCGGCAGGAAGCATCAGATAGAGGCATGCGGCCAGGCAGTTCAGCGAATTCTCGATGGAAGCATCATCTATGAACGGTAGAGTAAACGTATTATCCATATCCAGATAGCGATAGGAAATGACAGTACAGTCATCCCGTTTCTCCACCTTACTTATATATAGAGGACGTTCCATATCTTTCCGGCTCCACGCAATCTCACGTGCAGACAGCATGGACTTCGCCACACAGTTGCTGACGAACTCATCGTCACCATTATAAATCACTACATCACAATTCTTGAAAAGCGTCAGCTTCTCCATGCATTTCTCCTGCAACGAGAAGAAATTTTCCTGGTGAGCCCCTCCTATATTGGTCAGGATACCTATGGTAGGCTTGATGATGTTCTGCAAAGCACGCATTTCCCCCGGCTCGGAAATACCGGCTTCAAAAATAGCAAGTTCGGACTGTTCGTTCATCTGCCACACAGACAAAGGCACTCCAATCTGGGAGTTATAACTGCGGGGAGAACGGATAATGGCACGTTCCGGACTGAGCAACTGGTGCAGCCATTCCTTCACAACAGTCTTACCGTTGCTTCCCGTAATACCGATGACCGGTATCTGGAACCGGTTCCGATGCTGTTCCGCCAGTTTTTGCAAGGCTTTCAGCGGGTTGGGAACAATGAGATAATTGACAATTGACTGCGCATCATCACGCTGCATAGCATTGTCAATAGTCAATTGTCCATTGTCCATTAATCTAAAGCTTTCTTCGCTAAGCACAAAATTACGTACTCCACGGGCATATAAATCTGCAATATAGCGCGCACCGTCATTTCTCTTGGTGGTCAAGGCAAAGAATAATGTTTCCTCAGGAAAATTCAGGGAACGGCTGTCAGTGAGCAGCCAGTCTATGGTAGCCGGCGCGTTTCCCATACGCCGTGCGCCAATACTTTCAGTTATGCTTTCAATCGAATACGACATATTTCTCTCTCTTTTTGGAAATCTAAGTACGGGTATTTTCTGTTAAGTTGGTCTATTTTTAACACAATTTGTCCTAAAAAACGCTTATACTCTTCTGAAGCGGGATAAAATGGCTTATGTGACAACATCTTACGGATATTTTCACTTTCTTCCATAATCCGTAACGCATCGGCAGAGATACACGACCGGGTAAACCGTTCCCAGACATAGCGAATGGCCGTTTCGGAAGGATGCACCATGTCTTCTGCATAGAAGCGATAGTCACGAAGCTCGTCGAGCAGCAACTCATAAGCCGGAAAATAGAAAACATGTTCCGGGAAAGTGGCTTGCAACTGGTTCACGGCAAGCAGCAAGGTAGCTTTACTGAGCTGGTTGGCATGCATTCCGTCACGCACGTGGCGGATGGGGCTGACGGTGAACAATACTTTCAACCGGGGAATCCGCGCCAGCAAGCCGGAAAGCAAAGAGGTGTAGTCAGATACTATTTCACTGACAGAAAGCATACGGCGGGTAAAGCAGGACTCAGGTTGCTTATGACAGTTGGCAACTACAGTTCCCGTCTTTTCATTTTCATAAACCCAGGCAGAGCCGAAAGTCAGCAACAGACAATCCAACCGGTCCAGCCTTTCATGGGCGCTTTTCAAACGCCCGTTAATACCTGCCAATGTTTCCTCTGCAGAGACTGAGGAAAAGCTACCATGATGCATGGCACTGTGCCAAAGTTCATGAAAGAGGAAAATATCGTTTTCATTGTAGCATCTGCCCGCAATGATTTCACGCAATGCCGCAGAAATGGAAAACGGATTATAAAGCACACCATAAGGATTGACGTCACAACGGAACTTGGCATCCGCCAGCCTTTGCCCCATCTCGGACGCAAAACAAGAACCCATCAGCAACAGATTATTCTCTTGCGAAAGAAGGGGCATACTGGAAACTACTTCTACAGGCGTATAAAGATTCATAAGCTCGGAATAAATAAACCATTCACTTTCTCGAAAAAAATGATGTACCAACTGCTTGCTACGCCACAAAGATAGTAAATTTCAATATATAACGGTCGAAACATAAAAAGGCAGGTGATATAACCTTTCATTATATCATCTGCCTTAAATAAAAATACTATATATTCTATTAATACCAATTAGCCGTAGGATCAGCCACCCAATCTGCAAAACCTGGATATTTATCATTAATATCCTGACGTTCAGCAGTCCATTCATATCTTGTCTCTACACGTATCTTCTGCGGCGCTTTGCCTATCTCCGCTTTCAGTGTATATACTTCAGCATTTTGACCTTCCACTTTGATATTTACGGCACCGGTACCGTCAACTCTGTACATCACCGGAGCCTTAGTTGCCCCAGCACCTATATTTACCATTGTAGTATTAGAAACGCCAAAGAGTCCATGAACTTCACGGCTATCACCGCCCACCTCAATATACAAAGGCAAAGTACCACCCGCAGCCTGCAGGGTAATGATAGTTGCTCCTCCATTGGTCGCTACATCAAACACGACATCGTTGAAGTCAAAATCATCACTGTCTCCAAGGTCTTCTGCTATGATTCTGTACGCATTCGTATATACGGCCGGAGAGATCTTCACAATCCAATCACTATAATACCCATCTGCAGCCACTTGTTGATTTGGGTTCTGTCCGGTAGCTTCAAAGTCAAATCCCACATAATAAGCACCCTCAATATATTGTATAGTATAATTATAGTGCATTTTACCATCCAGAGAAGCCCTATAGCCAAAAGAAGACGTTCCACTATTCTGCATTAGCATTATAGCCCCCTCAGTAGCATTAAAATTATTGATATGGTCATCTGATGCCGCAACCAAAAAATCCATATTAGAGTGTGAGCCACTTACATGTTGAACAAAAAAGTCGGTCCAATCCCCCCCAATGGATTGTGGATTCCGATATGTTTTAAACCATTCCGTAACCACTTCTTTTTCTGTAGCCGTAACACTCCCCGGTACTTCCGTAAAATCTTTCCATTGATTGCTATTAGTGTTAGCAACACGCGTTGTCGGTGTTACCCCAAATCCCCAATCCTGATCAACTGCAATTTCTCCATACCTCTGCACAAAAGCCGATGCATACTGTGCCTCTTTCTTAGCTGCCGCCTTTTCCGGGTTGAACAGATCGCTATCAGAACCGCAAGCGGAAAAACCACTACGCCCATAATAGCCAAAACTTTAAAGTCAAGCTTTTTCTTCATATCATTCATTGTTTATTCATTTAACAATTCGTGACTACACCCCATTCCGACACATATTACAACCAAGAATACCATCACATACAATTCAGAATTGTATAACATATTGATAAACAGGACATATTCCACTTCGCAATATATATAATATTATATCAACAACAACCAAAGCTTCTAAAAAGTTGCAATAAATAATTTATAAAATTGCATTTTTCAACAAACATCAAGTGTAGAGCAGCTCTTATCACAGACGGTCACGTGCGAGAATAAAAGTCAATCTTTGGAAGGATTAATATCCTTGTCTACTAACACT
Source organism: Bacteroides sp. AR20 (assembly GCF_964250605.1). Taxonomy (NCBI): domain Bacteria; kingdom Pseudomonadati; phylum Bacteroidota; class Bacteroidia; order Bacteroidales; family Bacteroidaceae; genus Bacteroides; species Bacteroides sp. AR20. The sequence continues at coordinate 199,980 of NZ_CAXUGK010000004.1, read as the reverse complement.
AAATCATTCCTATATGTAGAAAAAATCGTTCCACCATGGTGGAACGATTTTTTCTACAGGATGGAACAATATTTTCTCCATGGAGGAACGATTTAATATCAGGCATCTTTTCCCTTAACTATAGGCAGGCGGAACGAGAAATGTGGCGTATGCAAAGAGAAAGTAAAAACAGAAGTGAACAAAAGAGGCTTTTTTTCCTTCTAAAACTTCCCGCCATCCGTTTTCTTTTGCTATTTTTGCATTTTGTAATCTTCAGATTAGAAATGAGAACAGAACCAACAACATATAACTTGCTTAACACCATTACATTTCCCAAGGATTTACGCCAACTCAGCGTAGAAGAGCTTCCTGAAGTCTGTAAAGAATTGAGGCAAGACATTATAAAAGAGGTTTCGTGCAACCCCGGACATTTCGCAGCCAGTCTGGGCACGGTAGAGCTGACCGTTGCCCTGCACTACGTATTCAATACTCCGTACGACCGCATAGTCTGGGATGTAGGCCATCAGGCGTACGGGCACAAGATACTGACCGGACGCCGTGAAGCATTCTCCACCAACCGTAAATTCAAGGGAGTTCGTCCTTTTCCCTCACCAGAGGAAAGCGATTATGACACATTCACCTGCGGACATGCGTCAAATTCAATCTCCGCCGCTCTTGGCATGGCTGTTGCCGCTGCCGAAAAAGGCGAGAAAGACCGCCATGTGGTCGCCGTCATCGGTGATGGAAGCATGAGCGGCGGCCTGGCTTTCGAAGGACTGAACAACGCTTCGTCTACCCCTAACAACCTTCTTATCATTCTCAACGACAATGATATGTCGATAGACAGAAGTGTAGGCGGCATGAAGCAGTACCTTTTCAACTTGACTACCAGCAACCGCTATAACCAGCTGCGCTTCAAGACATCCAGACTGCTGTTCAAAATGGGACTTTTGAACGAGGACCGCCGCAAAGCGCTGATTCGCTTCGCCAACAGTCTGAAATCAATGGCCGCCCAGCAGCAGAATATCTTTGAAGGGATGAACATCCGCTACTTCGGCCCTATCAACGGACACGATGTGAAAAACATAGCCCGTGTCCTACGGGACATTAAAGATATGCAGGGACCGAAAATACTGCATCTGCACACTGTAAAAGGAAAAGGATTCGAACCTGCCGAGAAGAATCCCGATATCTGGCATGCACCGGGCAAGTTCGATCCGGAAACCGGAGAACGCCTCAAGGTGGACACCAGCAATTTGCCTCCGCTTTTCCAGGACGTGTTTGGGGAAACGCTGGTAGAACTGGCAAAGGAAAATCCGAAAATCGTCGGAGTAACCCCCGCCATGCCCACCGGCTGCTCCATGAACAAGCTGATGGACACCATGCCCGACCGTGCCTTCGATGTGGGTATTGCCGAAGGGCATGCAGCCACTTTCTCGGGCGGCATGGCTAAAGAAGGAATGCAACCTTTCTGCAACATCTACTCCTCCTTCATGCAGCGGGCATACGATAATGTCATCCATGACATCGCCCTGCTCCGCCTCCCCGTCGTACTTTGCCTGGACCGCGCCGGACTGGTAGGAGAAGACGGACCGACACACCACGGAGTTTTCGACCTGGCCTATTTCCGTCCGATTCCCAACCTGACCATATCTTCACCGATGGACGAACATGAATTGCGCCGCCTGATGTACACGGCACAGTTGCCGGACCAAGGTCCGTTCGTCATCCGCTATCCCCGCGGACGCGGCGTATTGCTGGATTGGAAATGTCCGCTGGAAGAAATCCCCGTAGGCAAAGGGCGCAGACTGAAAGAAGGCAAAGACCTGGCAGTCATCACCCTCGGCCCCATAGGCAACGTGGCCGCACGTGCCATAGAGCGTGCGGAGAAGGACAAAGGAATCTCCATAGCCCACTACGACCTGCGTTTTCTCAAGCCGCTCGACGAAGCCCTGCTGCACGAGGTGGGACTCAACTTCCAGCATGTCGTCACCATAGAAGACGGCGTCAAAAAAGGAGGAATGGGCAGTGCCGTACTGGAGTTCATGGCGGACAATGACTATATTCCCCGTATCAGACGTATCGGTGTACCCGATGCCTTCATAGAACACGGCACCATACAAGAGTTGCATCATCTTTGCGGAATGGACGAAGAAGGAATCTATAATCAATTGATAATTGATAGTTGAAAATTGACAGTTTGAACATTTACCCCATAGGTCAACTATTAATTATCAACTATCAACGAATTAAAAGTGAAAATAATTATTGCAGGTGCCGGCGCAGTAGGCACACACTTGGCCAAATTGCTGTCCCGCGAGAAGCAGGACATCATTCTGATGGACGACAACGAAGAGAAGTTGAGCACACTGAACTCCAACTTCGACTTGATGACGGCTACAGCCTCCCCTACCTCCATAAAAGGCTTGAAAGAAGTGGGAGTGGGAGAAGCCGACTTGTTCATAGCCGTCACCCCCGATGAAAGCCGGAACATGACCGCATGCATGCTTGCCAACAATCTGGGAGCACAGAAGACCGTAGCCCGTATTGACAACTACGAATACCTGCTGCCCAAAAACAAGGAATTTTTCCAGAAGCTGGGTGTCGACTCACTCATCTACCCGGAAATGCTTGCCGCCAAGGAAATCGTGTCCTCCATCCGCATGAGCTGGGTACGCCAATGGTGGGAATTCTGCGGAGGAGCCTTGATACTGATAGGCACCAAGATGCGCGAAAAAGCCGAGATACTGAACATCCCCCTCCATGAGTTGGGCGGACCGGAGCTGCCCTATCACGTGGTAGCCATCAAACGGGGAAGCGAAACACTGATTCCCCGTGGTGACGATACCATCAAGCTACATGACATCGTATACTTCACCACCACACGAAAATACGTCCCCTACATCCGCAAAATAGCCGGCAAGGAAGATTATGCCGATGTGCGCAACGTGATGATTATGGGTGGAAGCCGGATTGCCGTACGAACCGCCCAATATGTCCCGGACTACATGCAGGTGAAAATCGTGGACAACGACCTGAACCGCTGCAACCGCCTGACCGAGCTGCTTGACGACCGTACCATGATTATCAATGGCGACGGACGGGATATGGACCTGCTTGTGGAAGAGGGACTGAAAAATACGGAAGCCTTCGTTGCCTTGACCGGCAACTCGGAGACTAATATCCTGGCCTGCCTTGCCGCCAAACGCATGGGAGTCAGCAAAACCGTAGCGGAAGTGGAGAACATCGACTACATAGGCATGGCCGAAAGCCTTGACATCGGCACCGTCATCAACAAAAAGATGATTGCTGCCAGCCACATCTACCAGATGATGCTGGATGCGGACGTCAGCAACGTGAAATGCCTGACCTTTGCCAATGCCGATGTAGCGGAGTTTACCGTTAAGGCTGGCTCGAAGATTACCAAACATCCGGTAAAAGACCTCGGCCTCCCGAAAGGAGCCACCATCGGCGGACTTATCCGCCAGGGGGAAGGCGTTGTGGTTATGGGTAACACCCTGATACAGCCGGGTGACCATGTAGTGGTATTCTGCCTGAACATGATGATTAAGAAAATCGAAAAATACTTTAACTAATTGAGAATGAGTAGTTGGTAAATGATTAACTTCAAGACAATCATACGGATTATCGGTATTCTGCTATTGCTGGAAACAGTCATGTTTCTGGTCTGTTCGGGCGTGTCCTTCTACTACAGAGAAAGCGATATGCTCGACTTCTGGAAAGCAGGAGGCATCACAGCAGGGGTAGGCTTATTGCTGGCGGCTCTCGGCAAGGGAGGTGAACGGCAACTGACGCGCCGTGACGGATATGTACTGGTCAGCTTTGCCTGGGTGGCATTCTCTCTTTTCGGAATGCTGCCTTTCTATATAGGTGGATACATACCCGACATTGCCAATGCATTCTTCGAAACCATGTCCGGTTTCAGCAGTACGGGTGCCACCATCTTGGACGACATCGAGTCACTTCCTCATGGAATACTGTTCTGGCGCAGTATGACACAGTGGATTGGCGGCTTGGGAATCATCATGTTCACCATTGCAGTGCTTCCCATCTTCGGAGTCAGTGGCCTGCAGGTGTTCACCGCCGAGGCAAGCGGCCCTACACATGACAAGGTTCATCCCCGTATCGGTATCACCGCCAAATGGATTTGGAGTATCTATGCCGGCATAACCGCTCTGCTTGTCGGCCTGCTGATGCTTGGAGGTATGGACTGGTTCGACAGTATCTGCCATGCATTTGCCACTACCGGTACCGGTGGCTTCTCCACCAAGCAGGCCAGCGTTGCCTACTACAAATCTCCTTATATAGAATATGTCATCTCCATTTTCATGTTTATCTCCGGCATCAACTTCACCTTGCTATTATTGTTCGTCAACCGGAAATTCAAGAAGTTCATCGGCAATGCCGAGCTGAAATTCTATTTCGGTTCAGTTGTGCTCTTCACTGCCGTCATAGCCATCGTGCTTTACTATACCAGTCCCATGGGGATGGAAGAATCCTTCCGCAAATCCTTGTTCCAGGTAATCTCCCTCCAGACCTCCACCGGTTTTGCGACAGATGACTATATGCAATGGACACCCGTCTTGTGGGGGCTGCTTACCATCATCATGCTGATGGGAGCGTGTGCAGGCAGTACCACCGGAGGCTTGAAGTGTATACGTATGGTAATTCTTACCAAAGTCTCACGAAACGAGTTCAAACACATCCTACACCCCAATGCCATACTTCCGGTACGGATAAACAAGCAGGTAATCTCTCCCTCCATTGTCTCCACCGTACTGGCCTTTTGTTTTATTTATATCTCCATTATAGTCATCGGCACACTGCTCATGATGACTATGGGTGTCGGGGCTGAAGAATCAATGGGCTGCGTCATTTCCAGTATCGGTAATATGGGACCCGGATTGGGTGAAACCGGACCTGCCTATTCGTGGAATGCCCTGCCCGATGCAGCTAAATGGCTGTTATCCTTTTTAATGCTTCTGGGTCGTCTTGAGTTATTTACCGTACTGCTGCTTTTCACACCGGATTTCTGGAAACGGAATTGATTTAGGATAAAAAGTGTAAAAATAATCATTTTTTGTTATGCGGGGATAGCAAATTGAACAATACTTATTATATCTTTGCGTCCTTGAAAGAGAGAATTGTGGTATGAAGCAATGCATTAAATACTGTTTAATCATAATCTTTGCAGCCCTATTGCACGACAGTGCAACCGGAGCTGCAGATATTTTGTGCGTTCCTGCCACCCGACAAGCAGAATGCTGTACGCTGTCACAAGCTCCTACCACCCAACAAGCAGTCCAGAAGTTCTACGACTTGTTTTCACCAAACTCCCTCTGCATAGAACATGTGGACCATACGCAAGTACCAACCAACAAAAGCGTACTCCTGCGCATGTACATCTACAAGATGCAGCAGCATGCCTATGCACCGGAATGCGACCGTTTGTTGAATCTGTCTCCTCATCCCGTACCCGACGCGAATTATTACGTGTTCGGGCTAAGAAAGATTATCATTTAGAAGGCCTGCAAGCGCAGACGCTTGCCCCTGACCTCGCCGGACAACAAATCAGAGGTTTTGTCCTCCGGTGCGATGTATCTATTATTATATATCTAAAATCTTATCAGGTTTATGAACTTTACTTTGTTAGTGGTCGTCTTATTGACGGCAATCGCTTTCGTGGGTATCGTCATCGCGCTCTCCAATGCGATAGCACCCCGTTCGTACAATGCACAGAAGATGGAGCCGTACGAGTGTGGTATCCCTACCCGCGGTAAATCGTGGATGCAATTCCGGGTAGGTTACTATCTGTTTGCCATCTTGTTCCTGATGTTCGAAGTGGAAACGGTATTTCTGTTCCCTTGGGCAGTCATCACCCGCGAACTTGGCGTGGCAGGACTTTTCAGTGTTTTATTTTTCCTGATTATATTGATTCTGGGCCTTGCTTATGCCTGGAGGAAAGGAGCTTTGGAATGGAAGTAACAAAGAAACCGAAAATTAAATCTATCCCTTATGAGGAGTTTACAGACAACGAAACGTTGGAGAAACTGGTTCGGGAACTTAATGCCGGAGGCGCCAATGTCGCCCTTGGCGTACTGGACGATTTCGTCAACTGGGGACGCAGCAACTCACTGTGGCCTCTTACGTTTGCAACCAGCTGTTGCGGTATCGAATTCATGGCCCTCGGCGCAGCCCGCTACGATATGGCGCGCTTCGGGTTCGAGGTAGCCCGTGCCAGTCCGCGCCAGGCAGACATGATTATGGTTTGCGGAACAATAACCAACAAGATGGCTCCCGTTCTGAAACGTCTTTACGACCAGATGGCCGATCCGAAATATGTAGTAGCCGTAGGCGGCTGTGCCGTCAGCGGAGGCCCGTTCAAGAAATCCTATCACGTGGTGAACGGTGTGGACAAGATTCTGCCGGTGGATGTCTACATTCCCGGTTGCCCTCCGCGTCCGGAAGCATTCTACTACGGCATGATGCAATTGCAGCGTAAAGTGAAAATAGAGAAATACTTCGGTGGAGTAAACAGAAAAGAAGAGAACCACTAATCAGTACTTAAAAATATGGAAATAAAATACATAGAGCCCTCAGTCCTGCACGACGAAATGCTGCGTCTGCGGAAAGAGAAACAAATGGACTTCCTGGAATGCCTCAGCGGTATGGATTGGGGAATACCCGACGAGAAAGACGCACCGGACACCCCCCGCGGACTCGGTGTAGTCTATCTGTTGGAATCTACTGTTACCGGCGAACGGATAGCGGTACGCACCGCCACTCTAAACCGGGAACATCCCGAACTTCCTTCCGTCAGCGATATCTGGAAAGCTGCGGATTTCAACGAGCGCGAAGTCTACGACTTTTACGGCATCGTTTTCATCGGTCATCCGGATATGCGCCGACTCTATCTGCGCAATGACTGGGTAGGCTATCCCATGCGTAAAGACAATGAGCCGGAAAAAGATAATCCGTTGCGTATGGACAACGAAGAAACGGTGGACACTACCATGGAATTGGAGCTGAATCCCGACGGTAGCATCAAGAATAAGGAGATGCAACTTTTCGGTGATGAGGAATATGTGGTGAACATCGGTCCCCAACATCCGGCCACCCACGGCGTAATGCGCTTCCGTGTATCATTGGAGGGTGAAATCATCGACAAGATTGATGCCAACTGCGGCTACATCCACCGGGGTATCGAGAAGATGTGCGAAAGCCTGACCTATCCGCAGACCTTGGCTCTGACCGACCGTCTGGACTACCTGGGCGCACACCAGAACCGCCATGCCTTGTGCATGTGTATCGAAAAGGCAATGGGCGTGGAAGTAAGCGAACGCGTGCAGTACATACGTACCATCATGGACGAGTTGCAGCGAATAGACTCTCACCTGCTGTTCTATTCTTGTCTTGCTATGGACCTGGGTGCATTAACGGCCTTCTTCTACGGTTTCCGCGACCGCGAAAAGATACTCGACATCTTTGAGGAAACTTGCGGCGGACGCCTCATCATGAACTACAACACCATCGGTGGCGTGCAGGCAGACATTGCTCCCGGCTTCGTAAAGAAAGTGAAGGAGTTTATCCCCTACCTCCGCGGTATCCTACACGAATATCACGACGTATTCACCGGGAACATCATTGCCCAGCAACGTCTGAAAGGTGTGGGTATACTCTCACGGGAAGATGCCATCGCCTTTGGAGCTACCGGAGGCACCGGACGCGCCAGCGGATGGGCCTGCGACGTGCGTAAGCGTATGCCATATGCCGTATATGACAAGGTGGACTTTAAAGAAATCATCCGCACCGAAGGCGATTCATGGGCACGCTACCTTATCCGTATGGATGAAATTCTGGAGAGCCTGAAGATTATCGAGCAACTGATAGACAACATCCCGGAAGGAGCCTACCAGGAAAAGATGAAACCTATTATCCGCGTACCGGAAGGCACTTATTATGCAGCCGTAGAAGGTAGCCGCGGTGAGTTCGGCGTCTTCCTCGAAAGCCACGGCGACAAGATGCCTTACCGCCTGCATTTCCGCAGTACGGGCTTGCCATTGGTATCGACCGTAAATACGATTTGCCGCGGAGCTAAAATCGCCGACCTTATTGCCATTGGCGGAACATTGGATTATGTAGTACCAGATATTGACAGATAAAAGGATTTACGATTTGACAATTTACAATTTACCATGCGGAATTACAGCGCAGCCAAATTATAAATTGTACATTGTGAATTGTAAATCAAAAAGCGCCTCGTAAATTGTAAATAGTAAATTGTAAATAGTAAATGAACAACGTGTTTGACTTTAGTATAGTAACCAACTGGATACACCAGATGCTGACTTCCCTGATGCCGGAAGGTCTGGCAATATTCCTCGAATGCGTGGTGATTGGCGTATGCATCATCTTGATGTATGCCGTGCTTGCCATCATCCTGATTTACATGGAGCGTAAAATATGCGCCTTCTTCCAATGCCGCCTCGGTCCGATGCGCGTGGGGAAATGGGGATTGCTCCAAGTGCCCTGCGACGTCATCAAGATGTTGACAAAGGAAATCATTGATTTGAAATTCTCTGACCGGTTCCTCTACAATCTGGCACCGTTCATGGTAATCATCGCTTCTTTCCTGACATTTGCCTGCCTGCCCATCAACAAGGGATTGGAGGTATTGGACTTCAATGTAGGAGTGTTCTTCCTGCTGGCTGCATCGAGTATCGGCGTAGTGGGTATCCTGCTGGCAGGCTGGAGTTCCAACAATAAATTCTCGCTGATTGGAGCCATGCGAAGCGGTGCGCAGATTATCAGCTACGAGTTGTCCTGCGGATTGAGCATACTGACAATGGTAGTGTTGATGGGAACCATGCAGTTCTCCGAAATAGTAGAAGGACAAGCTGACGGCTGGTTCATCTTCAAGGGACATATCCCTGCATTGATAGCCTTCATCATCTACCTCATTGCCGGAAATGCGGAAACCAACCGCGGTCCCTTCGACTTGCCCGAAGCCGAAAGCGAGTTGACTGCCGGATACCATACGGAATACAGCGGTATGGGCTTCGGATTCTTCTATCTGGCAGAATATTTGAATCTGTTTATCGTAGCCTCCGTGGCAGCCACCATCTTCCTGGGAGGCTGGATGCCGCTACACATCGTAGGCCTGGACGGCTTCAACGCAGTGATGGATTACATTCCGGGATTTGTATGGTTCTTCGGAAAGGCCTTCTTCGTAGTCTTCCTGCTGATGTGGATAAAGTGGACCTTCCCCCGCCTGCGTATTGACCAGATTCTGAATCTGGAGTGGAAGTACCTGGTACCCATCTCTATGGTGAACTTGATTTTGATGGTATTAATTGTAGTATTTAAATTGCATTTCTAACCGGCGTAGCGCCGGAGCAAGATTTCCTTGCGGATAATTTTAATAAAGGCAAAAGTAATGAAAGAAAAGAACTCTTATATCGGCGGACTCATACACGGCGTCACTTCTCTGCTGACGGGTATGAAGACAACCATGACCGTATTCTGCCGACGAAAGACTACCGAACAATATCCGGAAAACCGCTCGACATTGAAACTCTCCGACCGTTTCCGTGGCACGCTGACCATGCCCCATAATGATAAAAATGAACATCGGTGTGTAGCTTGCGGTTTGTGCCAGATGGCTTGTCCCAACGACACTATCAAGGTGACCGGCGAGATGGTTGAAACGGAAGACGGCAAGAAAAAGAAGATATTGGTTAAGTACGAATACGACCTCGGTTCGTGCATGTTCTGCCAACTCTGTGTGAATGCCTGCCCTCACGATGCCATCACGTTCGACCAGGATTTTGAGCATGCAGTGTTTGACCGCACGAAACTGGTCATGACGCTGAACCGTCCGGGCAGCCATGTAGAAGAAAAAAAGAAACCCGCTGCTCCCAAAGAAGAGACAACAAAGTAATTCGTTAATAGTAACTTGTAATTAAACAACATGGAAATAACTCTTGAAACAGTAGTATTCTACTTCCTTGCGGCCTTTATCACCGTATTTTCCATCTTGACGGTAACGACCCACCGCATGGTGCGCTCGGCCACCTACCTGCTGTTCGTGCTTTTCGGTACGGCAGGCATCTACTTTCTGCTGGGTTACACCTTCCTCGGTTCCGTGCAGATTATGGTCTATGCCGGCGGTATCGTAGTGCTCTACGTCTTCTCCATACTGCTTACCAGTGGCGAAGGCGATGTCATCGAGAAGTTAAAGCGTAGCAGGTTCCTTGCCGGACTGGGTGCCACCGTGGGCGGTGCCATCATCGTAGTATTCATCACTTTGAAGCATAAGTTCATTGCCACCACCGACGTGGAACCTTTGGAGGTCAACATCAAGACCATCGGTCACCACATGCTGAGCGGTGACAAGTATGGTTATCTGCTTCCCTTCGAAGCTGTCAGCATCTTGTTATTGGCATGTATCGTAGGTGGATTATTAATAGCACGTAAAAGATAAGAATTATGATACACATGGAATATTATCTGATAGTTTCGGCTATCATGTTTTTCGCAGGCATCTATGGGTTCTTCACCCGCCGCAACACGCTGGCGATACTTATCAGCATCGAGCTGATTCTGAATGCCACGGACATCAACTTTGCGGTGTTCAACCGTTTCCTATTCCCCGGAGGACTGGAAGGATATTTCTTCTCTTTATTCTCCATCGCCATCTCGGCGGCCGAAACGGCTGTAGCCATTGCCATCATGATTAACATCTACCGTAACATCCGCAGTATCCAGGTGAACAAACTGGATGAGATGAAGTGGTAAGAGCAAGAATCGCCAAGCGATGTTTCTTGAATAGTAATAATTGATAAACATAGTATATATGGAATATACAATATTAATCCTTCTACTCCCTTTCCTCTCTTTCCTCGCTCTGGGACTTGGAGGTAAATGGATGTCACACCACACTGCCGGCCTTATCGGAACTGCGGCACTGAGTGTGGTCGCAGTGCTTTCCTATCTCACCGCAGGAATGTACTTCAGCGCTCCCCGCCTTGCCGATGGTACGTACGAGGCGCTAATGCCCTATAACTTCAAATGGCTGCCTTTCACAGAAAGCCTCAGTATCGACATGGGTATCCTACTCGACCCGATTTCGGTTATGATGCTCGTGGTCATCAGTACCGTTTCGCTGCTGGTACACATATACTCTTTCGGCTACATGAAGGGCGAACGCGGTTTCCAGCGTTACTACGCCTTCCTGTCGCTCTTCACCATGTCCATGCTCGGACTGGTAGTAGCAACGAATATCTTCCAGATGTATCTGTTCTGGGAGTTGGTGGGCGTGTCCTCCTATCTGCTGATTGGTTTCTATTATACGAAGCCGGCGGCTATTGCCGCTTCGAAGAAGGCTTTTATCGTGACCCGTTTTGCTGACCTGGGATTCCTTATAGGTATCCTCGTCTATGGGTATTATGCCGGTACATACACCTTCAGCCCTAATGAGATGGCGCTGGCAAAGGGCGGTGCGGCAATGATTCCGCTTGCCTTGGGACTGATGTTCATCGGTGGTGCCGGAAAGAGTGCCATGTTCCCGTTGCACATCTGGCTGCCCGATGCCATGGAAGGTCCTACGCCGGTCAGTGCACTGATTCATGCCGCCACGATGGTGGTTGCAGGTGTCTATCTGGTGGCACGCATGTTCCCGTTGTTCATAGAATATGCTCCCAGCGTGCTGCACATCGTGGCATACGTAGGAGCCTTCACGGCATTCTATGCCGCCAGTGTGGCATGTGTGCAGAGTGACATCAAGCGTGTACTGGCATTCTCCACCATCTCCCAAATCGGTTTCATGATGGTGGCGCTGGGTGTATGTACATCAGCCAACCCACACGAAGGGGGACTGGGCTACATGGCAGGCATGTTCCACTTGTTCACACACGCCATGTTCAAGGCATTGCTGTTCCTCGGAGCGGGTAGCATCATCCATGCCGTACACAGCAACGAGATGTCTGCCATGGGCGGACTGCGGAAGTATATGCCCATTACACATATCACGTTCCTCATCGCCTGCCTTGCCATTGCAGGTATTCCTCCGTTCTCCGGATTCTTCTCCAAAGATGAAATCCTGACGGCATGCTTCCAGTTCAGCCCCATCATGGGATGGATTATGACAGTGATTGCAGGTATGACAGCATTCTATATGTTCCGTCTTTATTATGGTATCTTTTGGGCCGGCTCTGAGCCGGGACAAAAGTCGGCAAGCGATGGGGGCGACAGCCACATGCCTCACCCCCACGAGAGTCCTCTGGCGATGACCCTGCCCCTGATGCTCCTTGCTGTGGTTACGATAGTTGCCGGTTTCATTCCTTTCGGACACTTCATCAGTTCCAACGGTGAAGCATATAACATCCATCTGGATTGGAGTGTGGCAGGTACAAGTATCGCCGTAGCGGTGGTTTCCATAGCCATTGCCACCTACATCTATGCAGGTAGCCGGCAACCCGTTGCCGATACATTGGCACACCGTTTCAAAGGCTTGTGGACAGCAGCTTACCACCGCTTCTATCTGGACGAGGTCTACCAGTTCATCACCCACCGCATCATCTTCGGCTGCATCTGCCACCCCATTGCATGGTGGGACCGCCACGTGGTCGACGGTTTCTTCAACTTCCTTGCCTGGGGGGCTGAAGCTACCAGTGAAGAGATACGCGGCCTGCAAAGCGGACGCATCCAGCAATATACATTTGTATTCCTGCTGGGCACGCTGGCACTGATACTGCTACTATTGCTATAACCCGAGATTTTTCAATCGTAAATCGTAAATCGTTAAATCGTAAATATAAAGATGAACTTTTTATCATTATTCGTACTCATCCCCTTGCTGATGTTGCTGGGTCTTTGGCTCAGCCGCAACATCGTACAAATACGCGCGGTGATGGTGACCGGTGCATCGGCTCTGCTGGTTCTTTCTGCAGCATTGACCGTGATGTACCTCAATGCACGCCACGCTGGTGCCACGGATGAAATGCTGTTCCGTGCCGACATGGTCTGGTATCCTGCACTCAACATCCACTATTCGGTAGGAGTAGACGGTATTTCGGTAGCCATGCTGCTGCTTTCGGCCATCATTGTCTTTACCGGAACATTCGCCTCCTGGAGGCTGCAACCGCTGACTAAAGAATATTTCCTTTGGTTCACCTTCCTCTCCATCGGTGTGTTCGGGTTCTTCATCTCGATAGACCTGTTCACCATGTTCATGTTCTACGAGGTTGCCCTCATTCCCATGTATCTGCTTATCGGTGTATGGGGGTCGGGACGCAAGGAGTACTCCGCCATGAAGCTGACACTGATGCTGATGGGCGGCTCCGCCTTCCTGCTTATCGGTATCCTGGGTATCTACTACGGTGCCGGAGCCACCTCTATGAACCTATTGGAAATAGCACAGATGCACAATATTCCCATCGAACAGCAACGTATCTGGTTCCCGCTCACCTTCCTCGGTTTCGGTGTGCTGGGCGCTCTGTTCCCGTTCCACACATGGAGCCCCGACGGTCACGCCTCCGCACCGACTGCCGTATCCATGCTCCATGCCGGTGTATTGATGAAACTGGGAGGTTACGGATGTTTCCGCATAGCCATGTACCTGATGCCCGAAGCTGCACAAGAACTGGGATGGATATTCCTGGTTCTTACCGGAATCTCCGTGGTATACGGTGCATTCTCCGCTTGTGTACAAACCGACTTGAAGTATATCAATGCCTACTCTTCCGTCAGCCATTGCGGCCTGGTGTTGTTCGCCATCCTGATGATGAACCAGACAGCTTGCACGGGTGCTGTTCTGCAGATGCTCTCTCACGGACTGATGACAGCCTTGTTCTTCGCCCTTATCGGTATGATATACGGACGTACCCATACGCGTGACGTCCGCGAACTCTCCGGTCTGATGAAGATTATGCCTTTTCTGGCTGTCTGCTATGTAATCGCCGGTCTTGCCAATCTGGGACTGCCCGGACTCAGCGGTTTCATTGCCGAAATGACCATCTTCACCGGTTCGTTCCAGCATCCCGATACGTTCCACCGCGTGTGGACGGTCATTGCATGCAGCTCCATCGTGATTACGGCAGTCTATATCCTGCGACTGGTAGGAAAGATTCTCTATGGCACCTGCACTAACAAGCATCACCTCACCTTGAGCGATGCAACCTGGGACGAACGTACAGCGGTCATCATCCTCATCGCATGCGTTGCCGCCCTCGGTATGGCACCATGGTGGATTAGCGGCATGATTGGAGACAGCGTGCTGCCAATAACTGATTTATTTACGATTTGACGATTTACGATTGATAAATGACTTGTAAATCCCAAGAGTAACCTCAATCGTAAATCGTAAAATCGTAAATCCCAAGAGTAATTTCAATCGTAAATCGTAAATCGTAAAATCGTAAATAGATATGGATTATTCCCAATTCCTCCTGCTCAAAGAAGAGCTTTCGCTGATATTGGTCATCGTCATCCTTTTTGTCGCCGACCTCTTCATGAGTCCGGATGCACACAAGAATGACGGCAAACCGGTGCTGAACACAATGCTGCCAGTTGTTCTGCTGACCATACATACACTTATCACCATCGTCCCCGGTCCTGTGGCCGATGCCTTTGGCGGCATGTATCACAACCAGCCGATACAGAGCATCGTGAAATCCATTCTCAGTATAGGTACACTGATTGTATTCCTGATGGCCCACGAATGGATGCGCCGTCCGGACACTGCCATCAAACAAGGTGAGTTCTACATTCTGACACTTTCCACCCTGCTGGGTATGTACTTCATGATTTCCGCCGGACACTTCCTGATGTTCTTCATCGGACTGGAGACGGCAAGCATCCCGATGGCAGCCCTGGTTGCCTTCGACAAATACCGCCACCACTCTGCCGAGGCAGGTGCCAAATATATTCTCACGGCACTGTTCTCCAGCGGATTGCTGCTATACGGATTATCTTTGATTTACGGTACGGTAGGCACTCTCTACTTTGCCGACATACCGGCACGCCTCACCGGCGACCCGTTGCAGATTATGGCATTCGTATTCTTCTTCTCCGGCATGGGATTCAAAATATCACTGGTGCCTTTCCATCTTTGGACAGCAGACGTTTACGAAGGTGCTCCAAGCACGGTGACAGCCTATCTGAGTGTCATCTCTAAAGGCTCTGCCGCTTTCGTGCTGATGGCTATTCTCATCAAGGTATTCGCTCCAATGGTGGAACAATGGCAGGAAGTGCTGTACTGGGTTATCATCGCCTCCATCACAATTGCCAACCTCTTCGCCCTACGCCAGCAGAACCTGAAGCGGTTGATGGCTTTCTCCAGTATCTCGCAAGCAGGTTACATCATGCTGGGTGTCATCAGCGGAAGCGCACAAGGTATGACGTCGCTGGTATACTACGTGCTGATATATATGTTTGCCAATCTTACCGTATTTACCGTTATCACGATTGTGGCACTGCGGGCAGGCAAGTTCACACTTGAAGACTATAACGGGCTGTATACCACTAATCCGAAGTTGGCGTTCCTGATGACACTGGCACTGTTCTCTCTGGCAGGCATCCCGCCGTTTGCGGGCTTCTTCTCGAAGTTCTTCATCTTCGCGGCAGCTTTCGAAGGCGGCTTCCATCTGCTGGTATTCATTGCCCTTATCAATACAATCATCTCGCTTTATTACTATCTGAAGATTGTAAAGGCAATGTACATCAACAAGAGCGACGAGCCGATTGCAGCATTCCGCAGTGACAACTATACACGTGCCAGCCTGGCCATTTGCACGCTGGGTATTGTGGTACTGAGTATTGCAAGTGTGGTATATCAATCCATCGATAAGTTCTCATTCGGATTATAACCGGAGGGTATCATCACTTACCACAAATTACGCAGATTGGCACAAATTATCTTTAGAAGTTCTGATAATCAAGAGCTTTGAGTTGTGTTAATCTGCATAATTTGTGGTGAGTGTGTATTTTAGCACATTTCCATACTATACAATCGGCAGCACAAACCAAAAGCATGAGCCTTTCCCCGGTTCACTGTCCACACCGATTGTGCCACCCAACTGCTCTATAATGCTCTTGCTGATAGAAAGCCCCAGGCCGGTGCCATGCACAAACGTATTCAGCTTTATAAAACGGTCGAATATCTGAGCCTGCATTTCCGGCTCAATGCCAAGGCCCGTATCGGCCACATAAAAACGCAAATGAGTTTCATCCACCTTATCATATCCTACACGTATACTTCCCGCAGTGGTGAACTTGATGGCATTGTTGACAAAGTTGGCTATGACCTGATTCAAACGGTTACGGTCACTGACAATCCGGCATTCCGGCAGATGATGGTCGAAGAGAACTTCCACACCCGGTTTAGCCTTCATCTTCATGAAGCGCACAATGTCCTCACATAGTACGTTCACGTCCAGCTCTTTTTCCACAAAGTCAAATGTCCCGGCCTCTATCTTGGACAAATCCAGTATGTCGGAAATCAGCTGCAACAGCAGGTCATTGTTTTCTTCGATAATCGCCATATACTGCCTTTTTTCCTCCATGTCCCCGGTCTCTCCCATCAGACTGGAGAAACCGACAATCGCATTCAGGGGCGTACGTATCTCATGACTCATATTGGCAAGGAAGGCACTCTTCAGACGGTCGGCGGTTTCTGCCTTCTCCTTGGCTTCAATCAGCATAGCCTCCGTCTCCTTCAATTCCGTAATGTCATAGTTGACGCCTATCAGCTCTATTTGTCCGTTCTCCGGTTCGAACAGATTGACAACCACATTGGTACGTACCCAGTTCCATTTTCCCTTTTCGCCCGGACGCTCAATGCGCATCTCTCCCTGGAAATGTTTGGCTTCGCCCACACGGGCCTTACTGAAGAAATCAAGCATCCTCCTGCGGTCACTGGGGTACATCTTGCTGTATATTCCCACGACATCTGCCAATTGGGTATTCTCGTCCTCTCCCATATTCTTATACCATTGCTTGATGGCATAGCCTTTCCGGTCGAGCAGGTTCAGCTTGGCATAACCTACCTTCGCATAATCCGATATAAGCAGGAAGAAATTCTCGAAATCACAGATACGGCTCATGGCATCAATCCGTTCCGTATTGTCGATGTTAATCATGGCATAGCCGGTAAAGTTACCTTTACTGTCATACACCTTGCTCACTTTCGTATAAAGATGTATCACATCCTTCGGCTGTTTGGAAGTGGAGTAATACCCTTCAGTCCGGTCGAAAGCATAATTCAGGCGGAAGTCGACCATATCCTCGGTCTGTATACGTTCTGCCAATTGGGCGGACACATTCGGGTTCTCGAATAAGTTCACTCCAATGACATCCTGTTTGTCACGGACCCCGAATATCTCCATATCCTTATTGTTGATGTCTACCAGGAATCCGTCTTTGTCATAGATTTCCACCCCGGCCGGTATATTGGCAAAGATATTCTTGAACAGTTTTTCGCTATGGTCCAAAGCCAGATGAGTCTGTACCGAGTCTGTCGTATCGAGGAATAACGCCACCACTTCATTCTTTTCCGGAGAGTATATCACCACGTGGCAGTGCTTGTTGGTGAGCTCAAAACACATGTCCATTTCCTTATGTGTCCCGGTGTTCACTATATCAAGCAGATATTCCAGTCTGGGGGCCGCCTCCCTTGAAAAAGACGAGGCAGTCTTGCCGATAAACGTCGACGCGGGTTTTCCCAGAAAATCGGCAAAGATAGAATTCGCATCTGTCACATAATACCCGTAGGGATTGTCCTTTTCATCACAGACAATGGACATCCGCACATACCCCAAAGGCATATAGCGGAACAAATTGCTGAGGAAAGTACGTTCACGCACAGCCTCATCCTTCGTTTTGCGCAACTCTATGCAAATGCTGATGACATTTGCCAACGAACTAAACCATTGGTAATCCTCGTTAGTCCACATTCGGGTACGGTCCACCAAATCAATGCCCATATATCCCCACACCTGGTCATTGGCAACCAGCGGAGTTACCATCAAGGACTTTATATTCTGTCTCGCCAGAATTTCATATTCGGCGTAAGCGTGCTCCGGCAGTTGCCCCAGCGTTTCCAGCAGAACGGGCTTTTGTGCCATAATCTGTGACGTCCACCACGGCAAGCTGTCAGCCTGGACTCCCTGAAGCATTTCTTTCTCAGGAGCCACTCCCGGAGCCACCACCTCGTATGTGCAGCTCTGGTACCGGCACTTCTCATCGTATTGGAATATATAGACACGCCCGCCGCGAAAGAAATCGAGAATATCTTTCAGTATGTCGTAAATGCCCGCACTGATATCCTCGTCTTTCAGGAAACGGAATAAGGAATGGGATATTGAGGTCTGCCGATAAAGCAAATTGTTCACTCTTTGCAAAGCCTGCTTCGCAGCTTCCTCCTTCGGCATCTCTACGCGCTGCAACACTCCGAAAGCCTTCAACGTACCATCCGGCAAATGCTCCTTATACCCCACGCGCGAGTAGACCCAGACCACTCCTTCAGTAGAATAGATAGGAAACGTCTGTTCATAGACCTCCATATTCTGAATGGCAAGGAACTCCCGGCTGATACGCGTCCGATAGTCTTCGCGTATCATTTTACCGAAATCCTCAAAGCTCAGGTATTCCCCTTCCAAGCCTAACAACTTACAGACATATTCGGAGCAGAGATACTGCCTTGAAGAAAAATCAGCCTCCCACCAACCTATCCGGCCAAGAATGGAAAGGCGCCGGAAATGTTCACTATCGTCACGATGAACAGCCATATATTTATCAATATTGGTTTGAGATACAAAAATAGCCATAAAACTCTAATAAGCAACCATTAGAAACCTTTTTCGTCCCAAGCAGCCTATATATAAGGATAACAAACAATCCGGAAGAATGTGCGGTAACCGAATCGTAATAAATTTGAAAATGAAACGTATGTGCCATGTATCACCGGTGTAATGTCATTGCCTCATCTTTGCAGCGGATTAAAAAACGTACAAAGAAAAGAGATGAGCATGAAATTAGACTTGGGAAAGATTTTCTTCCTTATTTTATTCCTCACACTTTCCGTCATGGCTGCCACGGCGGGAACCATCAAAGGGACAATCACCGACCGACAAACCAAAGAACCGCTGACGGGAGCCACCGTGCAAGTGAGCGGAACGGCACAAGGCGCCGTCGCCGATTTGGATGGTAACTATACACTGGAGCTGAAAAACGGAACCTATACCCTCACCGTCCGTTACATCGGCTACAAAGACATGACGATAAATGCCGTAGAGATAAAGGGCGAAACCGTGCTGAACTTCGACATGGAGCCGGACACGCAAACCCTGGGCGAAGTGCAGGTCACCGCCAAGAAGAACCTTGAGGGCGAACGCGCCTTGCAGATGGAACGGCAAAAAGCGACCCTCGCCATCGAGAACCTCGGTTCCAAAGAGATGTCCCTCAAAGGCATCGGCAATGTGGAAGAAGGAGTAAAGAAAATAACGGGCATCTCCATCGCCAGCGCCGGACAACTTATCGTCCGCGGACTGGGCGACCGCTACAGCACCACCACGCTGAACGGACTGCCCATCGCCTCGCCCAACCCGGACAACAAGCTGGTGCCGCTCGACCTGTTCCCCTCGTCCACCGTACAGAACATCACCGTCAGCAAGGTGTATGACGCAGCCGCCTTTGCCGACTACAGCGGTGCGCACATCAACATCAGCACCAAAGAAAACATACCGCAAGATTTCTTCCAACTGAGCCTCAACACGGGCGGGAAGTTCAACACCTTAGGCAAAGACCGCTATCAGATGGACCGCAGCGGCTCGCTCCTGAAGACACCCGGAGTGGACGCAGCCGCCCTCGGCATGCCCCTGATGGAGTTTGACAAATACGTGAAGACCCGCAATATCTTCGATACCTCCTTCAGCGCCGGCAAGAAGAGTTCGTTGCCCGAACTGGGCGGGAACCTCGGCTTCGGCAAGAACTTCGGTATAGGCAACCAGACACTCAGCCTGCTCGCCTCCTTCAGCGCCAGCAACGGCTACCAAAACATGGAAGATGCCTTCTACAAGACACTCGAGGCCACCGGCACCGTGCAGGACGACTTCTCCTACGACAGCTTTGCGCAGGAACTGAAGCTCGCCGCCCTCGGCTACCTGGGCTACACCCTGCGCCGGAGCGACCGCATAGGCTACACTTTCTTCTACGCCCGCAACGCCATCGACACCTACCAGCGCCGCGAAGGTACTGATGCCGAAGGACACGAGCTGACCGGCAGCAACAACATCATGCACATATACACCCTGCAAAACCATCAACTGAACGGAATCCATAACTTCGGCGAGAGCGACAGGTGGCAACTGACCTGGGGAGGCTCGTACAGCAAGACCGGTAGCGAAGAACCCGACCGCCGCCAAGTGATGTACGTCAAGGACAACGACGGCAGCCTCAGGCTCTTCAAGCTGAACCGCCAAGAGACCATGCGCTACTTCGGCAGCCTGGACGAAGAAGAGTGGAACGCCAACCTCGCCATGCGCTGGAAGTGGAACGACACCAGCCACCTCAAGCTCGGCTTCAACTACAAGGACAAGAACCGCGACTACAGCGCTACCCGCTTCTACTACAACCTGAACAAGCTGGACCCCGTCATCACCGACATCTACAACACCGACGGCTTCCTCAACCAGCAGAACATTGCCGACGGACAAATCATGGTACAGCGTGTGATGCAGCCCAAAGACAGCTACCGCGCCGGAAACGAAATCTACTCCGCCTACCTGCTGACCGACTTCTATCCCACCGAAGCCCTCCTGGTGAACCTCGGCCTGCGCTACGAAATGAGCAAGCAATGGGTGCGCTACGCCAGCGACGGCGGCGACTGGTACTCCCGTCGGCGCAATTTAGACAAGAACGACCTCTTCCCCGCCCTGAACCTGAAATATGCGGTGAACCCCGCCAACAGCATCCGCTTCTCTGCCTCGCGCACCGTCACCCGTCCCTCGTTCATCGAGATGGCACCCTTCCTCTACCAAGAGTCCTACGGTTCGGCACAAATCCGCGGTAACGAAGAGTTGCAGAACGGCTACAACTACAACTTCGACCTGCGTTACGAACGCTTCGGCAAGGACGGCGACATGCTCTCCGTGACCGGCTACTTCAAATACCTAGACAGCCCTATCGAACGCATCCAAGACCTGCAGGGCGGCGCCACGCTGCACAGCTTCAAGAATGCCGACAACGGCATGGCTGCCGGCGTGGAGCTGGAGATGCGCAAACGGCTCGTCAAAGACCTGCGCCTGGGTACCAACATCAGCTACATGTACACCAACGTGAAGCTGCCCCAAAGCGGTGCCTACACCAACAAGGAACGTTCGCTGCAAGGCGCATCGCCCATACTTGCCAATGCCGACCTCACCTACTCGCCCCGCTTCGGCGAAGACAGGCAGCTCAACCTCGCCCTGCTCTACAACCTGCAAGGCAGCCGCATCCATGCGGTAGGCGTGTCGGGCCTGGGCGATGTCACGCAACAGACGCTGCACACGTTGAACTTCAGCGCCGGATATAGCCTGAACAAGCACTTCAACCTGAAGCTGCAAGTGAACGACCTGCTGAACCGCGATGTCATCTTCAAGCAAGATGTGCCCACCACGGGGCAGGAGATGGAAGTGGAACGCTACCACAAGGGAACGAACTTTGAGGTGGGAATAAGCTACAACCTATAAAGTCCCCCGCCCTCCCCCTGAAGGGGGACGGAGAACACTCTTTGACAAACAAGCTCTAAAAGAATCAATCTGAATGACAGACAGATGAATTGAATATAATAACTAAAACAATTGAATTATGAAAGCAATGAAATGGAAATTCTACTCTCTGGCCTTTGTAGCCGGAATGTCTATCCTCACCGCTTGCAGCAGCGACGACAACAACGACAATGACGGCAACGGCGGCAACGGAAACGGCAATGAAATCGAAAACGGTACGATACTGAAAGGTACCATCACCTCCGACGTGACCCTGGCTGCCGGAAACACCTACAAGCTGAGCGGCGAATACATCGTAGAAGAAGGTGCCACGCTCCACATAGAGGAAGGCGTGAAGATTATCGCCGTCTACGATGACATCGCAGACTACATCCTCGTGAAGCAGGGCGGTAAAATCAACGCCGTAGGCACGCCGGACAAACCCATCGTAATGACCAGCGAAAAAGAAGAGCCGGGCGCATGGGGAGGCATACACATCTGCGGACGCGCCCACACCAATGCCGAAGGCGGCAAGGGAAGTTCTGAAATAGGCGGCGCCGTTTACGGCGGCAACGATGATGCCGACAACTCGGGCACGCTGCAATACATTCGCCTGGAATACACCGGCTTTGCCTTCGATGAAGAGCACGAAGCCAACGGTATCTCTTTCTACGGCGTAGGCAACGGTACCATCGTGGACCACTGCCAAGCCTACAAAGGTTCCGACGACGGCTTTGAGTTCTTCGGCGGCTCGGTAAACGTGAGCAACCTCGTAGCCGTAAGCTGTAGCGACGACTCCTTCGACTGGACCGAAGGCTGGAACGGCAAAGGCACCAACCTCGTGGCTTACCAAGAGGACAAATCCACACTGGGCTACGACTGCGACTGCCTGATGGAGTGCGACAACAACGGCAGCAACAACGCCGCCACTCCCGTTGCCCACCCCGTATTGAAGAACCTCATCCTCGTCGGCAACGGCGGCAGCAAGCAAGGCATCCGTCTGCGTGCCGGCACGGAAGTGGAAATAGACAACGCCAAGGTATGCGGCAAAGGCCAGCCCCTGACCGTGGAAACCGCCCTTACCGAAAACGCCCTGAAGAACGGCACCTCCAAGCTGACCAACATCACCCTCACCTCCGAGCTGAGCAGCAAAGAAGGCATCTACACCCATGCCGACTTCATCGCCGTGACAAGCAACAAGGTGGACGCCAACCTGAGCTACAGCTCTTTCGAGGACATCAGGAAAGAATGCAGCTGGATGAACGGAAGCTGGGTGAAGTAAAAAAAAGAAGCACTCGCAAGGCTATAAAAAAACACACAACTTCTTCAACAGCGTGCCCCTCGAATGCCTTCCGGCTTCAAGGGGTACGCGCTGTTTCAAGAAAGAAACTAAAAGTACCGTTTACTTCTTCTTCAGCTCCTTCTTCAATTCCTGAACCTGAAAGCTGAACAAGTCCAGATGACGGCAAACGCGCTGCATGAAACTGCCTGCCGCCCTGAAGCAGATACGCGAAATGCGCACTTTATCTGCCGTACAGTCCTCTATCCGTTCCACCGGTTCGCTGGTGATGGAGGGAAAAAAGTTTCCAAGTCCCTTGATGTTCACCGTGCGTCCACTGGCCAGATAGTCCGCTATAATATCCGGCAGTTGCACCAGCACGGACTGGGCATCGCCCACCTGCAGGGAGCTGACAAAAGCCAGCCTCTTGGCCAGTTCGTCATTGCTCACCGGTTCCGGCTGAAGCACTTTTGACGCCGCGTAGTAGCGCACCACTTCCTTGTCTCCACTCTTGTCCACCTTCTTGCGGACCACATAATTCATTGACATACCAATCTTTCTTTATAATTAGGTTCGTAAAAAACGAAAGATATTCCCGCCCGACGCGAGGCACACCTACAACTTGCATACACAAAGCCTATACCTTACGGTAAAGACTCCGTGACCGAATACCTTTCACTATATGACTGAATACCTAAAACACCCGGATGTATTGCCCCAAAACATGGGGATGTTTTCACCCAAAACACCCGGATGTAATACCCCAAAACATGGGGATGTTTTGGGAGAAAAGATGGGGATGTTCTGACCTTTCAGTATAGGGTTCAAAGGTAATGACTCCCTATGAGAAATACAATAGATATAGGCCTTTTTGATGGTCGGAATCAAGCTCCTTTTTCTTCGGAAGCAGCAGGCAGTACCCGCTGGAAATCTCTGCCGGACGGAGACTGGAATACCTGCAAATCGAATTCGGGGATGATTGCCAGCACATGGTCGAACACATCCGCCTGCACCCCTTCATAGGGCACCCAATCCTTCAGCGCACAGAAGAAATAAAGTTCTATCGGGATACCGCGGTCGGTAGGCTGGAGTTGGCGCACCATGCAGGTCAGTTCCTGATTTACGTCGGGAAGACTTTTCAAATAAGCCGTCAGATACGCCCGGAACACCCCCAGATTGGTCTGGCGGCGTCCGTTGACGAGGATGGAGTTATCGATGCCGTTTTCCACATTGTACTTTTCAATCACTTCCTCCGTCTGCTCCACATAATCTTTCAGTAGCTGTATCTTGCGATATTTTGCCAGCATCTCCGGGGTGCAGAAACGGACGCTGGTCATGTCGATATTGATACTGCGCTTCACTCGCCGCCCACCGCTCTCGCGCATGCCGCGCCAGTTCTGGAAGGAGTCGCTGACAAGCAGGTAAGGAGGGATGGTGGTAATGGTATTGTCCCAGTTGCGCACTTTTACGGTGTTCAACGTTACCTCTATCACCGTACCGTTGGCACCGTACTTGGGCATCTCAATCCAGTCGCCCACCTTCAGCATGTCGTTGGCCGAAAGCTGCACACCGGAGACAAAGCCCATAATGGAATCCTTGAATACCAGCATCAGGATGGCTGCCGAAGCACCCAATCCGGCAAGCAGCGAAAGCGGGTCGCGGCCTATCAGTTCGCCCACGACCACAATGCCGCCCACCAGCCATAGGATGACTTGCATAGTTTGCAACATCCCCTTTAAAGGGCGGTCACGAAATTGCTCCTTCTCACTGTATACACTGTAAACAGCCTTCAGGAACGAGTTGACGAAACTCAGGAAAGTAATGATGATGTAAATAAGGCAGATACGCCGGATAAAATCCATTGCCGATGAACCGACTTCGACAAATGCCAATGGGACAAACAGATAGATGATGACGGGAGCCACCATGCGGCTGAGGTGCACCATCACTTTGCGGTCGAATACGATGTCGTCCCATGTAGCTTTGGTCTTCTTCACCAGTTGTGCCACTACTTTCAGCAGAATTTTCCGGCATAGGGCATCCGCCAGAAAAGCAACGGCAAGTATCAGTGCAAAGGCTATGAACTGGTCGAACATGTCGGCACGGGAAGGGGATATGCCCCACCCGATTAAAAGGTCGTCTATCTTCTTCAATATCTCCATAATCGTATGTTTATCATAACGGCAATCTTATCTACGCGACTGCTCCTCCCGCTCAAGGAACTCCATGATATCTTCTTTCAACCACTGATAAAGATAAAGGTTCTTGTAGCCGCTGTTTTTTTTCAGCATCACGGATACATTGACCTGACTGTTCTCATACCCCGTCAGTTCGTTGCGGAACTGTTCGTTATGCTCTGCCAGGCGCTTTATCTCCTGCTCGCGTTCACGACGCAGCACCGTACATACCGGGATAAGGATTTTCAGCACTACACAATCCATGATATGGTGTCCTTGGATATAAAGATAGGTATTGTCCGGAGTCAGTCCCAAACGTTCCAACTCCGTGCCCAGCTGCTCCACCCGGTCGATGTAGCGGGGGAAACGGGCTTGCAGTTCGGACAGCTTTGCCGACACCGTCTTTTGCATCTCGTCCAGACTACGGTAAGGATGACGCAGGTTTATCTCCTGCAGGCGCACGCAGGCGTTGAAGTCGTACATCGGGAAAGTGTGTGTGTCGTGCTGGCGGTAGAACCAGACATTCCACAGAAACAGCGGATAGGCAATCTGAGAATAACGCTTCAGAAAAGCGGGGAAGTCCAGGATATGCCGGTCGTTCAGCGTGGCCTGCACACAGACTTCATGCAGACTGTCGGCAAAGCAGTGGAAGTTCTCGATGGCATAGCCATAAGTCTGGAAGATATAGGGATTCTTGTTTATCTTATGCGACACCTTGGTGGCACCTTGCAGCAGGAAGTCGTAGTCGCTGTCTACACACGCTATCAGGCTGCGCCCCAGTTCCGATGTGTTCAACGTATTCATCAGCACCATCTTCTTGCCCTTTGCCAGGGAGGTGGCCGAGGGAAGCATCACTTGAAAATAACGTTCCTCATTCTCGAACTCAGACAGCAGCGTCCGCCAGAAAGCGATGTCGTCATAGCTTTCCACATACGCCACTATGCGCCTGCGTGCTCTCTTGGGGGACAACTTGCGGGCGGCATCCAGATAGGCGGAAGTAAGGTTATGTCTTAGGGAAGTGGGCACTTGGGTAGGAATTAAGGATTAGGGATTAGGGATGAGATTTCGCTGACTTCGGTGACGGCATCCAGCCAGCCTTCCATGATGACTGCGGGCGAATGGGTGGTGAGGATAAGCTGCACATTGGGATTCAGATTGCGTATCATGCCGATAAGCTTCTGCTGCCATTCGATGTGCAGGGAGGCTTCCGGCTCGTCCATGAAGAGTACGCAGTGGTCATCGTCACGCACCAGCACGGTCAGCAGGATGACCAGCATCTGCTTCTCGCCCGAAGACAGTTTGTAGGGCAGCAGGCGTTCACCGTTCTGATAGAAAACGATGTCGTTGCTTTTGCGGTCTATCGTCTTATGGGTATAGCTGAAAAGCTCGTCAATCATATCCTGGAACTTCCGCTTGGGGAGGGAAAGGGAGGGAGCCAGGCTACGCTGCTCTTCATCACCGCTGAGCAGTTCTATCATCTTGTTGCCGATGTTCACCTGATAGTCCAGATAACGGCGCTGGAGCAGATAGAGCTGCCAGTCCAGTTCCGACTTCACGTTGGCATCGGCCATGCGTGCCGTAAAGTCGCCCATGATAAGGGGACGGTCGTAGCTGCGGATTACATCATAGGGGATAAAGGTGGCTGCAGAATTGTCGAAGTAGACGTGTACGCCGTTCTTCTCGTCACTCTTCACTTCACCCGATGTCTGTTCCAGATAGTTGACCGAACGGTTCAGGATAGTGGTTTTCCCCACTCCGTTGATGCCGGAAAGTATATTGACGTCAGGACGCAGGTCCCAGGCAATATCGTACCGATGCCACAATCCGTGTATTTCGATACGCTTGATGTAATTGGCTTGTACTTCCATGGTTTCTTGCTTTAATTAGAAGCAAATATACACGATAATCTCTTATTTCTACGCCCATGAACCAGAAAAATCATATAATGAAAGATTTTCTCTTTTCAGAAAATAGTTGTTCTTTTGCACCCGCAAAGAACAAAAGAGTATGAACAAGAACATTCAAGGGCATCTGTTCGCCCTTACCGCAAATATCTTATGGGGCTTGATGGCACCTATAGGTAAGTCAGCCTTGGTAGAGTTTTCCGCGTTGTCAGTAACCACATTCCGCATGGTAGGCGCAGCCGCCTGCTTCTGGCTCCTCTCCTTATTCTGCAAACGCGAACAGGTGGACCACCGGGACATGCTGAAGATATTCTTCGCCGCACTCTTCGCACTGGTATTCAATCAGGGTGTCTATATCTTCGGACTCTCCATGACTTCGCCCATAGACGCCTCCATCGTTACAACCACGCTGCCTATCGTCACCATGATAGTGGCTGCAATCTATCTGAAAGAACCGGTCACCAACAAGAAAGTGCTGGGCATCTTTGTAGGGGCTATGGGAGCATTTATACTCATCATGAGCAGCCAGACCACCGGTGCCGGCAATGGCAGCCTCATCGGAGACCTTCTCTGCCTGCTCGCCCAAATCAGCTTCTCCATTTATCTGACCGTATTCAAGGGGTTGTCGCAAAAATACTCTCCCATCACCCTGAACAAATGGATGTTTGTCTATGCCTCCATGTGCTACATCCCGTTCTCTTACCACGACGTGGCTGCCATACAGTGGAGCGAAATATCTACAGCCGCCCTGCTGCAAGCGGGATATGTGGTTGTGGGAGGAAGCTTCCTTGCCTATATCTTCATAATGAGTGCGCAGAGGCTGTTGCGCCCCACTGTGGTGAGCATGTACAACTACATGCAGCCCATCGTGGCCTCAACCGTTGCCATCATCTTAGGATTGGGAGTGTTCAATTTGGAAAAGGGAATAGCCATAGCCTTGGTATTCCTGGGAGTGTACATCGTGACACAAAGCAAGTCACGCAAGGATTTCGAGAAAGAAGGGAAAGCCGTATAAAACAGCCGTTCCACCGTCACAGTACTCCGGCACGTACCCGGCTCAGAGACTCGGGAGTCATTAACAGATAAGATGCTATGTGATTGACTGAGGCACGCCGGGCTATCTCCGGATAATCCCTGACGAAGCGCGCATACCGCTCGCGTGAGGTTTCGAAACGCCAAGAGTCTGCTTTATATTGGGAAAGCATTAAAGACCCCTCCAATAAATGGCGAAGCAGACGGGCTATATGCAGATAACGCTCAGAGAGTTCGACCAGTCCTGCATACGAAATGCTCCAGATGACGCCTTCCTCCAAGGATTCCAGCTGAAGGCAATTACGGCGTCCGGTGAAAAGGCTGACGATACACATAGCGCCGTCACCGTCGCAGGCAAAGTTCTCTGTAATGTCCCGGCCTTCTTTGAAATAGAACTGGCGAAGCAGTCCTTTCTCTACAAAAACAATATCCCTGGCTATATCTTTTTCACTAATCAACAGTTCTCCTTTGTGCACCTCACGGCGTACAAACAAACCGGCAATGAGCTCCAGCTCCTCAGAAGGGAGTTCATGAAGGCGGCGGGTAAACCGCCGCGCCACTTCCATGTTGTTTTCCTTAGTCATCGATATAGAGAAAGGGATATGCCCCTATTTCTTCAGTTCTGCAAAATAGGTGTCCAGCAAGTTCTTGGCAGCCACAAAAGAAGTCAAGTTGCCCTGTAGCACTTGTTTTTCCTTGCCAGTCAGCATCGCTTCAATCTGCGGATTGTGGTAGAAGCTGTCGCGCAGCTGTTCGTTAATGGTCTCGTACATCCAGTATTTGCTTTGCTCATTGCGGCGGTATTCAAAATAGCCGTTATCTTTCACAAAGTCAATGTATTTGTAGACCATATCCCACACTTCTTTTACACCAAGATTATAGAAACCGGAATAAGTCAGCACTTGGGGTGTCCAACCGCTCTCCGGAGCCGGGAAGAGGTGCAGCGCATTACGGAACTGCGTTGCTGCCAGTCTGGCCCGCTCCAGATTGTCGCCATCAGCCTTATTAATAACAATGCCATCGGCCATTTCCATGATGCCGCGTTTGATGCCTTGCAACTCATCGCCCGTACCCGCCAGCTGTATCAGCAGGAAGAAGTCTACCATAGAATGTACGGCAGTCTCACTCTGCCCCACCCCTACCGTCTCTACAAATATCTTGTCGAAACCGGCAGCCTCACAAAGCACAATCGTTTCACGCGTCTTGCGTGCCACGCCACCCAGCGAACCGGCAGAGGGACTGGGACGTATAAAGGACTTGGGATGAACGGAGAGCTTCTCCATACGCGTCTTATCACCGAGAATACTGCCTTTGCTGCGTTCACTGCTCGGGTCAATGGCAAGAACGGCCAACTTGCCGCCGTGTTCCTCCAGTACATGCAAGCCAAATACATCAATAGAGGTACTTTTACCGGCACCGGGCACACCACTGATACCCACACGGACGGAGTTGCCCGAATAGGGCAAACACTTCTCTATCACCTCCTGCGCCACAGCCTGGTGCTCCGGTTTCACACTTTCCACCAGTGTTACAGCCTGGCTGAGTACCGTAACATCACCTTTCACTATACCCTCCACATAGTCTGATACGGAAAGCTCGCGTTTCTTCCGCCTGGGACGGTTCTTCAAGTAAGGATTGACCGATGAAGGTTGCTCAATGCCTGCATTGACAACCAAGCCTTTATATGCTTCATTATTTTCGGGATGTTCCATGGCTATTTGTGAGTTATAAGTTATGAGTTATGAAGGACTTTACGACTTCTTATTGTTTTGCTTTAATGTTGATTTCAACTTTCGGCTGCATCGGGTCATTGGTAATCATCAGCAGACGCAGATGACGGCGCTTCTTGCCTATATTCTTCTTCACTACCGTTACCCGCAGGCGGGTGCTTTCACCGGGTTGCAATACACTCTTCTTGAGGTTAACTCCCACTGCCGGGTGGAATACCTGGAGTTTGTTTATCTGTAAAGGAGAACGCCCGGTATTGGTAATGGTAATATCCTGACGTGCTTTTGACTTCTTTGCCAATATCGCACTCATATCAACTTCTTTGGTAGAAAGGCTGATGACAGGAGCATTTGCCTTCTCCACTTCCGTCATTCCGGAGAAATCCGGTAAAAGAATGGCAGAAACGGGAATCTCGTTTTCATCGCCCACCTTGTCACCGGAGAAGCGAGAAAGATAGACCGACGTTTGAGTCAGTCCGAGGCCAGTCAGTCTTTCCGAATTCAATGTAAGTGTAATCACTCCTTTTTCTCCCTTTTGCAGCACGTTAGGTTCTACTTTTGTCTGCAAATAAGGGGGCAGATGCATCAGTACCGGTTCATAAGGACGGTCGGAAAGATTGACCACGCCGATATGAATCACCGGCTGCTCACCATGCTGAATATCGGGGAAGTCGAGGCTGTTCTTGTCAATACGTATCTGACCGATAAGATAGGGATGCGTCTTGGTAAAGTCCTTGATTTCCTGTACTACTTCACCATTGAACTTCAAATAGACCAGATTGGGTTGCGCATTGCTGTAAATAGCCACAGATTTCTGGAAATGTCCCAATGCCTTGGCGTCAAAAGTCACATTTACTGTTCCTTTTGCCCCCGGAGCAATAGGCGTTTTTGTCCACTGGGCCACGGAGCAGGCGCAATCCGGCTCTACTTCTGTAAGCACTAAAGGCTGGTCACCCGTATTGGTGATGGTATATTGCACAGTCACGGGATGCCTCCATTCTATCTGGCCGAAACTGTACATCTCTGTATTCGAGGTAAAACGAGCTTGCGCTACAGCAGTCAATACCACACTTGCAAGCACATATAAAGTTATCAATATCCGCTTCATCTATTTTTCTTAATATCAAGATTTCCTAATTCTGCCACTCTCATTCAATATTAGTCGGACAAAAATAGGTGTTTTTAGCGAGAGTACCTAAAATAGCGGAGCGCAATTTGTACAAATTGCGCTCCGCTCCATACTCTATTGTTACTTTATTACAATTATCCCTCCCGCCGAATGCGAAGCATACTCCGGAGCATACGCACACTGTATCGTGGCCAGCCCCGTTTCGTATGTTCCGCCACGGGCTATGCGATAACTGTGCTCTAAGACATAAACGCCTTTGCCCAAATGGTCGAAGAAGAAATTGGTTGCGGCATCTTCCACTTCTGCATAATAACCGAGGCCATTACTCCAACGATAACCGGAAAGCGAGCCTATAGGTTCAAAGCAGGCACCCCGCTGGTCTTTCAACTGAACAAAATCCATAGTACGGTCCAAGCGGATAGTCAAACGGGCCACTATTTTATCACCGACGGATAATACGGTCCCTTCCGTAACCGGTTGCAAGGACTTGCTACCACCGGCCGATATACGCTCTACATAAAGTTTCTTCTCTACATTCAATTCACCCCCCTGCTGCTTTACATCAGATATGGGTGACAGATACTGGGCATAAACAGCTCCCCAGGCAATGCCTGCATCCCGTTTCTCTACGGTGACGGTTTTAGCTTTCAGCTCCGGACTTCCTTGAGCGAAGGTTTCCTTGACATAACCCAAACCCGGGATTATGGTCTTTGTAGGCGACAATGTTTCCAAAACTTTGTTACCTAACGTGATACGTACGTCTCCCCGACTTTCCAGCAGATTAGTACCTTGACAAAGCAATGCATAAACAGCATCAGCCGTTGCAACCGGAGAATTCCAACTGGTAGTCTGCTTCTGTTTCAGCAGCCAGAGTTTCATTTCCTCCACCAAAGCATCGTTGCCACCTGCCATACGCAGGGCTTCCATTACTTCCACATGGGCAGGGATGGGCAGCATACCCCAGTTATACGGATTTGCTTGGAAAGCAAAGTATGCACCCAGTTCATCCGTCTGTACCAGATGTTCCTTGAGGGAAGCGATGAATTCATTCGCCTCGGCTGTACGCCCTACTGCTTTCAGGATGATGGCAGACTGCGCCTTGCTGCTCATGGTTCCATCTTTAAGATTGGCACCTACTTTTGATAGGAAATAGCGGTAAGCCGCTTGATTGTCTGCCGGCACTTGTTCGCCGCTAAGGGCTATCAGATACAGATATGTCATTGCCGATTCGGAGTTGGCAGTAATTCTGGCGCCATTTTTTTCGGCTTTACGGATATTGCGATACTCTTCCAAAGCCTGCCGATTCAAATAGCCGAAAA
The DNA here is from genome assembly GCF_964250605.1 of Bacteroides sp. AR20. NCBI lineage: Bacteria > Pseudomonadati > Bacteroidota > Bacteroidia > Bacteroidales > Bacteroidaceae > Bacteroides > Bacteroides sp. AR20. The sequence goes on along the minus strand of NZ_CAXUGK010000004.1, from coordinate 167,670 downwards.
CTTTCTGCCGCATGGCGGCAACTTCTTCAGGCAGTTCATTTTTCGTCAGCAGAGGAAGACGAACAAGTAATTCTGTAATATAGCCAGTTATATAGCGGCTACCGGACATTCCCTTATACCAGCTCCATCCACCGTCTTCACCCTGCAATTCTTTCAATTTGGTAAAAGCGGAAAGATTGCGGTTATTCAGTTGGTTGATATCAAACAGCGTGGCAATACGTGCCTGCTGTTCGGCTTCAGTAGTAGCTTCCAGTACCCACGGAGACTCGCTGAGCAGGATATTCTTCACATCCTGATTCTTCTCCAACTGGCTGAGGAAGGTTTCTTTCGTGCCACCGGCAGCCTTCCAACTGTCAAATACAGTCTTAATGCGGGGCTGGCTGTTGGCAATGAAGCCTGCCAGACTATTGGCATACCAAGCTGTAGCCCAAGAAATGGCATTATCATTGGCAGGCAGGCTCAATGCCGGCAACGCTTGTACAGCATACCAAGCCGGATTCCCGGTAAATTCTACAGTCAGACGACGGTCTGTCGCTGTACGGCTATTACGGTTGAAAAGGCTGTCTAATGAGAACGTACGGGTCTCCTCGCCACGGATAGGCATAGCAAGCGTTTCCGTAATATACTCCTTATTACTTAATACGGGCAACAGATGCTGCTCGCCATCGCTAAACGTACCTCCATCGGCAACCATACGAATACCAAGCAAATCATAGCGGTCGGACACTTCGAAATGGAAGTTGACAGCAGTATTTCTTCCTGCTTCTACCAAGAATTTCTGACGTTGAGTAGCAATAACTTTCTCCGTCATAGGGTCGAACAGTGTGAATACTGCTGTTCCTTTCACCGCTTTACCCGTCAGATTGGCTATTGTTCCGGCTATCTGCGTTTTATCTCCAACGCGGACAAACCGAGGCATATTCGGAGTCAGCATAAACTCCTTGGCAGTTACAACGGAAGCATCCAACATCCCAGTCAGCATATCCTTAGTATGTGAGTAACCACGGAAATTCCAACGAGTCAAGCTCTGCGACATCGTAAAAGAAAACGCAAGCTCCCCTTGTTCGTTTGTACGAAGTTGAGGATAAAAAAAGGCTGTTTCGGCAAAGTTGGTGCGAAGCCCCTCAATAGGTTGCAAGGCCTCGCCAACCGGTATCGTTTCCGATTCAAAAACAACATCTTCCACCGCGTCTTCCGCTACTTGTGCAGGAACATATTTCACTTCAACAGCATTCCCGGAGTCTTCTTTGGCAGCAAACATCGGCTGGTTGGCACCACGTATTCTAAGATTACCGGTCAAAGAGCTATTCCGGGTAGTCCCATACCCCACAACACTTACTTCTTCCAAAAGCGCATTGTCTTCTACCATCACTATCCGCATCCTCCCATCCATATAAGGAGAACAGAAGTAGTCAAACGACCACACCGGAACCCTCCAAGCCTTCAACGGGAAATAAACGGAGAAGTAATTGCTATTATAACGGCTCGCACCACGGAATGCCCCATACAGATTATCCGGATAGAAAACCCGTAGTATCTGGTTACTCTTATAAATCTTATCCAGTGAAGCGTCGTACATCGTAGCCAACATCTCAGCCGCAGCAGGCATACCTTGAGGCGTCTTTATGACGAGCTTCCACTCTTCTTCCTGTCCGGGACGCAAACGGTCACGGAACACTTCCCATTTCATGTCGAGAGCACGTTCCGGCTCCCGCTTCTTCAGTTCAACCTGATGACTGTACATCTCGCCAGCTTTCACAAAACTGAAAAGAATGGTGATTCCCTTGCCATATGCTTCCTTATAAGGGAATTCCATACGAATAATAGTATCATTCAACTGCAACACACGGCTTTCAATGCGTTTTCTGTCACAAAAGACATCCATCAGCACATATGCATCCCGATAAGAAGTCCCCAAAAGAAAAGCGGCAGGGTACTGTACATCAAATTCCTCATTTTCTTTATAATAAAAGAAATCTGTAAACGCAGCCGGACGCTTGTCACTCTTTGAAAAGAGCATGAAACTGTCACTGCCATATGCCCCGTTATTCTCTTCACGTCCCAAACTATCACGTACAGAAAGTTTCAAGCGATAGTTACCTGAAGGAAGCTTGTTCCAAGCCGAAAAATCCTGGAGCCGATTGGCTGTGAAGGTACCCTCCAATACAACATCATCCAAGGGTTCAGAACCTGCAATATTCCTTGCCCCATTTTGTTCTGCAAATGGATAAAGGCAATAGGAACCTTCAATGTGCTGAGGAATATTCATTACATTATTCACTCCAAAAGTGAAAAGCATACTGTCTTCCTTACAAACATATTGAGGCAAGCGAATATCAAAGGAATAAGCCTTAGGACCTGCCAACAAGTTATACGAAGCGGATTGCGTTTCACCGGCCTCATCCGTCACCACCGCCTCCACATGATAAGTATACACACTCCCATACCCGTCTGTATCTACAGCCGGAGCTTCCAAAGTCAAGGGTATGGAAAAATCCCCGTTGGTATCCAATTGTATGGTGTCAGACAATAATGGTTTATCAGCATTGCTCCAATAACCAGGTCTCGGATTCCGGCGAGTCACCGTATATGCCAATGGCACATCCTGCACCATCATGCCATTGAAGGCCTTGACATTTCCTTTCAACACAACCTTGTCACCCAGCCGATAAGCTTCCGAAACCGGAGTGAAGGCAATCTCGAACGTAGGTCGCTTGTACTCCTCTACCCTAAAAGTGACGGTAGATTGAGGCTCTTTGGTTCGTATGCTGAACATGCCATTCAGGCAAGCTGCCGGAAGTACAAACTCCGTAGCAAAAGAGCCGAAATCATTGGTCCGCCCCTTCCTGGTGGCAAGTTCCTTGCGGTTGGCATCCAACAAGACAAGCTCATAATCAACTCCTTGTAGTACCTGGGCACTATCACTATTCTGCTTGTAAGCTATCCCTTTTACATGAACGGTCTGCCCGGGACGATAAAGCGAACGGTCTGTCAGCAATGCCATCTGCCTCCAATCTGTATCCTTAATACCGTAATAAGGATGATTCATATAAACGTTCTGCGGCATCATGGCTGTGTCTCTGCCTTTACGCGCCACATAACTTCGGATTTCACTCTGCCAGGGTAATACAGCTTTCCCCCCGGCATCAGTCAGTACCTCTGCCATCGCTTTTCTATTCTTCTCATCATAAGAAGAGTAGAAACTCACCTTGGCACCAGCAATCGGCTGTCCACTACGGGCATCCAATGTAGCCACTTCCATACGGTTGTCACCCAAATCCAATGTCAGCACCTTGAAGCGGGTAGATACCAGAAATTTATCATCTGTACGGGCCGTTTCAGTATCAGGTACTATTTGAAGAATATAGACTCCCGTTTCCCGAGGAATCATGAACTTAAATACAGTGTCCGAGGCAAGATAAGGGACATCTTCAGGCAATTTATCCTTGCCTGGCAACGGCTTTAAGCCAAAATGCGTGGAAGAAAACTTCCGGGCATACTTTCTATAAGTATCTTTATTTATACCATGGTCCATCCAAGGTACTTCACTTAAAGTAGTGGTATATAAGTTGAGAGTGAAGCCCTCGACATTACGATAATGCAGCCTCATATTCACCGAATCGCCGGGATAACCGCTTTCATTCATAGTCAGAATGAGTTCAGGCTGTAAAATCTGTTCACGGATATTTTTCAACTCATTGATACGCTTATACGCAGGATAGCGCTTCAAGCCTTCTTCACAGACTTTTAGAGCCTCATCAGCGCGTTTCGGTTCCAAACGGCGCAGGTGGTTGGCTTTATGAATGTAAACCTCGGCACAAACCTCTCGTGAACCGTATTCCTTTATCAATTTATTCAAAACCTCAAGATATTCCCGATTAGCCTTTTCCTGACGCATTCGGAAAGTAGGATAAGGCTGCTGGCTGATACCACCGGTCAACTTCCAGTTCCAATAATCAAGAGAACAGAGCAACATAGCATCTTCCGAACCGGCACGATGGCGATAAGCATTCATCATATCCAGATAAATCCTTTCGATACGGATCTGTACCAAAGAATCCACGCTGAAACCATCCAGCTGCCGATAAGCATCAACAGCACGGCTTACCAATAGATGGTACATATCGTGCCCATAGAACCAGCTACCGTCTTCCAACACCACAAAAGGCACATATTGTTCTGCAGATGTATTGAGCAAGCGGATGGAATCCTGCAAGGATGCACGGTTACACCTATCTATTTTATCCACAAACTGGCTGATACTCCACTCACGGATATCTTCTGGAACCTCGTCAACAGTCAGTAAAGTACGTGACAGCAAGACACGGCGATTCTTCCGCATCAAGTCAGCATATTCATATGCCAACAAAGAATGTAGAATAGCCTTGTTCACCAGATTCCTCTCCGATTGTGCCCAAGATTCCATATATTTCAGACTGGAGTAAAGGCTGTCCGGAGTCAGCCCCTCTTGATAAGTCTCCCTACAAATGTAGGCTTTCAACATTTGCGGAGCATTCTGCTCTTGCCGACCTTTCCGATAGATTTCATCAGCCAGTTTTATCACTGTTTGAGGCAGGCTTTTCTTTTGAGCCTGCTCCACCTGCTTCCACAACTTATCGTACGTCTGCGCATACAATGCCGAAGCCCCAAATGTAACCAGCAGCAACAATATGCTACAAATTCTTTGAATTACTCTCATAATTATTCGTTTGTTAGTCTTTGTATTAATAACAAAGGAAGTGAATAAAGTTCAAACAAATGTACTTTTGGACATAAAAAATCTTATTCTACTCCTACAAAAAAACAATGGATATGTTTGCAAACATATCCCTTGTGCTATACTTAAATGTTAGTGTACTCACATTTGGAGGCTATAATATCTCATTGCCTCCATCCAATTCTTACCAGCTGCGGTAAAAATGTGCTTAAATGAATTTGCAATCTTCTTTTTCATAATCTTAAAAAATTAAACTAATACCTGAAAACTAAAATTCAATACTTCACGAAAGGGGGGGGGGAATGCTTAAAGCATTACGTAACCCCAAATGTTCTTATCGGCTTCGCCGACATGCTTAAAAAAACTCTTTAACATTTTCATTTTGTTATCCTCCTAAAATCAATCTTGTTATCCTTAAAAAATCTACTAGTTTTCTATTGTTTTCATGTTTTACAACACAAAAATAGAGCCTTTGTTCAAGATAACAAGCAAAAAACGGATAGAAAACATGTTTTATAACACATTTCTTGACTTAGGTCAATTTTTAGGGAGAAAGTGCAAGGATATTGACATACCATTGTAATAAGTCTGGGACATTCTGGCAGAAAGAGGACAAACTGTCACAGACAAAAAAGGCAGGATACTTAATAAAGCACCCTACCCCTATTCATTACATAAAGTATTCTCTACTTTTCAGGAGTCTGCTCCAATGTAGCCACCAAGAAATCATAGAACTTGGAAACAGTAGGAATTAACGCACGCTCGTCCGGTGAATGCGGAGAACGCAAAGTGGGACCGAAAGAAATCATATCGAGTCCTGGACAATTGGCACCAATAATACCGCATTCCAGACCTGCGTGAATAACCTTCACGGCAGGTTCCACACCAAACTGCTGCTTATAGGACAGCTTCATGGCATGCAGTATAGGAGAATCCACATTAGGCTGCCATCCAGAATAGCCACCACTCAATTCCACCTTCATACCTGCCATAGCGAAACAAGCTGTCAGGCTGTCTGCCAGGAAATCCTTCATCGTATCGCAAGAACTACGCGCCAAAATACGAACTTCGGCCTTACCGTCTGCAATGATTACGATAGCCAAATTGGAGGAAGTTTCTACAGTATCGGGAACAGTAGGAATCATACGCATCACACCATTCTGGCAAGTCATCAACACGTTAATCATATTATCCTGGATTTCTGAAGGAACAACGGCAGTGGGTAGAGTTACCTCTTCTATACTCAGGGTAATACCACTTTCAATCGGAGCATATTCGTCATTCAGTTGTGCCTCGTATTCCTTCATATAATCTTCCAAACCGTCCATATCCTCAGGATTGAACACCAATACCGCATGTGCTTCGCGAGGGATAGCATTACGCATATTACCACCTTCAAAACTTGCCAGCTGGGAGTCAAACTCAATCAGCAAATCATGTACGATACGTGCCAGCAATTTATTGGCATTACCGCGCCCTTCATTGATTTCCAAACCAGAGTGACCACCACGCAAACCTTTCAACGTAATCTTACGAGCTACGAAATCGGCCATAGGCGTCTCCTCCTTATATTCCAAAGTGGCAGTAATATCAAGACCACCGGCACAACCAATATAGAGTTCGCCTTCGTCCTCAGAGTCAAGGTTCAGCAGAATTTCCCCTTGCATAGTCCCGGGTTTCAAGCCGAATGCACCATACATTCCCGTTTCTTCATCCTTGGTAATCAGGGCTTCCAATGGACCATGCTTCAAGTTATTATCTTCGAGCACCGCCATAATGGCAGCCACTCCCAAACCATTATCTGCTCCCAGCGTAGTTCCTTTGGCTTTCACCCAATCACCGTCAACATAGGTTTCAATGGGATCTGTTGTAAAATCGTGAATAGTATCGTTGTTCTTCTGAGGCACCATGTCCATATGCGCCTGAAGGATGATGCCTTTGCGGTTTTCCATACCCGGAGTGGCAGGCTTACGAATAATAACATTGCCGACCTCGTCGACAAATGATTCCAACCCCAAGCCTTTTCCAAAATCAATAAGGAATTTTGTAATCTTCTCCATATGTCCTGACGGACGGGGAATCTGGGTCAGTGAATAAAAGTGCTTCCATACATTCTGTGGAGCTAACTGTAAGATTGTACTCATAATTCTAAAAAGTTAGTTTTCGCAAATATAACGGTTTATTCTCGGAAAGTACAATAAACCGGGATTTTTCTAAAGTACTAAATCATCAGCTATCTTAAACATGGCTTTTACATCTTCACATATTGCGATAGAACATCTGCACCTAATATAGCTACCATATTTAGGAATTTCTCCCACTTCTATATCCAAGCAACAATATCGTTTAAAGAAACCAATCTTCCAACAACCTTTAGGCTTCAGTACTTATAAGGAAGTACTGAAGTACTTGCAAAGAAGTATTACAGTACTTTTAAAGGAGTACTCTCTATAAGTACTGTCTCTGTCCTCTAACACAAGAAGTGACAATATAGGAACCCACCACAAGAAACGTCTATTTCTTTGCCCTATTCGCCAATGCCAGGTGCAACGACCCGTAGATGCCTAACACTATCACCAGCAACGTCTGTATGCCATGCACTATCAGAGCAAATATACCCGCATCCGTAGCATTTACCCCATAAAGCATCATCATAGTGATGACAGCAAAGTGCCAGGGTCCTGCCCCGTTGGGCGTGGGAACAATGACTGCAAACGTTCCGCCGACAAACATCACCAGCCCGGCAAGGAAACTAAGGTGCTCCGTAAACTGGAAGCAATAGAAAGTTATATAGAAATGATAGAAATAGCATAGCCAAATAAGTAAAGTGTAAAGAACAAACAAAGGCACATTCTTCACATTCTTAAGCGACATCACACCTTCCCATATATTCAAGACTACTCCCTTTACCTTTTCAAAAAAAGAAAGCATACGCAACAGAAAATAGAGAAGTACCAAAACACCAATAATAGAAAAAAAAGCCACATAAAACCAAGGGGAAGTCACAAGATGCACCAGCGAAGGAATCTTGGTGCCCGTCTCCTCGAAAAAACGGGAAAAAACGGGCATCTGCACCAAAAAAGTAATCCCCGTAATCAGCAGAATGCAAAGCGTATCTACCAACCGCTCTGTCACCACCGTCCCCAAGGACTTCGCAAAGGAAACATTATCATATTTGGCAAGTACTCCACAACGTGAAACCTCTCCCACACGGGGCAGTACCAGATTGGTGGCATAAGATACGAAAATGGCATCGACGCAATCGCTTGTTTTGGGATGAGCATCCAGTGGCTCCAAAGTCTGCTTCCAACGCCAGCCTCGTAACACATGGCTCATCACACCGAAGAACAAGGACAACAACATCCACCACCAGTTCGTCTGATGAAGGAGAACTTCTTCTGCCTTTGAAAAGTCAAAATCACGATATACCCAATAGAGGATAAAACCACCTAATAAAATGGGTAAGATGATTTTCAATGTCTTTTTTAGCAGCTTATTCATACGATATTCCCAAATTCTTCATTCTTCATTCTTCATTCTTCATTGAAAAGAACTACCTTTGCTCCGTATAAAGACAGGTTGTTGTTCACACGACAGCCTACGTTTACGGAGCAAAAGTAATGATTTAGTTGATACATGAGAGTAGTTAAACCTAAAAAGTTTCTCGGGCAACACTTCCTGAAAGACCTGAAAGTGGCACAAGACATTGCCGACACGGTAGATGTCTGTCCCGAAATTCCCATCCTCGAAGTTGGTCCGGGAATGGGAGTACTGACCCAGTTTCTTCTGCCCAAAGAGCGCAACGTCAAAGTAGTAGAACTGGACTACGAGTCAGTGGCCTACCTACGGGAAGCCTATCCGCAACTGGAAGACAACATCATTGAGGACGACTTCCTCAAAATGAACCTGCAACGGTTGTTTGGCGGACAAGCTTTTGTATTGACGGGAAACTATCCTTATAATATCTCCAGCCAGATATTCTTCAAAATGCTGGAATATAAGGACCTGATTCCCTGCTGTACGGGTATGATACAAAAGGAAGTAGCCGAGCGCATAGCAGCCGGACCGGGCAGCAAGACATACGGAATCCTAAGCGTACTGATACAAGCATGGTACAAAGTGGAGTACTTGTTTACGGTACACGAACATGTCTTCAACCCGCCCCCAAAAGTTAAAAGTGCCGTCATCTGCATGATGCGCAATGAAACGCACGATTTAGGCTGCGACGAGAAATTGTTCAAGCAAGTAGTGAAAACCACGTTCAACCAACGACGCAAGACTCTACGGAACTCCATAAAACCGATACTCGGCAAAGACTGTCCACTGACGGAGGACGTATTATTTAATAAACGCCCGGAACAACTGTCCGTACAGGAATTTATTCAGCTGACCAACCAAGTGGAACAGGCATTGAGAACGATTAATGATTAATGGTTAGTGATTAAACACGAACAATCATGGAAATAGACGAAGAATACATAGACAAAGTCAAAAGCCTGATAGAACAGAAAGACGCGGAAAACGTCAAAACACTTTTGACCGACCTTCACCCGGCAGATATTGCAGAACTGTGTAATGACCTCGGCTTGGAGGAAGCCCGCTTCGTTTACCGCCTCCTTGACAACGAAACGGCAGCGGACGTACTGGTTGAAATGGACGAAGACATCCGGAAAGAATTCCTGGAACTTCTTCCTTCGGAGACCATTGCCAAGCGTTTCGTGGATTATATGGACACGGACGATGCCGTAGACCTGATGCGCGAACTTGATGAAGACAAGCAGGAGGAAGTACTTTCGCACATCGAAGATATAGAACAAGCCGGTGACATCGTTGACCTGCTGAAATATGATGAAGACACTGCCGGTGGTTTGATGGGTACGGAAATGGTGACTGTCAATGAAAACTGGAGTATGCCGGAGTGCCTGAAGGAAATGCGCCTGCAAGCTGAAAAGCTGGATGAAATTTACTACGTATACGTCATCGACGACGAAGACCGTCTGCAAGGGGTATTCCCATTGAAGAAAATGATAACTTCCCCTTCTGTCTCCAAGGTAAAGCATGTGATGCGGAAAGATCCTATCTCCGTCCATGTAGATACCCCCATTGACGAAGTGGTACAAATCATCGAAAAGTATGACTTGGTGGCAGCTCCTGTTGTAGACAGTATCGGGCGTCTGGTAGGCCAGATTACCGTAGACGACGTCATGGACGAAGTCCGCGAACAGTCGGAACGTGATTACCAGTTGGCATCCGGTTTGTCCCAAGATGTAGAAACGGACGATAATGTCATGCGCCAGACTTCTGCCCGCCTTCCATGGTTACTTATCGGTATGTTAGGCGGTATAGGCAACTCCATGATATTGGGTAACTTCGACACGACTTTCGCCGCCCATCCGGAAATGGCCCTTTATATTCCGTTGATTGGTGGTACGGGGGGAAACGTGGGAACCCAGTCGTCTGCCATCATCGTGCAAGGCCTTGCCAACAGCTCACTGGATGCCAAAGACACCTTCAAGCAGGTAGCCAAGGAAGCAGTAGTGGCGGTCATCAATGCCACCATCATCTCCCTGCTGGTATACATCTATAATTTTATCCGGTTCGGAGCTACGGCTACGGTCACTTATTCCGTCTCCATCAGCCTCTTTGCAGTCGTCATGTTCGCCTCCATCTTCGGAACGCTAGTCCCCATGACTTTAGAGAAGCTGAAGGTTGACCCGGCCATTGCCACCGGCCCGTTTATCTCCATCACCAATGACATTATAGGCATGATGCTGTACATGGGTATCACTGTCTTACTGTCATAAAAACAAGAAAATAGAAAAAAATCAAGGCAAATTGTATGAAGTAATCATTTTATTTCATTAATTTGTAGCCTAATGTAACCCGAACGGGAGGAACCCGTTTCTAAAAAAGTAAATACAATGACGGACACTCATGACACTAATCTCCCCGAAAAGCCGGTGGAATTAGAAGAAGAAAAGAAGACAGCAGAGGTTTCTGAACCGGCAACAACAGAAACTCCCGCTGAAGAAATCGTTTCGGAAAAGCCGGTAGAGCCAGTTCAGAAGCTCACGAAAGAGGAAATACTTGCCAAACTCAAAGAGGTGGTTGCAGACGTGGAGAACGTGGCAAAACCTGAAATAGACGGTTTGAAGCAATCTTTCTACAAGCTGCACAATGCTGAGCAGGAAGCGGCCAGAAAACTGTTCATTGAAAACGGAGGCGCCGCGGAGAACTTTGTTCCACAAACAGACAGTGTGGAAGAAGAGTTCAAGAATATCATGTCCGTCATCAAAGAAAAAAGAAGCGCACTCACAGCCGAACTGGAGAAGCAGAAGGAAATGAACCTGCAGGTAAAGCTTTCCATCATCGAAGAGCTGAAGGAGCTGGTTGAATCTCCAGATGACGCCAACAAGAGCTATACGGAGTTCAAGAAACTACAGCAGCAATGGAACGAAGTTAAACTCGTTCCGCAAGCTAAGGTCAACGAGCTTTGGAAAAACTACCAATTGTATGTTGAGAAATTCTATGACCTTCTGAAACTGAACAATGAATTCCGCGAATACGATTTCAAGAAGAATTTGGAAATCAAGACACATCTCTGTGAAGCTGCCGAAAAGCTGGCGGATGAAGCGGATGTAGTTTCAGCTTTCCATCAGTTACAGAAGCTACATCAAGAATTTCGTGATACAGGGCCGGTAGCCAAGGAACTACGCGACGAAATCTGGGCACGTTTCAAAGCTGCCTCTACAACCGTAAACCGACGTCACCAGCAACATTTCGAAGCGTTGAAGGAAGTGGAACAACACAATCTTGACCAAAAGACCGTAATTTGCGAAATCATAGAAGCCATCGACTACAAAGAACTGACAAACTTTGCTTCTTGGGAGAGCAAAACGCAAGAAGTCATCGCACTTCAAAACAAATGGAAGACCATCGGTTTCGCTCCGCAAAAAATGAACGTGAAGATTTTCGAACGTTTCCGCAAAGCGTGCGACGAGTTCTTCCGTAAAAAGGGAGAGTTCTTCAAGACCCTGAAGGAAGGTATGAACGAAAACCTGGAAAAGAAGCGTGCCTTGTGCGAAAAAGCAGAAGCTCTTAAGGACAGTACCGACTGGAAAGTAACTGCCGATGAACTGACCAAACTTCAGAAAGAATGGAAAACCATCGGTCCGGTAGCAAAGAAATATTCGGATGCCGTATGGAAACGTTTCATCTCCGCTTGTGACTACTTCTTCGAACAAAAGAACAAAGCCACTTCTTCACAGCGCAGCGTAGAGCAGGAAAATCTGGAAAAGAAAAAAAACATCATCGAGAAACTGAATGCTATTGATGACCAAATGGATACGGAGGGAGCTACCCAATTGGTACGCGACCTCATGAAAGAGTGGAACGGCGTAGGACATGTACCTTTCAAAGAGAAAGACCGAATCTATAAGCAATACCATAGTCAGATAGACAAATTGTTTGAACGCTTCAACATCAGTGCCTCCAACAAGAAGCTAAGCAATTTCAAGTCGACTATCAGCTCCATTCAGGAAGGTAGTCCACAAGCCCTTTACCGGGAACGTGAGAAGCTGGTACGTGCCTTCGACAATATGAAGAACGAGCTCCAGACATATGAAAACAATCTCGGCTTCCTGACCACTTCTTCCAAGAAGGGAAATAGTCTGCTGACAGAAATCAACCGCAAGGTGGAAAAGCTGAAAGCAGACATCGAGCTTGTGAAAGAAAAGATAAAAGTGGTGGACGAGAACATCAAAAACCAAGGATAACGTAACAAGATAAGACTTAATAAAAAAGGAACCCGCCCCTACAGCTATGCAGCCGTGGGGGCGGGCCTACTTTTATACCCCTTATCAATGATGGAACAGACGGATACCCGTGAACGACATGGCAATGCCATATTTATCGCAAGTTTCAATCACATGGTCATCGCGTACAGAACCACCCGCTTGGGCAATGTAATCTACTCCACTCTTATGGGCACGCTCAATATTGTCTCCAAAAGGGAAGAATGCATCCGAACCCAAAGAAACACCTTTCAATGTATCCAACCAAGCCCGTTTTTCTTCACGGGTCAGCACTTCAGGTTTCTCCGTAAAGAACTGCTGCCAAACACCGTTAGCCAGCACATCGTCATGGTCTTCACTGATATAGACATCAATCGTATTATCACGGTCGGCACGGCGGATTTTCTCTACCCATGGCAAATTCAACACCTTCGGATGCTGGCGTAAATACCAAATGTCGGCCTTGTTGCCCGCCAAGCGAGTACAGTGGATACGGCTCTGCTGGCCGGCACCAATACCGATAGCCTGACCGTCCTTCACATAGCATACAGAATTCGACTGCGTATATTTCAAAGTGATAAGGGCTATCATCAAATCACGTTTCGCTGCTTCCGGGAAATTCTTATTCCGAGTAGGAATATTCGCAAAGAGTTCATCTCCATTCAGCTTTATCTCATTACGTCCCTGCTCAAACGTGATACCAAAGACATCCTTATGTTCAATCGGGGCAGGCTTATAGCCGGGACTTATCTGAATCACATTGTAAGTTCCTTTACGCTTTTCCCTCAAGATAGCCAGTGCTTCGTCCGTATACCCCGGAGCAATAACGCCATCCGAGACCTCGCGGTTAATAAAACGTACAGTAGCCTCGTCGCACACATCACTCAAAGCGATAAAGTCACCATAGGAAGACATACGGTCGGCACCGCGGGCACGCACATATGCGCAAGCAAGCGGAGAGAGCGGAAGATTATCCACAAAATAAATCTTCTTCATTGTCTCGTTGAGTTCCAAGCCGATGGCGGCACCCGCCGGACTGACGTGTTTGAATGAAGTTGCAGCAGGCATACCGGTCGCCTCTTTCAGTTCCTTTACCAACTGCCATCCATTCAAGGCATCCATAAAATTAATATACCCCGGACGTCCATTCAAAACCTCAATAGGTAACTCCCCCTCCTGCATGAAAATGCGAGCCGGCTTCTGGTTAGGGTTACAGCCGTACTTCAGTGCTAATTCTTTTGCCATAAAATTCTGCTTTAATGTTGAAATGCTACAAATTTACAGAATATTTCCGGCTTACAGAAGCCTTGTCACTGAATTTGCCACCGAATGCCTACACTGAAATTTTCGTACATGGTCGAAAAGCAACAAAAAACCACTAAAACTTGCGATTTTAGTGGTTTTTTGACTTAAATAAGGTAAGTTCGTTGGGCTACCTGGATTCGAACCAGGAATGACAGGACCAGAATCTGTAGTGTTACCATTACACCATAGCCCAATTGTTATTATTTCCGTTTTGCGGTTGCAAAGATACAAAGATTTCTATAAATCAAAACAAAAACGAGTATTTTTTTCGCAAAAAACTGATAAGATACCGTAATCCAAAGGATTATATAACTAAAAAAAATCAAAAATTGAAAGAGTTTTCCTCTTTTGCGTGTTTGATATGAGAAATCAACGTATATTTGTCAACTGTTTTAATATAATAATGTATAATGAACGAAACGAAGAAACTGATTCAACTGATAACAGAAGGTATTCAAGATAAAAAAGGAAAAAAAATCGTCATCGCAGATCTGACAAAAATCGACGATACAATATGCAATTATTTCGTCATCTGCCAAGGAAACTCTCCCAGCCAAGTGACAGCCATTGTAGAATCCATCAGGGACTTCACACGCAAGGGTGCCGATACCAAGCCCTTTGCCGTAGACGGGCTGCGCAATGCCGAATGGGTAGCTATGGACTACTCGGACATATTGGTGCATGTCTTCCTGCCTGAAACAAGGGAATTCTACAATCTGGAGCACCTATGGGCAGACGCCAAATTAACTCAAATTCCTGACCTCGATTAATCAAAACGTATGGACAATAATACCAACAAGAAACCCAATAAAGTGAATATGCCCAAGTTCAACCTGAACTGGCTGTATATGATTATAGCGATGATGTTGCTGGGGTTGTACCTGACCAATGAAAGTGGTACGGCAACTAAAAACATCTCTTATGATGAATTCCAGCAATATGTACGAGACGGTTATATAAGCAAAGTCATCGGCTACGACGACAATTCCGTCGAAGCATACGTCAAACCCCAGCACGTAGGAAACGTATTTCGCCAGGACTCCAGCCGCGTAGGCAAGAATCCGCTTATTACGACCGAGGCCCCCTCACGCGAGAGCCTAGGTAATTTCCTGCAAAAGGAAAGAGACGACGCCCACTTTGACGGCTCCATTAACTACGAAAAAAAGCGGAACTACTTCGGTGCCATTTTGTGGCAGATTCTCCCCTTTGCATTCCTTATCGGTTTCTGGATTTTCATGTCCCGCCGCATGAGCGGTGGTGGAGGCATGGGCGGAGGTGGAGGCATCTTCAGCGTAGGAAAGTCCAAGGCCCAATTGTTTGAAAAAGGTTCCCCCATCAAGATTACATTCAAGGATGTGGCAGGACTTGCTGAAGCCAAGCAAGAGGTAGAAGAAATTGTCGAGTTCTTGAAAGAGCCCCAGAAATATACCGATTTGGGAGGTAAGATACCCAAGGGCGCCTTGCTGGTAGGCCCTCCGGGAACCGGAAAGACCCTGCTTGCAAAGGCCGTGGCCGGAGAAGCCAACGTACCTTTCTTCTCTTTGGCAGGTTCCGACTTTGTGGAAATGTTTGTCGGCGTGGGAGCTTCCCGTGTCCGCGATTTGTTTCGCCAAGCAAAGGAAAAAGCGCCTTGTATCGTGTTCATCGACGAGATTGACGCTGTAGGGCGTGCCCGTGCCAAAGCAGCCGCTATGGGTGGCAACGACGAGCGCGAGAACACATTGAACCAGTTACTGACCGAGATGGACGGTTTCGGCTCCAATAGTGGTGTTATCATCTTAGCCGCCACCAACCGTGTGGACGTTTTGGATAAGGCATTGCTGCGCGCCGGACGTTTTGACCGCCAGATACATGTAGACCTACCCGACCTTAATGAGCGTAAGGAAGTATTCGGTGTACACCTGCGCCCCATCAAGATAGACAATAGTGTGGATGTAGACCTTCTGGCACGCCAGACTCCCGGATTCTCGGGGGCAGACATTGCCAATGTATGTAACGAAGCAGCTTTGATAGCCGCCCGCCACGGCAAGAAGTTCGTCGGAAAGCAAGACTTCCTGGATGCCGTAGACCGTATTGTGGGGGGATTAGAAAAGAAAACCAAAATCACTACCGAAGCCGAACGCCGTTCCATTGCTATACACGAAGCCGGCCATGCCAGCATCTCCTGGTTACTGGAATACGCCAATCCGCTGATTAAAGTAACCATTGTACCCCGTGGACGCGCTTTGGGCGCGGCTTGGTATCTGCCGGAAGAACGGCAAATCACCACTAAGGAACAGATGCTCGATGAGATGTGTGCCACCTTGGGAGGACGTGCCGCCGAAGACCTATTCTTAGGTAGAATATCCACCGGAGCCATGAATGACTTGGAACGCGTGACAAAGCAGGCGTACGGTATGATTGCCTATCTGGGTATGAGCGAAAAACTACCCAACCTCTGCTATTATAATAATGAGGAATATTCCTTCAACCGCCCGTATAGCGAAAAGACTGCGGAATTGATTGACGAAGAAGTGAAGCAGATGGTTAATGAACAGTACGAACGTGCCAAGAAAATATTGTCCGAAAACCAAGAAGGGCACAACCGGCTGGCACAACTGCTGATTGACAAAGAAGTAATCTTTGCCGAAGACGTTGAACACATCTTTGGGAAACGTCCATGGGCTTCCCGTTCGGAAGAAATCAGTGCAAACAAGACTGCTGCCGAACTGAAAAAAGCGGAGCAAGAAGAAGAGCAAAAAGCCATAGAAGCAGAAAAGGAAGTTAAGGAAGAAGAAAAGCATGAAAAATAACTTTATCCAACGTGCCGTTACCGGCGTGTTATTCGTCATAGTATTGGTGGGCTGTATTCTTTACAGCCCCCTTTCGTTCGGTATACTGTTCACCATTATCAGCGCACTGAGCGTACATGAGTTTGCCCAATTAGTCAGCAAGAGCGGCGAAGTAAGCATAAACAAGACCATCACTGCATTGGGGGGAGCCTACCTTTTCCTTGCATTGATGAGTTTCTGTACCCAGCAGTCTGTAGGAGCACGAGTATTCCTTCCTTATTTGGGACTATTGCTCTACATGATGATTACGGAACTTTACCTCAAGAAAAAGAATCCGACGGGTAACTGGGCCTACTCCATGCTAAGCCAATTGTACGTGGCACTCCCCTTTGCCCTGCTGAACGTACTTGCTTTTCAGAATTCCCCGGAAACGGGCAGTGTGACCTACAACCCTATTCTACCGCTTTCCATTTTCGTATTTATCTGGTTGAGCGATACAGGTGCCTATTGCGTAGGTTCGCTGATAGGCAAACACCGTCTGTTCGAACGTATCTCACCTAAAAAATCCTGGGAGGGCAGCATCGGCGGCGGAATATTCTCCATCGCTTCCTCTCTTGGCTTTGCACATTTCTTTCCTTTTATGCCAGGATGGCAATGGGTAGGTTTGGCAATCGTTGTCGTCATTTTCGGCACTTGGGGCGATCTGACCGAATCACTCATGAAACGCCAATTGGGCATCAAGGATTCCGGTAACATTCTGCCGGGGCATGGAGGGATGCTCGACCGTTTCGACAGTGCCCTGATGGCAATTCCTGCAGCAGTTGTTTATCTATATGCCTTGACGATGTTCTAACGACGGCTCACATGACCAAACTTACATAAAACAGATATAAAAAGAGCACCCGGGCAAGATGAATGACATCAAAATCACGGGTGCTCTTTCTAACTATATACTCTCGCAAACTCTTTCTTACTTCAACTGCATATTGGACAAATCCACATTAGTAGTCAGCTTTTCATTACTCCCCGCAGTTTTCAAATCAAAGGTTACTTCCACCTCTCCATTCTCTTCTGAATTGAGTTTCAACTTGATGCCTTTGGTTTCAGAGGGGATGTCCAGACTGTTCAAGTTATAGGAGACAGCACCAGGACTACGACGTCCCGTCAGGTCATCATAGTCGTTATAGCGGAGTTCCAAATGGACGTATCCATCTTCGCCATACAAAGTATCATCTTCTTGCGGACGCACCAGGCTGATACGGTGTTTATTATCAGTCGAAGATGGCAGGTTCTGCATGAAAAAAATGTTCATATAGCCACCACTGATGGTAATATCACCTTTATATATACGCACGGGGTCATTACCGAATTCCTCTTCGGTTTCGGGAGTCAGCGTCTCCACCTCTTTCGTCAAAACGTTCTGCAGACGCAGCAGCTTCACAGCATGATCATATCCTGCATAGTCGTCCCACAAAGGATTGAACACGGTAATCACACGCTGCCCATCCACGGCATCATACCACCCTATGTCCGTATTCACCGGCCAGAGCGTCCCCCAAACATCGCAGTTTAAATAAAAGGCATTTCCCGTAACACGCACAGTGGCCCACAAAGGCGGGGTAAAATCACCCAAAGAATATCCGTCGTTATCATCACATGATTGCAAAGCGGGCATCACTGCCAAACATATTGCCATAAATAACCAATGTAGCTTTTTCATAATCAAAGTCCTTTTCATTTGTTTCTGTATAGAAAATACAAAAGCCGGGCATTTACTGCACCGGCTTTTCCCATTTTAACAAATTCTTAATTTTTCGATTATTCTTCCCTCCTCCTCAGTAATGCCACCATCTCGCGGGCAGCATGTTTGGGTGCCCCTGCCTCTCCCAGACAGGATGCCATATACTCATATCCCTCGAGCATCTGACGGCGGTATTCCTTATCGTACAAAATGCGGTTCAGCTCCGAGCGTACCTGCTCTACCGTCATGGTATCTGCAACCAGCTCTTTCACCACCTCCCGGTTGGCTATGAGATTGACCAGGGAAATGTACTTCACTTTCAGTATATGCCGTTTCAGGAAAGCGATAACCTTCCCTATCGGAGTATGGTAACATACCGCTTGCGGCACACGAAACAGAGCTGTTTCCAGCGTTGCCGTCCCCGAAGTGACCAGTGCAGCCTCTGCCTGCCTCAACAAAGGGAATGTCTTGTTGAAGATAATCTTCACGTCCACCCCACCCACATAACGTTTGTAATACTCGGGGGAAATACCCGGAGCACCGGCCAGCACCAGTTGATAATCGGGAAAAGAAGCTGCCGCACGAAGCATGTCGGGCAGATTGTCCTTGATTTCCTGCTTGCGGCTACCAGCCAGCAGAGCAATAACGGGTTTGGCCGAAAGTCCGTTTGCCCGGACAAAGTCGTCGAATGTCTCTGAGCTGGAAGCAAGAAAAGCCGTCACTTCATCCACTGTCGGATTGCCGACATAATGTATCGGATACCCGTGCTTCCCTTCAAAAAATTCCACCTCGAACGGTAGGATGGAGAACAGCTCATCCACATCCCGTTTAATATTCTTGATGCGGTATTCCTTCCATGCCCAAATCTTGGGAGAAATATAATAAAAGACAGGAATCCTTGTGTTGGCATGGACAAACTTGGCTATATCCAGATTAAAGCCCGGATAGTCCACCAAAATCAGCACATCCGGCTGCCACGCAACAATATCCTCCTTGCAGCGCTTCATATTGGCAAAGATGGTGCGCAGATGCAGCAATACGGGAATGAACCCCATATACGCCAACTCTTTGTAATGCTTCACCATCACACCGCCCACTGCAGCCATGAGGTCGCCTCCGAAGAAACGGAACTCCGCTTGCGAGTCCTCCTCCTTCAATGCAGCCATCAGATGGGAGGCATGCAGGTCGCCAGAAGCTTCACCGACAATCAAGTAATACTTCATATCAATTGATAATTGTCAATTAATTCAGAACCATGCTTTCAGTTCATCAATCAAGCCGTATGCCGTTGCATCCACCGTGGTCGGGGTGATTGCCACATAACCGTTATCAAGCGCCCAATGGTCATTCTTCTCATTTTCGGCATCGTTGTTCTCAAACTCGCCGGTCAGCCAGTAGTAATGGGCATCTCCTCTATGGGCAAAGTTTTCCCATTCATTGGTCCATTGCCCCTTGGTTTGTTCGCAAATCTTCACACCCTTCAATTCTTTGGTATCGGGGAAGTTGACATTGAGGCATGTCAACGGAGGGAGTCCTTTCTCCAATACCAGCCGGGCTATCTCGCGGATGTAAGGACCTGCAGGTTCAAAATCAGCGTTCGGCTCATGGTTGCAAAGGGAGAATCCGATGGAAGGCACTCCTTTCAGGCATCCCTCTATCACAACGCCCATCGTACCGGAATAATGCAGGTTTACAGAAGAATTGTCGCCGTGGTTGATGCCGCCTACCACCAAGTCGGGCTTGCGGTCGAGCACCGTATGAAAAGCCAGCTTCACACAATCGGTCGGCGTACCGGAACACTTGTATACCGTCAGCCCAACATCCTTACGGACCAACTGGTAGTGGATAGGTTCCGTTACAGTCAGCGCACACGCACTTCCAGAGCGGGGTGCATCCGGCGCCATTACCACAATCTCGCCCAGCGGACGGAGGAATTTGATTAACTCGCTAATACCTTTCGCAATGATGCCGTCATCATTGGAAATCAATATCAAAGGTCTCTGATTTTCCATAACTTTCTTTTTTATTATCGTGCAAAAGTAGCTAAAAAGGCTTTAAACAGAATACTACAAAGATAATAATTCTTTTGTATTCAAAGATATTTTCAGAAAAGGCTAACTTTGTACCGACAATAGTTGGAATATAATCATTCATAAAATCCATGCTATAATGAACACTTTTTGCCATTCTACCATTGCTGCACGCATCGAGACGGCAGCTGCCGCAATTATTCTGTTTCTAACAACCCTGACAAGCTGTGGCAGGAGCAGTTCTCCCGAGCCACTTGACCAATGGAATGACGGGACATCTACGCTTCACACGGCAGACCCGGTCATTGCAGAAGGCCGGAAGCTCTTCAACGACAAAGAATACCAAAATTTCCGGCTCACCGGAGAAGCCCTCACACAACCCGGCTCCGAAGCAGGCCTCCTCTTTCATACGGACGGCGAGTCCGGTTATGAAGTGATATTCCGTAACGGAGACATCGACGGCACACGCAAGAGCGGCTCACTCGCCTCGGTGCGCAACCTCTATCGCTCACTCGCAAAAGATGGAGAATGGTTTGACTTCGAGATAACCGTACGCGGACAAAACATCATTGTCTGCATTAACGGAACCGAAGTTGTTTGCTATACCGAACCCGGACACCCATATCGCACAGAGGAGCACGCCCGGCAACTGCTGAGTCAAGGTTCCATTGCCCTGCAAGGCATACACGGCGAAGTGTCATTCCGGAATCTCGCCATCGAACGGCTTGCCAAGGAAGCACGCAACGAAGCCGACACGCTTGCTCCGGTAGACGAGCGCACGGATGAGATAATCAGGCTACAGCAGCACGATTTCCCAGTTATAGACTATCACGTTCACTTGAAAGGAGGGCTGACGAAGGAAATGGCACACGCCATGTCCATGAATTACGGTATCAACTATGGTGTCGCCCCCAATGCCGGAGAAGGAGGCGTAGGACGTATGCTGGCCGATGACAAAGAAGTGTACGACTATTTTAATGAAGTAAAAGGGATGCCATTCCTGTGCGGTGTACAAGGTGAGGGACGCAAATGGACGGCAACTTTCTCGCAGGAAGCCTTGGGGATTTTCGATTACCTGTTTACCGACGCCATGACCATCATAGACCACAAGGGACGTAACTCGCGCATCTACCGGGCCGAAGAAGCACTCTTTGATGACATTACGCTTGAACAGTATATGGACCACCTTGTCGACCAAACAGTCCTGATTCTGACCAACGAGCCTGCCGACATTTATGCCAACCCTACCTTCTTGCCCGATACTATGGCGCATGATTACGACAAGTACTGGACGGACGGACGCATTGAACGCGTATTGGATGTATTGCAACAACATGGAATCGCTCTGGAAATCAATGCACGCTACCGGATTCCCAGTTTCGAGATTATCCGTCGCGCCAAAGCACGTGGAATCAAATTCACATTCGGTACAAACAATGTCGATGCCGACTTCGGACGACTGGAATACTGCGCCGAAGCCATCAAGCAATGTGGCCTCACAGCCGACGATATATGGTTCCCGTCGATGAGCACACGCCGCTCCCGCCCCATTGTCATATACAACCGATTCGAGTAGCAGGGAACAACCGCTGTCATCTTCACCAACAGAAACGATACACCTATGGACATTCTTCTCATCATCTTGGGCATCCTCTGCCTGATTGTCGGATTGGCAGGCTGCATCCTGCCTATGATTCCGGGACCGCCCGTAGCCTATGCAGGCTTGTTGCTTCTACATTTCACGGACAAGGCGCAGTTTTCCACCACGCAGTTACTTTTATGGCTGGCAGCAGTCGTCCTTGTACAGATACTGGATTATTTCGTCCCGATGCTGGGCAGCAAATACAGCGGAGGCAGTCGGTGGGGAACGCGCGGCTGCCTCATAGGCACCATCGTAGGGTTGTTCTTCATGCCTTGGGGCATCATCCTCGGCCCCTTTCTCGGAGCCTTTGCCGGCGAACTGATGGGAGGCAGCAAGACAGACCAGGCCTTGAAATCGGGGCTGGGCTCGCTGCTTGGATTCTTGCTGGGCACAGTAGTGAAATGTGTGATGTGTGCGTACTTCTGCTGGGAGTTCGTCAAAGCCTTGGTCTGACACCAGCTCCTCTCCTTCTGCCCGGGAACAACTTATCCCCCGACCATCTTCCACACGGTAGTCCATCTGCATGAGATGTACATCTCATGCAAGTAGAGAGAATAGTCCAAGCCAATGTCTTCCATTGGTTTACAAATCTTAATCTTCTGCAAGCGAGACAAAAAATCAGCTTCATTTCAAGATAAATACGTATATTTGCCCACTAAACAGAGAAAGAACGCTTTACGCGCAATTTACAAGAAGAAAAACAGCGGTAAACGTCTGTGAGTTATTAACAAAACAGCCGACTTATCAACCGTTTTTGCAATCTTTCTCCAAATTTGTAGGCGCTATCCGGAATTATCACTTATTTCGCTGCCAATAAATATTGAGATTATGGGAAAAATAATTGCTATGGCTAACCAAAAGGGTGGTGTAGGCAAGACTACGACGACAATCAACCTCGCAGCCTCACTCGCCACGCTTGAAAAGAAAGTGCTCGTTGTAGATGCCGACCCGCAGGCCAATGCCTCCTCAGGATTGGGTGTGGACATCAAGCAGTCGGAATGTACTATCTACGAGTGCATTATTGACCGTGCAGACGTACGCGAGGCCCTTCATGACACGGAGATAGACACACTGAAGGTAATCTCCTCCCACATCAATCTGGTAGGTGCCGAAATAGAGATGCTCAATCTGAAAAACCGCGAAAAGATACTGAAAGAAGTACTCGCTCCGCTGAAGAATGAGTTTGATTATATCTTGATAGACTGTTCCCCGTCTTTGGGTCTGATTACGGTCAACGCACTGACTGCCGCCGATTCGGTAATCATCCCCGTACAAGCGGAATATTTTGCACTGGAAGGCATCAGCAAATTGCTGAATACCATTAAAATCATCAAGTCCAAGCTGAACCCTGCCCTCGAAATCGAAGGCTTCCTGCTGACGATGTACGACTCGCGTCTGCGCCAGGCCAACCAGATTTACGATGAAGTGAAACGCCACTTCCAGGAATTGGTATTCAACACCGTCATCCAGCGCAATGTGAAACTGAGCGAAGCTCCCAGCTACGGCCTGCCCACCATTCTCTATGACGCAGACTCAACCGGAGCCAAAAACCACATGGCACTTGCCAAGGAATTGATAAGCAGAAACGAAAAGAAGTGATTATAGTGGTTAGTGATTAATGATTAGTGATAAATACCATATTTACAATGCACAAACAAATCATCCCGTATGGTTAAATTGTAAATCGTCAAATAGTAAATAAACAGATGGCACAAAGAAATGCATTAGGACGCGGGCTGGACGCCCTCTTCTCCATGGATGAAGTAAAGACCGAAGGCTCCTCCTCTATCAATGAGATAGAGCTGTCGAAGATTACGGTCAATCCCAACCAGCCCCGTCATGAATTCGACCCGGTTGCGTTGCAGGAGTTAGCCGATTCCATCTCCGAAATCGGCATCATACAGCCCATCACCCTGCGCAAGCTTAGCGACGACGAATACCAGATTATCGCCGGCGAGCGTCGTTTCCGTGCTTCGCAGCTTGCCGGACTGACAAGCATCCCTGCCTATATCCGCACTGCAGATGACGAGAACGTCATGGAAATGGCGCTCATCGAAAACATACAGCGCGAAGACTTGAACTCCGTAGAAATAGCCCTCGCTTACCAGCATCTGTTGGAACAATACGGACTGACGCAGGAACGCCTCAGCGAACGCGTAGGTAAGAAGCGTACCACCATTGCCAACTACCTGCGCCTGCTCAAACTGCCCGCCCCCGTCCAGATGGGACTGCAGAACAAGCAGATAGACATGGGACATGCCCGCGCGTTGGTAACGCTTGGCGATCCCAAACTGCAAGTGAAGATTTTCGAAGAAATCCTGGAGCACGGGTATTCCGTACGCAAAGTGGAAGAAATCGTAAAGTCACTGAGTGAAGGCGAAAGCGTGAAGAGCGGTGGTCGTAAGATTGCCCCCAAGCGCGCCAAACTGCCCGAAGAATTCAATATGCTGAAACAACAGCTCTCGGGCTTTTTCAGTACCAAGGTGCAGCTAACCTGCTCGGAGAAAGGAAAAGGTAAAATCAGTATCCCGTTCAATAACGAAGAAGAATTGGAACGTATCATCGGCATTCTTGATACGCTGAAGAAATAAATGAGGAAAAAAGGAAGAATATATCAGTTAGCCATTGCCCTGCTGCTCTGTTTTTTACAGATGGCAGGGATTGCTATGTATGGTCAAGACCGTCCACGTGCCGCTTCCAAGCGTGCGCAGCGGCATCAGACCGATACACTCAACACCGTGGTGAACCGGGACAGCCTCACTGTTGCCGACAGTCTTGCAGCCGAAAACAAGCGGAAGATGCTGGAAATGACTGCCAGCCCCGACCTGAAGGAACAGCCCGTGCCTACAGACAGTCTGCAAAAGGCCATCGACCCCAAAAGGTGGGTACCTAATCCCACAAAAGCCACCTGGCTTGCCCTCGTCATTCCCGGCGGTGGACAAATTTACAACCGCAAGTATTGGAAACTGCCCATCTTCTATGGAGGATTTGCCGGTTGTGCCTATGCCCTTACGTGGAACAGCAAGATGTATAAGGACTATTCGGCCGCCTACAAGGATGCCGTAAATGGTAATTTCAACTCCAGTACCATTACCGACCTGCTGCCTCCCAACTATAACTATACCGAAAGCCAGCTGACGGAGACACTACGGAAGCGTAAGGATACCTTCCGACGATACCGCGACTTGAGCATCTTCGCCTTTATCGGTGTATACCTGCTGTCTGTTGTCGACGCATACGTAGACGCAGAGCTGTCCAACTTTGACATCACCCCCGACCTCAGCATGAAAGTGGAACCTGCCATAATCAACAGCCAGATGACTGGTTCCTCTAATAAGAACGTCGGCGTGCAATGCAGTTTCCGATTCTAAAAACGAAAATTAAAGCATAAATTATTACCTAATGACACACAAGGCCATATATATGAAAAGAATTATTCTCGGTTCCTCGCTTCTGTTTTGCGCCCTCTTCACCGCTCCGGCCATGCATGCGCAAGAAAGCGTGGAAGTGCTTATCCGCGAAAACGGCACGGAACGCCAGGAATCCATCGAGCTGCCCAAAAGCATGACCTATCCGCTGGACAGCCTGCTCAATGACTGGAAAGCCAAGAATTACATAGACTTGGGAAAAGACTGCAGCACCTCTACCGTAAACCCGATGTTCAGTGACTCTGTATACATAGACCGGTTGTCGCGCATGCCGACCGTCATGGAAATGCCATACAACGAGATTGTGCGCAAGTTCATCGACATGTATGCCGGACGTCTGCGCAACCAGGTTGCCTTCATGCTGAGCGCCTGCAACTTCTATATGCCCATCTTCGAAGAAGCGCTGGATGCCTACGGCCTGCCGCTCGAGCTGAAATACCTGCCCATCATAGAATCCGCTCTCAACCCTTCTGCCGTATCCCGCGCGGGAGCCTGCGGACTATGGCAGTTTATGCTCGCCACCGGAAAGATATACGGACTGGAAAGCAACAGCCTCGTAGACGAACGCCGTGACCCGATAAAGGCGACCTGGGCGGCAGCACGCTACCTGAAGGACATGTATGACATTTACAAAGACTGGAACCTGGTGATTGCCGCCTACAACTGCGGTCCGGGCACCATCAACAAAGCCATCCGCCGCTCGGGAGGGAAAACCGATTATTGGGAAATCTACAACTATCTGCCCAAAGAGACACGCGGCTACGTGCCCGCCTTCATTGCCGCCAACTACGTAATGACCTACTACTGCAAGCACAACATCTGCCCCATGGAAACTGACATTCCGGAAGCAACCGATACGGTGCAAGTAAGCCGTAACCTTCATTTCGAGCAGATTTCCGACCTATGCGGCATCAGCCTGGACCAGATAAAGAGCCTAAATCCCCAATTCAAGAAAAGCATCATCCCCGGAGAGAGCAAGCCGCAGACGCTACGCCTCCCCATCAACTACATCAGTGCCTTCATTGACAAGCAAGACACCATCTATGCCCACCGCAGTAACGAGCTGTTCAAGAACCGCAGAGTCGTGGCCGTTTCCAATACACGCTCGACGGCACGTAGCAGCAAAGGCAGTACCGCTACGGGGAATGTCACCTACCACAAGATACGCAGTGGCGAGAATCTCGGCAGCATTGCACGGAAATACGGTGTCACTGTCAATCAGTTAAAAAGTTGGAATGGATTGCGCAGTACCAGAATCTCCGCAGGAAAGCGCTTGAAGATTTATAAATAAAGACATAAACGCTTGCCCGGTGTTGAAAATTGCTTATTTTTGCAAAAAGTGAAGTGAAGAAAGGAGAAAGCAGTATATGGAAGAAAATATAAGTCAGAAGGAAAAGGAAAAAGCCGAAGAGGAAATGATCGAACAGGCATTCCAAGAACTGTTGAACGACTATTTGGCCACCAAGCACCGCAAGCGCGTCGAAATAATAACCAAAGCATTCAACTTTGCCAACCAGGCGCATAAGGGCATCAAGCGTCGTTCCGGCGAGCCCTACATCATGCACCCCATTGCTGTGGCAAAGATTGTCTGTAATGAGATAGGACTGGGGTCTACTTCCATATGCTCGGCATTGCTGCATGATGTGGTGGAGGACACCGACTACACCGTAGAGGATATTGAAAACATCTTCGGTCCCAAAATCGCCCAGATTGTAGACGGGCTGACAAAGATTTCCGGCGGTATCTTCGGCGACCGTGCCTCGGCGCAGGCAGAGAACTTCAAGAAGCTGCTGCTCACCATGTCCGACGATATCCGGGTTATCCTCATCAAGATAGCCGACCGTCTGCATAACATGCGTACACTCGGCTCCATGCTGCCCAACAAGCAGTTCAAGATTGCAGGCGAAACACTCTATATTTATGCCCCGCTCGCCAACCGCCTCGGCTTGTACAAAATCAAGACAGAACTGGAAAACCTGAGCTTCAAGTACGAACATCCGGAAGAGTACCACGAGATAGAAGAGAAACTGGAAGCCACCGCCGTGGAGCGCGACAAGGTATTCAATGAGTTCACCGCTCCGATACGGGCGCAACTGGACAAAATGGGACTGAAATACCGTATCCTTGCCCGTGTAAAGTCCATCTACTCCATCTGGAACAAAATGCAGACCAAGCATGTCCCCTTCGAGGAAATCTATGATTTGCTTGCTGTCCGCATCATCTTCGAGCCCCGCAATATAGAGGAAGAGCTAAACGACTGCTTCGACATTTACGTCTCCATATCCAAGATATACAAGCCCCACCCTGACCGCCTGCGCGACTGGGTGAGCCATCCCAAAGCCAACGGCTACCAAGCCCTGCACGTCACCCTTATGGGTAACAACGGGCAATGGATTGAAGTACAAATCCGCAGTGAACGCATGAATGACGTTGCCGAACAAGGCTTTGCCGCCCACTGGAAATACAAAGAAGGCGGAGGCAGCGAAGATGAAGGCGAACTGGAGAAATGGTTGCGTACCATCAAGGAAATTCTGGACGACCCACAACCGGACGCCATCGATTTTCTCGATACCATCAAACTGAACTTGTTTGCATCGGAAATTTTCGTCTTCACCCCGAAAGGCGACCTCAAGACCATGCCGCAGAACTCTACGGCACTGGACTTTGCCTTCTCCTTGCATACCGACATCGGCAGCCACTGCATCGGCGCCAAGGTAAACCACAAACTGGTTCCCCTAAGCCACAAACTGCAAAGCGGTGACCAGGTAGAGATATTGACCTCCAAATCGCAACGCGTGCAGCCGGAGTGGGAAGTGTATGCCACCACCGCCCGCGCCCGCGCCAAGATTGCCGCCATCCTGCGCAAAGAGGCGAAAGCCTATCAGAAAGAAGGTGAAACCATACTGAACGAATTCTTCAAAAACGAGGATATACGTATGGATGATGCTGCTCTGGACAAGCTGACCAGGCTGCACGGCTTCCACACCCGCGACGAGCTGCTCGTTGCCATCGGCAACAAACGGGTTGTGCTGGGCGATGCCGACAAGAACGTGTTCAAGGAAAAGCAGAACAGCAACTGGAAGAAGTTCCTGACCTTCTCCTTCGGTAACAAGGACAACAAGGATGCCAAAGAACAACCGGAAGAGAAAACACCGCAAGAGAAAATCAACACTAAGCAGATTCTGAAGCTGACGGAAGAGACCATCTCAAAGAACTATATTATGGCCGACTGTTGCCATCCCATTCCGGGTGACGACGTACTGGGATACATCGACGAGCAAAACCGTGTTGTCATCCACAAGCGCCAATGCCCCGTTGCCACCCGCCTTAAGAGTAGCTACGGAAACCGTATCATCGCCACCGAGTGGGACACTCACAAGGATTTGTCGTTCCTAGTCACCATATATATAAAAGGTATAGACAGCATGGGATTGCTGAACGAAGTAACTCAAGTCATCTCCCGCCAGCTCAACGTGAATATCCGTAAACTGACCATCGAAACCAACGACGGTATCTTCGAAGGAAAGATACAACTCTATGTACACGATGTGGACGACGTGCGCACTATCTGCAATAACCTGAAGCAGATACAGAATATAAAACAAGTGACGAGAGTAGAGGAATAAACGGAGTGGTATTTATTCTACTTCAGTCCTTGAATATTTTCCTTCAAGCTCTCCACATCCTCGTAAGTAAACTCATCCAATGCCAGTTTCATGCCTACCAGTTCTTCGCGGATAGCTCTCAGGCGATCTACGATTTCAAAGTTGCGTATCGTAGCTTCTTTATTGTCTTTCATCCGTTGGCGGGCGCCGGGCAAGGTCATTCCGCGCTCCTTCACCAGATGATAGATAAGTTTCACTGTCTCAATGTCCTCCTTACGGTACTGGCGTATTCCCCGCCCCCCCTTCTTCGGATTGAGTTGCGGAAACTCCTTTTCCCAGAAACGGAGCAGTGATTCGTTGACATCGAACATGGCAGCCACCTCGCTGATGGAGTAATATAACTTTAAATTCTTATCTGTATTCAGCATGATGTAATCCTTTCTCTATAAATCATCCGTCAATCAAGCACCTTACCATGGTTCGCCGCAATCTGTATCATGCGGTCATAATCCTCGGCACTGAGATCCATGAAGTAGTAGTTGACGGGATTCACAACCTTTCCCTTGACGTGTACTTCGTAGTGCAAGTGCGGACCAGTACTCTTGCCCGTACTGCCTACCCCGCCAATGACCTCACCACGTACCACTTTCTTGCCCAACTTCGTCCGGAAATCGCGCAAGTGTGCATACACCGTCTGATAACCGAAGCCGTGGTCTATCACAATTCTGTTGCCATAGCCCGATTGCCAGCCCATCTGCACCACGGTGCCATCTCCCGTGGCATAGACATCCGTGCCCTGGGGAGCCGAAAAGTCCATACCCTCATGGAACTTGCTGGTACCATAAATGGGGTCGATACGCGTACCGTAACCCGAAGCGGTCTTACGGAGGTCTTTATTGGAAACCGGCTGTATGGCAGGAATGCAGCGCAGCATTTCATCATGATTCTTGCACATCTCCACCACATCGTCAAAGGAGCGGGACTGGATATAGAGTTGCTTGCTAATCATATCCATTTTCTGCGTGGTATTGATAACCAAGTCGGAGTTAGCCATATCCATCAGATGCTCATAGCGGTTGGTACCGCCGTATCCAGCCTGACGGATGGCAGAAGGAATAGGGTCGGCCATGAAAATCACCCGGTACAGATTGTCATCACGCTGCTGTATGTCTTGCAGCACTCCCATAGCCTCGTCCAGCCGGCGGGAGAGGACGTTGTACTGCGCCTGCAGTTTGCTGTTCTCCTTTCGCAACTCCTTCTCCGACGGAGAGCCGAAGATAAGCAGCAATACGATGAAACTGCCCGCACCCAGCCCCATACCGATGAACAAACGGCGGAGAATGCTCAGCGCCCGCTGCCTCACGGTAGGATAAATACGGTCGTACGTCTGCGTCTGGGGATTATAAATGTAGTAAACTTTGCGCATCTTAGGAAATATTTCGCTTGTCAATGCGACAAAAGTAATAAAAACAAGCTATCTTTGCACAGTTTTTTCAAGAATATTAAGACTAAGTAGCAAGTAGTTAGTAGTAAGAAACGGGCAAAAAACGACAAGAGAAGGTAAATCAAATTAGAATCAGATAAATCAATAGAGAGTATGTTGACTGCAAACGAAATCAGAGACTCTTTCAAGAGTTTCTTCGAAAGTAAAGGTCACCAGATAGTGCCTTCGGCCCCGATGGTGATTAAGGATGACCCCACGTTGATGTTCACCAATGCGGGAATGAACCAGTTTAAAGATATTATTTTGGGCAACCACCCGGCGAAATACAAAAGAGTTGCTGACTCGCAGAAATGCCTTCGCGTAAGCGGAAAGCACAACGACCTGGAGGAAGTGGGTCACGATACCTACCACCACACCATGTTCGAGATGCTGGGCAACTGGTCGTTTGGCGACTACTTCAAGAAGGAAGCCATCTCCTGGGCATGGGAGTATCTGGTGGATGTATTGAAACTCGACCCCAAAGACCTCTACGCCACCGTATTCGAAGGTAGCGCCGAAGAAGGACTGGAACGCGACAACGAAGCCGCTTCTTACTGGGAGCAGTTCTTGCCGAAAGACCACATTCTGAATGGCAACAAACACGATAACTTCTGGGAAATGGGTGATACGGGACCGTGCGGTCCGTGTTCGGAAATCCATGTGGACTCCCGTTCGGAAGAAGAGAAGGCCAAAGTACCCGGCAGCCAGCTGGTGAACAAAGACCACCCGCAGGTGATTGAAATCTGGAACCTCGTGTTCATGCAGTTCAACCGCAAGGCGGACGGCAGCCTGGAAGGACTTCCCGCCAAGGTTATCGACACCGGCATGGGCTTCGAGCGACTGGTGCGCACACTGCAAGGAAAGACCTCCAACTACGACACCGACGTATTCCAACCGATACTGAAAGCCATCGGAGACATGGCAGGCAAGAAGTATGGCGAAGATGAGAAGTCGGACATCGCCATGCGTGTAATTGCCGACCACATCCGCACCATCGCCTTCTCCATCACCGACGGACAGCTTCCGAGCAATGCCAAGGCAGGTTACGTCATCCGTCGTATCCTCCGCCGTGCCGTGCGCTACGGTTACACGTTCCTCGGACAGAAGCAGGCATTCATGTACAAGCTCCTCCCCGTACTCATCGAGAACATGGGCGCCGCTTATCCCGAACTGGATGCACAGAAGGAACTGATTGCCAAAGTTATCAAGGAAGAAGAAGACTCCTTCCTCCGCACCCTGGAGACGGGTATCCGCCTGCTGGAAAAGACCATGGCAGACGCCAAAGCCGCCGGCAAGAACGAAATCAGCGGAAAGGATGCCTTTACCTTATATGATACCTTCGGTTTCCCGTTCGACTTGACGGAACTGATTCTCCGCGAAAACGGCATGACTGCCGACATCAAGGAGTTTGACGCCGAAATGCAGCAGCAGAAACAGCGTGCCCGCAATGCCGCCGCCATAGAGACCGGTGACTGGATTACGCTAAAGGAGGGTACTACCGAATTCGTAGGATATGACTATACGGAATACGAAACATCCATTCTGCGCTACCGCCAAGTGAAGCAGAAGAACCAAACCTTGTATCAGATTGTACTGGACAAGACTCCGTTCTATGCCGAAAGCGGCGGTCAGGTAGGTGACACCGGTGTATTGGTGAACGAGTTTGAGACCATCGAAGTGGTAGACACCAAGAAGGAGAACAACCTGCCTATCCACATCACCAAGAAGCTGCCCGAACACATGGAAGCTCCGATGATGGCATGCGTGGATACCGACAAGCGTGCCGCTTGTGCCGCCAACCACTCTGCTACCCACTTGCTGGATGCTGCGCTGCGCGAAGTATTGGGCGAGCATGTAGAGCAGAAGGGCTCTTTGGTTACACCGGACTCCCTGCGTTTCGACTTCTCACACTTCCAGAAGGTGACGGACGAGGAAATCCGCAAGGTGGAACACATCGTTAATGCAAAGATTCGCGCCAACATACCTTTGAAAGAATACCGCAACATTCCTATCGAAGAAGCCAAAGAACTGGGCGCCATCGCTCTGTTCGGCGAGAAGTACGGCGACCATGTACGCGTTATCCAGTTCGGTTCTTCCGTAGAATTCTGTGGTGGTACGCACGTGGCTGCAACCGGAAACATCGGTATGGTGAAGATTATCTCCGAAAGCTCCGTGGCTGCCGGTGTGCGCCGTATCGAAGCCTACACGGGTGCACGCGTGGAGGAACTGATGAACACCATCGAGGACACGCTGCACGACTTGAAGGCGCTCTTCAACAACGCACCCGACCTTGCCGGAACCATCCGTAAGTATATTGACGAAAACGCCGGACTGAAGAAGCAGGTAGAGGACTTCATGAAAGAGAAAGAAGCACAGCTGAAAGAAAGACTGCTGAAGAACGTGCAGGAAGTCAATGGCGTTAAAGTCATCAAGTTCTGTGCTCCCCTGCCGGCAGAAACAGTGAAGAACATCGCCTTCCAGTTGCGTGGCCAGATTACGGAAAACCTGTTCTTCGTAGCGGGAACAGAAGCCGAAGGCAAGCCGATGCTGACCGTCATGCTGAGCGACAACCTCGTGGCAGGCGGACTGAAAGCCGGTAACCTGGTGAAAGAAGCTGCCAAACTTATCCAAGGCGGTGGCGGTGGCCAGCCCCACTTTGCAACTGCCGGCGGTAAGAATGCTGACGGACTGAACGCTGCCATTGACAAAGTTTTGGAATTGGCAGGATTATAATTGAAAATAATTGGCGAAACACTTGACATCGCCTCTGTGATGTTGTATATTTGTAATGTCATTTTTTAGATATTTCAAAATTAAACTACCGGGAAAGGAGGAGCATTGCTTCTCCTTTTCTTTTTATCCTCCACGGTATTCCATTTGAAATGCCACATGCCGGCTCCCCAAACTCCACACCTTACCATCCTAAATGCCACACCTTAGCAAGTGAAATGGCTGGCATTTACCCTCCAAAGCCCTGGGGTTTCCGTGAAAAACCCTAAGGTTTGGGACAGTGAAGTGGAGGGAACGGATGATTAGTCCAGAACAAACAGACAATGCATTCGAAGCAAACGAATGATGCATACAGAACAGACAGATGATGCGCAACAGAAACAAAAACGGGAAGCCTAAGCCTCCCGTCTGTTAATCTTTCGTAAATCTGCTCTTGACAAGATTTCCACTAAAACCTTATTCCATCCGAAGTATAAACATTTCGCGATAAACCACCAGTGCACCTTCGGGCAGCAAACTGGAAGGACAGAAAGGAGTTACATTTTCCGCAAGTACACATTTACCATTTCCCGAGACCGTCCGCGTAAAGAGCCTCTTCTCTCCATTATAAGTAAACTGCCACAATGCATATGTATCTCCGTTCTCATCTTCCACTGGAACTGTCTCGTATATCCCCATTAGCGGTTCCTCCTCTTTTCCCGTCGGATAGATTTCCAATACACCTTTCCACATACTATTGGAGAAATCTTCGGGCACCAACACATAATACCCGCCATCCTTCACCCAAGGACGCTCGGCAAGTGCCTTAGAAACATCACCCAGCAGTTCCGTCGGTGCACCACTACTGATACCATACTCGAAGCCCATTTTCGTCAACGTATATTGCCTACGACCTTTCACCGTGATGCGCAGTTGTGTTTCCTCACCGGAACCATCCATCACCTTCACAATCGTCTCCCCCTCTGCCAGCGGATGAATCTTGATACGCTGATACCCGTTGACATCATCGGTAAAAGTCACGGAAGCCACCGACTCGTGCTCGTTAATCACATTATAGGAACCGTCGCCGCCGTCAATGCCCAGCACTGTATCTTCGTTTGTTTCAGAAAGATAATAAGAAAGATTGGACACCAGATTGTCACATGTCCCAATCTGGTAGATAGGCTCCACACCTTCGAAAAGTACCATGCTTCGGTAATCGTCCTCGCAACCGGAAGCGGTAAACAGCAGTGCTATCAAGGCAAAGAGAGAGTATAGCTTCTTCATACTTGTTCAGTTATAGTTGTTCTATCTACAAAAATACAAAAAATGCCGGAATACTGCATCGGTACCCCTCTCTTTTTCAAACTATTTGTTCTTCCGGATAGTTCACCAAGTAGAGCGTTCCCGTGGCACGGGTAAAGGCGGTGTAGAGCCAACGGAAATAATCGGGTGTCAGGTATTCATCCGTCATATACCCCTGGTCCAGAAAGACATTCTTCCATTGCCCGCCCTGCGCCTTGTGGCAAGTCACGGCATAGGCATACTTCACTTGCAAGGCGTTGTAGTACGGGTCTACCTTCATCTTCTTCATCCGCTCGCGCTTCACGGTGATGTCGGCATAATCTTCGAGGACGGAGTAGAAAAGCCGGTCGTTCTCTGCCTTGGGCAGCGCAGGCGAGTCGGTATGCAGCGTATCGAGCAGCATGTTCACTTCCAGTTCAAAGTCGTTATAGTCGGGAAAGACCAGCGTCACGTCTGCAAAGCGGAAGCCATACAGCTCTCGCGTACGGCGCACGCGGCGCACCACGGCAGTCTCACCGTTGGCAATGAAATCCATCTCCTTCTCCTTTTCCGTCCAGAAGTAGTTATTTTTCGCCACCATCAACAAATCACCGGTGTTTAATTCATCCTCACGCCAGAGAATCTGCGCACGGATGCCTTTGTTGTAGATGTTCGCCCTCTTGTTGGAGCGGCACACCACGATAGTTTCATCCAACCCGTCATGGTCGTAGCAAGAGTTCAGCGTTTCTATCAGCTCATTTCCGGGCAGAACTTTAATGTCGGCAAACCCCGAAACCTTTATCTTCGGCAGGCTGTAGCAATCGTCTTCCGCTATCAACTGCCGCAGGCGGGTGGCGTTCCACAAAATACCCGACTGCTGTTCCTGGCGCACCACCTGCGTCAAGTCCACCTCCACCACTTCCAGCCCGTAGCCTCTCAAGGCATCGGCAAAAAGGGCAGGACTCTGCTCCTCCCCCACCGGCGGCAACTGCGCCGTATCGCCCATCAGCAACAAGCGGCATCCCTGGCCGGAATAGACAAACTGCACCAGGTCGTCCAGCAGCCTGCCCGTGCCGAACATCGAACCGGACAGTCCCTCATTGGAAATCATCGATGCCTCATCCACTATATAGAGAGTGTGAGTTGTCAAATTATCGTTCACAGAAAAATTGCTCAGCTCGTTGGAGAAAGATTGCTGTCTATAGATTTTTTTATGAATCGTAAACGCCGGATGCCCCGCATACGCCGAGAAAACCTTTGCCGCCCGTCCGGTCGGTGCCAGCAATACCGACTTCTGTTGCAACTTGTCCAGCGTCCGCACCAAGGCACCGACCAACGATGTTTTACCCGTCCCCGCATAACCACGAAGCATAAAAACCACCTCGCTACGGGGCGACAGCAGGAACTCCGATAAAGATTTTAGAGCAATTTCTTGTTCAGGAGTTGGTTGGTAAGGAAAATTTTCCTTAATTTGCCTTTCTAAATAGTTATTTATCATTTTTGTAACAGAAAAAAGTAAAGGGAACTATCGTTTTTAAATTAATTTCTTTTATTTTTGCGGTGCGAATATAACAACTAAAAAACATATTTATCATGAAAACAGTATTTAATGTCATTTTAGGCTTATGTGCTTTGGTGCTAATTTATATTTGTTATGCCAGCATTATGGGTCCTATCAACTTTGAAAAAGCAAAGAAGCACAGAGACGCAGCCGTCATTGCACGTCTGATTGACATCCGTAAAGCACAATTGGAATATCGTACTTTACATGACCAGCAATATACTGCAAGCTTCGACTCTCTGATTGACTTTGTTAAAAACCAGAAACTTCCGTTCATCTTCAAGCAAGGAGAACTGAACGATAAGCAGCTGGAAGACGGTCTGACTGAAAAGAAAGCCATCAACATCATCAATAAGGCAAAGAAGACAGGTAACTATGCTGACGTCAAGAAATGGGGATTGGAAAACTTCAAACGTGACACCTTGTGGGTAGCCGTATTGGACACTATCTTCCCGAAGGGCTTCAACCCCGATTCAATGAGATATGTTCCCTTCGGAAACGGTGCACAGTTCGAAATGGCCATCAAGAACGATACAGCTAAATCCGGTGCTCCTTTCTGTCTGCTCGAAGTGAAGACTCCGTACGAAGTTTATTTGAACGGTCTGGATGCACAAGAAATTGCCAACATCAAGGACGTACAAACCAAACTTGGCAAGTACTGCGGTCTGATGATTGGTAGCTTGGAAACAGCTAACAACAACGCCGGTAACTGGGAATAATCTCACCCCGACAAACGTATGATAGAAACGACTGATTTTAATAAATCGGAACAGTATACATTATCCATCCGTCTCAGTACGGATGGATTTTCTTTTTCTGTGTTCAACCCTCTGGGCGACGGTGAGTTCTCTTACTACGACCGTGCAGTGGACGAGTCCCTCTCCCTCACTGCCAATCTGAAACAGACCTTCCGCGAACTGGCATGGCTGGAACGCCCCTTCCGCCGTGTCAATGTGCTCATGGTAGACAAACGCTTCACGTTCATTCCCCTGGAGTTCTTCGAGGACGAACAAACGGAAATCATTTTCTATCACAACCATCCTAAACGGGAAAACGAAACCGTACAATACAACATACTGCATAAGAACAACACTGTCGTACTGTTCGGCATGGATAAGAGTGCCTGCTCCTTCCTTCGCGAACAGTATCCCGATGTCAAGTTCTATTCCCAAGCCAGCCCCTTCATTGAGTTCTTCTCCTCAAAGAGCCGCTTGGGCAACAACCGGAAGATGTATGCACACTTGCGAAAAGATGCCGTAGACGTATACGGCTACGAGCGCGGACGCCTCCTTCTTGCCAATTCCTTTGAATGCAGAAGCACACCCGACCGTGTCTACTACCTATTATATATATGGAAACAACTCGGCTTCGAGCAGGAGCGTGATGAGCTGCACCTGACCGGTGACCTAAACGACAAAGAACTGCTACTGCCCGAACTGCGAAAATTCATCCGGCAGGTATTCATCATGAATCCCGCCACTAATCTTGACCTGCAAGCCATAACCCTATGCGAGTAATCAGCGGAATATACAAAAGAAGACGTTTCGACGTGCCCCACTCCTTCAAGGCACGCCCCACCACAGACTTTGCCAAAGAGAATCTGTTCAATGTGCTCTCCAACTACATGGACTTTGAGGACGGCATCCGTGCCCTCGACCTATTTGCCGGTACGGGCAGCATCAGCATCGAGCTTGTGTCCAGAGGCTGCGACCAAGTAATCAGCGTGGAAAAAGACCGCGACCACTATGCCTTCATCTGCAAAATTATGCAGGAATTAAAGACGGACAAGTGTCTACCCATACGCGGTGACGTATTCAAATACCTCAAAAGCGGACGCGAGCAGTTCGACTTTATCTTTGCCGACCCTCCCTACGAGCTTGCCGGGCTGGAAACCTTGCCCGATCTCATCTTCGAGAACAACTTGCTGAAAGAAGACGGACTCTTCGTCTTGGAACACGGGAAGAAAAACAGTTTCGAGGAACATCCGCACTTTGTGGAGAGAAGGGTATACGGGAGCGTGAACTTCACGATATTTAAATGATGAATGAAGAATGGTACGATATGAATACACTTCAAGAAATTCTTCATTCATCATTCTTCATTATAACAGCGGCGCCATCAGCCGCACCACACTCTCTGCAGCCTTACGATACCAGGGGCGCTTCACCCAGTTCTTCAGGAATACTTGTACGCAGTCGCGCTGGTCTTGAAGGAAGATTTCGCGCATCTGAAGCGCTGTTTCTGTGTCATAGATGAAGGCATTCACCTCAAAGTTATGTTCAAAACTGCGGAAATCCACATTCGTAGAGCCTACCGTGGACAACTCATCATCCGAAACCATCAGTTTGGAGTGCAAGAAGCCTTTCTTATAGAAATAGACCTTGACTCCCGAATAGAGCACATCTGCCAGATAAGAGCAGGAACCCAGATGCGTCAAGCGGTTATCAGCACGCATGGGCAACATCAGACGCACATCGACACCTGACAAGGCGGCTGTCTGCATAGCAACAAGTACGGCTTCGGTGGGCAGGAAGTAGGGAGTCTGGATATAGAAATATTTCTTTGCGCTGGAAATGGATATGACAA
Organism: Bacteroides sp. AR20; assembly: GCF_964250605.1. NCBI lineage: Bacteria > Pseudomonadati > Bacteroidota > Bacteroidia > Bacteroidales > Bacteroidaceae > Bacteroides > Bacteroides sp. AR20. The sequence continues at coordinate 129,015 of NZ_CAXUGK010000004.1, read as the reverse complement.
GTCCCTGCATAATGTCTTTCCATGGGCCTACGGGCTCACTCGTTACAATCTGCGCCAAGGAAGTACCGCAGTTTTCTATTTTCGGGAAATAGCGGGTAGACGTAATCAGTGTACGGTCCACAAAGTACCAATCGAGTAGGAAGGCGGTCTGCAATCCGTGAACAGCCTTGCCCTCCAGCAGCAGATGTGTGTCCCGCCAGATGCCCCATGAGAATCCGCGCATATAGCGTTCGGCAAGATTCATCCCCCCCACAAAGCCGATGCGCCCGTCAATGACAACTATTTTCCGATGATTACGATAGTTCACCTTACTGGTGAAAAGCGGAAAACGTACCTTCAGAAAGCTGCGTACCTCGATACCGGCCTCGCGCATCTCTTCAAAAAAACGGTTGGGAACATGCCAACAACCCACATCATCATAAATCACACGTACCTCTACCCCGGCACGCGCCTTTTCCATCAGGACATCACGTACCAAGCGCCCAATGGCATCGTCCTCAAAGATATAGAATTCCATGTGGATATGCTTCGTTGCTTTCCCCAGTTCGCGCAGCAGGGATTGCAGCATGGAGAGCCCCAGGGTATAGGCTTCCACCCGGTTTCCATCGAAGGGGAAAGCCTGGTTGGTATTACGGAACAAGGATATGAGACGACTGTAATTGATGGGAAGCGCACATGAGTCCTGCGCCAGATATTCTGCCATAGGTTTCTTCAACAAACGGCTGTAACTCTTCTTCCCTATCATGCGCACACGGCGCTGACTACGCCCGAAGAAGAAGTAAAACACCAGCCCCACGATGGGAAGGAACATCAGTATCAGTATCCATGCCATGGTTTTCACCGGATTGCGGTTGTCGAGGATAATGACGACAATCGTTCCGATGATGGCACCGAAATAAACAATGTCGAAGGCTATCGTAGCAATCTGGCTGGCAATGAAGTTCCAATCAAGCATGTTCACAGACAATTAAGTGTGAAACAAATGTAGGAAAAACACAGAAACTTTCACCGAAGATTACAGAGATTAACATAAAAGTCCCTCTTCCCCCAACTTGTCTGAAAACTTATACTTGCTATCGCTTTGACGCGGATGACGCAGATGACGCAGATTTTTAATATTCTTATCTGCGTCATCCGCGTCTGAAAAATAATCAAAAAGAAACCTGCCACAGAATTGAGAGTGTATCAGAATGACAAGCTGATTAGGGGGGTGATCCCCTCCGCTTTAGAACGGCCTGCGTCCTCCGAAACCGCCAGGACCATGCCCCGGACCGAAGCCCGGACCGCCGAAGCCGCGTCTGCCCTGCATCTTATCGCGGGCGGCCTTGCTGCCGAAAATATTCAGACGATAGATGAAGTGAAGCATGCAATAGCTGTTCACGCCGTTATATTCGTACACCGAGCGGCCGCTTGCAGTCAGCGAACGGCTGATGTTACTCTGCTTCTTCAGAATGTCGTACATCTCGAAGCTGACGGTGGCATTCCCTTTCAGGAAAGTCTGCGACAACTGTGCATTCCAGATAAGCTCGTTACGGTTCATACTGCTGTCCGTATATCCTCGACGGCTCTGGTTGGCAATGTTGGTAGAGAGCGTCATGTTCCACGGCATGGAAATCTGCGTATTGGCACCGTAGGAGAAGGTATAGGGCTCCTGATTATTGTCAGGCGTCAGTTTATCCTTCTCTATTGAATAGGAGATGCTTCCGTTCAAGCCGAATTCAAACCAGTCATTACGATAGGCGGCATTCAGACGTTCGCCCAGCGTCAGGTTGGTGGTTGTATTCTTCCGTTCCACGGCATCTGCTCCCTTACCGGACGTCAGATAAGCCACATTGTTCTGATAGTTGGCATTGGAGAAGGAGTTGATGGTATACTTCTTATTGGGCAGTGCCGTATTGAAGCCAAACATGCCGAACGCATTCCAATTACCGTTGATATTTTTCGGAGTTGTAGTCCATCCACCAGTCTCCGAATTGTACACACGGCTATTGCTGATGCTATTCTGCGTTGCCGAGAAGTTGACGTGTGACATAATACCGCGCTGCTTTTCGGCATTATACGTATTATAGAAGAATCGCATGTTGTGCGTGAAGGAAGGCTTCAAGCCCGGATTACCGATACGTACATTCTGCGGATTGGAGTTGTCCACAATCGGCAACAGATTCTCCATACTCGGTTGGCTGCTACGCCCGCGATATGTCATACGCAACTGGCTCACCTTGGAGAAACGGATGCGCAAGTCCAGGTTCGGAGCGAAGTTGAACACATTGCGGGTGGTATCAATCATATAGTCGCCGCGCTTATAGGACAATACAGAATGCTGCGGCTGGAACGACATACCTGCGCTCAACTGATACTTCTCGCGGATAAAGCGCAAAGACACGGATGCATCGTGGTTGTAGTAGCGGTATTCCGCATACTTACCCAGACTATCCACCGCATGCTCTTCATATCCCGTGGGAAGCTGGGTTGACAATCCCCAATCCGGAAAACCCTGCAAATCATACGTCGTCTTGTCGCTCTCGCTATACTTGTACTGGAACTGATAGCTGAATTGCAAGAAAGTGGCGCGGGCTATCGGTTCGCTGTAAGTCAGCTGTGCACTGTAATTGTAGTTCTTGGTAGGAGTAGTGATGTACTGGTTACGAACCAAGATGGAGTCTCCTCCCAAAGCATTCAGTAACTGGAAGTAATGTGTTTCCGACTCCGTATACTGGTTGTTGTCATTATTGGTATAACCGAATCTTCCACGGAACGTGACATTGCGTCCTTTGTCATTCAGCTTTCTGTTCAACTGCAAGGTTGCATCCGTAGACACACTCTTGTTGTCGTTCAGCGAACCGCTGTTGATAGCATTTATACGGATACTCCTCAACGGGTCATCGTCCGGATTAAGAATCTTCTCCAGATTCAGCCAGTTATTGGGGTCACTCACCAGACTGTAAGGGTCGGAATTGAACGTACCGCTCTCAGAATTGGAGAGATTGTCCGTTTTGCCGTACGAGAAGTTGGGACGGAAAATGATATTCGTCATCGAGTCCGGCTTCCACTCCATACGGAAATCGGCATTGAAATTCTTGGCTTTGTTACGTTGCCTGCTGTTCGAGTTGGAGTAAGAGTTGCCGTCCGGCAGAAAGTCCTCGGTAGAACCGATACTTGCAATATCCCCATCCTGATAGTTGTAGCGTGCACTACCGCCCAGTTCCAGCTTATCGGTTTGGGTAGCGAAGTTCACACCCAGCATTTTCGTTGCAGTAAGTCCGTTGTTCCTGCGCCAGCGCGGAGGACCGCCACCACCCGAAAAGCCCTGGTCGTTCACGTTATTGGCAGAACCCACTACCGACACCTGGGTTTTGTCCACGAAGCGGTTCAGCATAAAGCGGCCCATATAGCGGTCTTCCGTCCCTCCGGCCACGTCGGCATTACCGAACCAACCCTGGTTCATGCCTTTCTTTACGGTCAGGTCGAGCACCGTCTCCTCCTCACCGTCGTCAATACCGGTGATACGTGCCAAATCGGACTTCTTATCGTAGGTTTTCAGCTTCTCTATCATATCTACCGGCAGGTTCTTCAAACCGGTCTTTACGTCTCCACCGAAGAACTCCTTGCCGTCGACCATAATCTTCGACAAGTCCTTACCGTTGATTTTCACATTACCCTCGTCGTCAATCTCCGCACCGGGCAGCTTCTTCACCAACTCCTCGAGCATGGCTCCCTCGGGGGTACGATAGGCAGATGAAGTATATACCAGTGTATCTTCCACCACCTGCACTTGCGGCGCTTCTGCCGTAACCACAGCCTCGGCCAGCATCACCGCATCCGTTTCCAATGTCAGTGTACCCACGTTCTTGGCAGTTGTCGTAGCATAAAGGTGTAAAGGGATGTACTGGCTCTTGAATCCGATGTAGGAAACCTTCAGCACGTATTTACCCGCACTGACTTTGGGAAGAGTGAAATAACCTTGTGCCGTAGTGGCCGTACCCGATGCCTGAACACTGTCTGGCAACAAAAGCAACTGCACGGTAGCTTGTATCGCAGGCTCCTTGGTGTCCTCCACGACACGGCCCGATACCGTAATGTTTTTGGTCTGTGAAAATGCAGACAGCGTTGTTACCAACAGCAACGCCATCCCCGTGATAATTTTCTTCATGTGTCTATTCTTTGTCTATTCTAAATGAACAATGCCTTTTATTCACTGTTTCATTTGACAGACTTCCGGGCAAAAGGTTTAATGCCCCACATGACGATTTGCTTTATTTATCGACTATTCCGCTTAAATAATCTATCAACTGTCGCTTTCTTTATACCAAATTCCAAGCAAAGCACATTCAATATAAGAAATATGAGAAAAGAAGAAGAATCGACCGAAAGGAGGTCACCCTGCGCCACCCGGTAGAGCATACCGCCGAAGATAAAAAGAACGGTCAGAAAGATGGCATTGCGCGTGGACTTGTTGCGCACCTGCTCTATCTCCTTATTCTCGTTCTTCGTCAAGGCAAAGATTATCATCAGTGCCCCCATCATCATCAGGAGTTTGGAGCATTCCTTGTAAAACAGCAAGTTGGCATCTGTCACTTTTCCCCACAATAGGAATATGAAAGGAAGGAACAACGCCAGAGCTATGATGAAATAACCCAACGGACGGCAATAAACGGGAAGTAATGCTCTCATTTCTATCAATCAATTACAAATTACTAATTACAAATAGCGGGAGGCAGATGACGGAAACACCTTGCCACCCATAGAATTTCGCGGGACAAAGATAACGTTTTATTGCCAAAAGAGCTATCTTTGTGCCACAATATAATGAAGAAGGCTCCCTTTCCTTCATAATCCGTAACATCAGTAATTGGTAATTCGTAATTTGTAATTAACAAGATGAGTAAACAAGAAGTAATCCTTTGCGAAGGACTGGCAAACAGCCTGACGCATGCCATAGCGAAGTGTCCCCATGACAAGCTTTTCATCCTTACCGACGAGCATACCCACCGCCTCTGCCGCCCGCATCTGGACGGTATCCCCGCCCTGGAAGAAGCGGAAGAGATTATTATCGGGGCAGAAGATGTGCACAAGAATATGGAAACGCTGGCTGCCGTATGGCAAGCCCTGAGTGAGAAAGGGGCCAGCCGCCACTCCCTGCTCATCAATCTGGGCGGTGGCATGGTGACCGACCTTGGCGGTTTTGCCGCTTCCACCTTCAAGCGGGGCATCGCCTACATCAACGTTCCCACTACGCTGCTCGCCATGGTCGACGCTTCCGTGGGAGGCAAGACGGGCATCAACTTCAACGGTCTGAAGAATGAAATCGGCGTCTTTGCTCCTGCCGCCTGCGTGCTGCTGGAAACCGAGTTCCTGCGCAGCCTCGATGCCCATAACTTCTTCTCCGGCTATGCGGAGATGCTGAAGCACGGCCTCATCAGTACCCCGGAACATCTGGCGGAACTGCTGGCCTTCGATACGGAGAAGATAGATTATGCCTTGCTGAAGTCCATGGTAGGACGTTCCGTGCAGGTAAAGGAACGCATCGTAGAAGAGGACCCACTGGAACATGGCATCCGCAAAGCCTTGAACCTGGGGCACACCGTGGGACACGCCTTCGAAAGCCTCGCCCTTGCCGAAAGGCGTCCGGTGCTGCACGGCTATGCAGTGGCATGGGGGCTGGTCTGCGAACTCTACCTTTCTTATATAAAGACCGGATTCCCGAAGGACAAGATGCGCCAGACCATCCAATTCGTCAAAGAGAATTATGGCAGCTTCACCTTCAACTGCAAACAGTACGACCAGCTGTACGAACTGATGAAGCATGACAAGAAGAATACCGCCGGAGTCATCAACTTCACCCTATTGAAAGAAGTGGGTGACATCTGTCTCAACCAGACGGCAGACAAGGAGACTATCTTCGAAATGTTCGACTTTTATAGGGAGTGCATGGGAGCATAGCACTCCCGGCAAGGAGAGACAGTATTCTCTGAATTCTTCCACATTCATCGCTCACTCCTCCCCCGAAAAGTCCTCCGTATCATTTTCCATCCCAACTGGGTCTTCATCCGGAATTCCCGTCTTTCCCTCGGCCCGCTCCTTTCGCAGCGTTTCCGGTCGCAACATATCGTGAGGGAAATATCGGCTAAGCGGATAACGGTAGAAATCCATCCCGCTGTTCAGCCTCGCCACCAGCGACTTATCCGGACGAAAATAGACACGGGATAAGCGTACCTTGCCCGGCATCACATCGTCGGGATGCTCAAACCCGTCACTCGTCACCGCCACATGGAAGGAACCCAGCCCCTTAATGGTCACCGACTCTCCCTCCATCAGCGCTTCCTCTATAAACTTCGGCAAATCTATCAATACACTCTGCACGTCTCCCGAACTCATCCCTTTTCTGGATGCCATACGCTGCGCCAGCAGCTCTGCCGTCACACCTCCACGCCGCTGTAACACACGCTGCACAGCATAATAGAGTTGCTTCACCCCTTCTGCCGTGCGGAAAACCTTCTTTCGAACCAAATAGACTATACTCATACTCTTTTCACAATGAACATAATGTTTCTTACTGCAACCAGACTGCTGACACCCCACCCGAAGGTTACTTCCCCTAAACAGAAAGCCAGTTTCCATACGGCCGGACAGCTATTCCCCAACATGCACGAGATGCACATCTCATGCAGTTCGAGACATACATCTCAACACACGCGAGATGTGCATCTCATACAGCAAAGGTAATCATATTCCACCTGATATACAAATATCTTTCATGTATCGGGGAATAATATTCCGCACCAGCTTACTCCGGCTCTTATCATTAATTAACAATGCTGCATGCAGGGTTTTCGCAAATATGCTATTTCTATAAAAGCAAGACCTATTCCAAATGTTTAATTTAAAAGAGTACACTATGAAAATGAAGTCAATCTTTAACAAGAAAATTTTAATCGCTATTGCAACCATCAGCTCCTTAAGCCTCCAATCGTGCCTGGACGACGATGATAATTATGCCATGAGATTCCCCAATGCCCTGGTAACGGTAAAGACCGATGCAGACCAGACAGTCTTTCTGCAATTGGATGACAAGACCACTCTGCTGCCTACCAACATGACGAAATCTCCCTACGGCGAGAAGGAAGTCCGCGCTTTGGTAAACTACAAGAAAGTGGACGAGCCCAGCGATATCTACACCCAAGCTGTACATATAAACTGGATAGACAGTATCCTTACCAAACCCATCGCCCCGGATTTGGGTGAAGAGAACGATACCGTATACGGCACCGACCCGGTGGAAATAGTGAACGATTGGGTAACCATCGCAGAAGACGGTTATCTGACCCTTCGCTTTAGAACTCAGCAAGGAGACTATCAAACAAAGCACTTTGTCAATCTGCTGCTGAGCGAGAATCCGGAAAACCCGTATGAAGTAGAATTCCGCCACAATGCCAAGGGCGACATTTACGGCAGGTATGCGGACGGACTGGTTGCTTTCAAGTTGGATGCCCTGCCTGATACAGAAGGCAAGACCGTTAAATTGAAACTGAAGTGGAAATCATTTAGCGGCGAAAAATCTGCGGAATTCGATTATTGTACCCGGAAATCCGTAACGCCCGAAAGTCCGGCTATCACTTCCGTAAGAAACAGCCTAAACCTGCAATAACTTCATTCAAAGTATGCCTGCCCGCTCAAAGCCATTGCCTTGCGAAGCAGGCATACAAGTAAAAAGAGAGCAGGGCACGTTGGCCGAAAGCCTTGAAACTGCAAATTATAAGTTCATTCAATAAAAAAAGCACTATAAATATTTGCTATTTTAAAATAAAGCCGTACATTTGCACCCGCAATTCGGGATGTAGCTCAGCCCGGTAGAGTACGCGTCTGGGGGGCGTGTGGTCGCAAGTTCGAATCTTGTCATCCCGACTGTTGAGCATTGAGGAGTTAAGTCTAAAACTTAGCTCCTTATTTTTTTACATTAACTCAATGTCCGATATTCATTCGGAGAACATCCTACAACTCTTTTGAAAGCCTTGCTGAAATACTGTGGATATTGATATCCTAAGGCATAAGCAACGTCACCGACAGATTTAGCGGGGTCAGTAAGCAACTCTTTTGCCCTATCCATTATTTTGGTTAATATATATTCTTGCGCAGAAACACCTGTCTCCTTTTTAATCAAGTCTCCGAAATAATTTGCAGACAGGTTCAGTTGGTCTGCACAATAAGCCACAGTCAGCGTACCCCGCTCAGCGGGTTTATCCGATACGAAATAGTCGTTCAGCAATGCTTCAAAAGAGCCGAGCATGCCCTTGTTCTCCTTTTTACGGGTAGTAAACTGTCTATCATAGAAACGAATGCAATAGTTGAGCAGCAGCTCGATGGCAGAAGCGATAATCAGGTTAGTGTGACGGTCTGCCTGGTTGTATGTTTCCTCGTCAATCTTTGTCAAACAATCAATGATGGTCTGTTGCTCTTGTTTGGATAGATGCAATGCTTCGTTAGCGGCGTATGAGAAAAACGTATAATCCTGCATATGCCGACCGAGCGGCGTACCGCGTAGCAGGTCGGGATGGAACAACAGACACCATCCGGAACCGGTAAAAGTCGACCCGTCGGCTTCATGCCCGAATACTTGCCCCGGAGCGATAAACAGCAGCGTGTTCTCCTGAAAATCGTAAGAGCGACGACCGTAGGTCAAATCGTCCGTACATCGTAGTTCTTTCAGAAAAATCACATACATCCCCACGTGCTTGCGTGCATGGGGTACGGGGTGCGGCATACGGCTTCCCTCTATGACACTGACCAGAGGATGCCTTGTTTCCACACCCATATAGTCATTGTACTCCTTTATCGTTTTCAGTTGCATAACCTTCTCCATAACAGTCTATTTCAGTGGTTTCTATGCAAATGTAGAAAATATCTTCAGGTTATCTCTCCAATCAGTAAAAATTATCCTTTAAACCGTAATTCATGACCGGTCGAAGTGGAAAATCCAGCCTAATTTTGCAGCAAGTAAAACTTGATACATAATAATAAAGATTATGAAACTAAAAATGAGAATTATGACAACGCTACTCGGACTTGTCTTTGGATGCGGCATCGCAGCTTCGCAAACACCGAGAGCAGAACAAACCATGAACAGTAAACGACAATACATCGCAGAGGTCGCAGCCCTTACAAGCATGGGGCACCTCGACCAATTAAGAACAGTCCTTATCGGTGGACTGAATAGCGGTATCACCGTCAGCGAGCTTAAATAAGTTATGGTCCATTCCTACGCCTATTGTGGTTTTCCGCGTGCCCTGCGCGGACTGCAAACATTGGTTGCGGTACTTGACGAGCGTAAGGCAAAAGGCATCAGAGACAACCAGGGGCGCGAAGCGTCACCGATAACCGATACCCGCAGCAAATACGAACGCGGACGTGACATTCTTGCAGAGATTTCGGGCACCCCGGCAGATGCGCCGAAAGCCAACTATGCCGTCCTGGCCCCGGAAATCGAAGTATTCCTTAAAGAACATCTCTTTGCCGAGCTTTTCGAGCGGGACGTGCTGACCTATGCCGAACGGGAACTGGCAACCGTTGCCATAATAGCTTCTTTGGGCAAAGGCGTGGAACCGATGCTGAAAGGGCACATGGGTATTGCGCTGAATGTAGGCGTAACACCGGACGAATTACGCGGTGTGCTGGCTATCATTGAAAAGAATATCGGACGTAGCGAAGCCGATAATGGCAAACAAGTATTGAACGAATTATTGCAAAGCAAAGGGTTGACTACCAAACCGGAAACCCCGATTGTAGCAGTGGAGAATGACGTGAAGAAACAGAAAGTGACATTCCACAACCGTTTTTTGATTGATATAGTTGGCGACCTCTATTTCCCTGCGGACTATGATGCCACAAAGAAATATGCCGCCATCATCGTCGGTCATCCCTTTGGTGGCGTCAAAGAACAGACTTCGGGACTCCATGCCCGTAAGTTGGCGGAACTCGGCTATGTGGCATTAGCCTTCGATGCGTCCTATTATGGCGAGAGTGGCGGTTATCCGCGTCGTATGGAATCGCCCGAAGTGCGGGTAGAAGACTTCAGTGCGGCAGTCGATTTCCTCACGAACCATCCGGCTGTCTATGCTGATAAGATAGGAGTAATCGGTATCTGTGGCGGAGGCTGCTACTCTGTCAGTGCTACGCAGATAGACCATCGCATCAAGGCACTTGCCACCATCAGTATGTACGACATGGGCCGCGCCCGCCGTCAGGGTGTAGGCGACTCGCAGACTTACGAACAGCGTATGGCTATCCTTGATGAAATCGTCCGCCAGCGTACGATGGAATATGGTGGGGCTGTACGCAAGGATATCCGTGCCCTGCCCGAAAAAGTGGATGAGAACACACCGAAGTTTGCCATCGACTTCCTCGATTATTACGACAATCCACAACGCGGTCAACATCCCAACTCTACGGGCTATTACTCCTACACGAGCCTCGCACCGATGATGAACTTCTTCCCCTTTGCGCAAATCGAGACTATATCGCCACGTCCTATGCTTTTCATAGTGGGAGAAAATGCAGTATCGAAATATTTTTCTGAGGACGCATACGCGAAAGCCGCCGAACCGAAAGAACTGTTTGTCGTACCCGGAGCTACGCACGTGGATTTATACGACCAGCCGAAATATCTGAAAATCACGCTTCCCAAACTGGACTCTTTCTTTAAACAACATTTAAAATAACTCTTCAAGATGAAAAAGATGACTTACTTATTTCTACTGGCTGCAACACTTGGTGCTTGCAGTCCGAAACCGGAAAACAAGATTGAAACACCCCCAAAAGCATCAGCCTCTCTCTTTCCCCAAGGAGATGCCATCGAGGGCAGCAATTTCAACGGAACGGCATACCTCCAACGGCTGATGACCGACAGTGAAACATTCGATGTGGTAGTCTCCGACGTGATATTCGAGCCGAAAGCCCGAAACAGCTGGCATTCGCATCCGGGCGGACAGATTCTGATTGCCACCGCCGGAAAAGGTTACTATCAGGAAAAGGGGAAGCCTATACAAGTGTTGAATCCCGGCGATGTAGTCGCTATTCCGGCAGATGTGGTGCATTGGCACGGAGCGGCTCCCGACAGCGGATTCACGCATATAGCTATCAATACAAAAGTTCATTTGGGTGCTACACAGTGGTATGAACCTGTAAGCGATGAAGAATACACTAATCAATAAATATCTAAAAACAACTCGAATATGAAAAAGTTACTTCTTATTCCGCTCTTGCTCCTCTCTCTAACGACAATGGCAGCATGCTCTACCACCGACGACACTCCCGATACTCCATCCGGAAACGGCAATATGCTTGTGCTCTACTTTTCTGCCGAAGGACACACCCAGGCCATTGCCGAACGTATCGTGAAACTTACAGGCGCAGATATCCATCGCATTGAGGCTGCCGAACCGTATGCTGCAAATCCTTACGATGACAGCGACCGCATTCAGCATGAAGCCTATAATGACCTGCGCCCTGGAGTAGCGAATCTGCTTGATAAATAGGCATTGGCGAAATATGATACAATTTTCGTCGGTTCGCCTTGCTGGTGGCATCAACCCGCAATGGTAGTCTGTACATTCCTCGAAGCATACGACCTGAAAGACAAGGTAATCATTCCTTTCTTTACCTACGGGGCTACTACCTATCTGAACGAGTCCATGCAGAAAATTTACAAGGTAACATCCACTTCAAGACATATTCCGGAAACACTTCCCGAAGACCTTGATGCGGAGGATATTACGACACCAGGACGCCCTGATGATGCAGATATCGACATGCCGGGCAACGCTAATGGTACAGAAGGATGGTTACACCGAATCGGAATAGCAGTGCGTTCGGGAATATTCAATACATCTGCCGACTAATTGATAATATCTTTTTCTTCTTCGAGCACTCCGTCTGCCAATGCAATATCTTCCCCCATCTCCCAATACTTCATCCACTTTTACTGGAATTCTCGTAAGAAATCTCTATTTTTGCACTTTAAACAAGAAAAATTATGGGAGCAGCTAAATGGATAGGCGGCATCATCGGCTTCATGGCCGGAGGACCGCTGGGAGCCTTGGCAGGTTTTGTATTCGGTTCATTGTTCGACACCGATTCAAATGACGCAGGCAGTTATTATGGAGAAGCACCAACGCACGGCACTACCTATACCGGGCAACGGAACAGTTTCCTCTTCTCCATGCTCGTGATGGCTTCGTACATTATCCGTGCAGACGGGCGCATCATGCATAGTGAAATGGAATTCGTCCGCCGCTTTCTGAGAAGCACATTCGGTGAGGCTGCCGTGGGCGAGGGAGAACGGATACTGCTCAACCTCTTCGAACAGCGCAAGCAGATGGACAGACAAAACCCACTGGCATTTAAAAACACCATCCGTGACTGTGGAACGCAGATTGCCGCCAACCTGACATACGAGGAACGCTTGCAACTGCTGGTATTCTTGGTAGAAATTGCCAAAAGCGACGGACACGTCTGCAACGAGGAGATAGAAGCCTTGAAAGAAGTGGCCATGTACATGGGACTATCCGTCAAGGAAGTGGAATCCATGCTTAACCTAGGCGGTAGCTCACTGAACGAGGCCTACAAAGTACTTGAAATTGAACCCACTGCCACCAATGACGAAGTGCGTGCCGCTTACCGCCGCCTAGCCTTGAAACACCATCCCGACCGGGTGGCAACGCTGGGCGAAGACATCAAGAAAGCCGCAGAAGAGAAGTTCCAAAGCATCAACAATGCCAAAGAACAGATATACAAGGCACGAGGTATGAAATGACGTACCTCGCTCCTTGCCTTGTGGACAGCATCATGACGTTTATAAACATTCTATATTAACATCAACCCACACACTTATGAAGAAAACCCTTGCAATCCTTGCACTAGGCCTTACTGCCATTGCCGGACATGCCGCCACGCCGCTCTGGATGCGCGATGTGCAAATCTCTCCCGACGGTACGGAAATCGCATTCTGCTACAAAGGAGACATCTACAAGGTGCCGGCCAAAGGTGGAACCGCCACACAGCTTACTACCCAAGAGAGCTACGAATGTACCCCCATATGGTCGCCGGACGGCAAACAAATAGCCTTTGCCAGCGACAGATACGGCAACTTCGACGTATTCGTGATGCCGGCAGACGGCGGAACCGCCCAACGGCTCACTACCCACTCCACCGGTGAGATACCCTCCACATTCACTCCGGACGGAAAGTATATCTTGTTTTCCGCATCCATCCAGGACCCGGCAAGCAGCGCTCTTTTCCCCACTTCGGCCATGACCGAGCTTTACAAAGTACCTGCAACGGGAGGGCGTACGGAGCAAGTGCTGGGCACCCCTGCCGAAGCGGTCTGCTTCGACAAGGCGGGCCATCAGTTCCTCTACCAAGACCGCAAGGGATTTGAAGATGAATGGAGAAAGCACCACACCTCCTCCATCACCCGCGACATCTGGCTGTATGATGCAAAGACGGGTATCCATACCAACCTCACCGACCGCGCGGGCGAAGACCGCAACCCGGTGTTGTCACCCGATGGAAGAACGGTTTACTTTTTGAGTGAGAGAAACGGCGGCTCATTCAACGTGTATGCCTTCCCGCTGGCACAGCCCCGAGAGGTGAAGCCCATCACCAGCTTCAAGACACATCCCGTGCGCTTCCTCTCCATGAGTGACGGCGGGACGTTGTGCTACAGTTACGACGGCGAAATCTATACCCAGCAGCCGGATGCCACCCCGAAGAAAGTCGCCATAGAACTGGTGCGCGATGACCGGCCGCAATTCGCCAACCTGCAGTCTTCCGACGGAGCCACCTCTGCCGTTGTGTCCCCGGACGGAAAACAGATTGCCTTCACGCTGCGCGGAGAAGTCTTTGTCACTTCGGCAGACTATGCCACTACCAAGCAGGTGACGCACACACCGGCACGCGAAGCGGGCCTCTCCTTTGCGACGGACAACCGCACCCTGGCCTACGCCAGCGAGCGAGGCGGCAACTGGCAGCTCTACCTTGCCAAGATAGCCCGCAAGGAAGACCCTAACTTCCCGAACGCCACGCTGATTGAAGAAGAAGTGCTGCTGCCCTCCACCACCGTGGAACGTGCCTATCCGCAATTCTCGCCCGACGGCAAGGAACTCGCCTTTATCGAAGACCGCATCCGGCTGATGGTGCTCAATCTGGAGACGAAGAAGGTGCGCCAGATTACGGACGGCTCCACCTGGTACAGCACCGGCGGAGGATTTGACTACGCATGGTCGCCGGACGGTAAATGGTTTACACTTGAGTTCACGGGTAACAAGCACGACCCCTACTCCGACATCGGCCTGCTCAGCGCAGAGGGAGGCAAAGACATCATCAACCTCACCAATAGCGGCTACATGAGCGGCTATCCCCACTTTGCGCTGGACGGCAACGCCATCCTTTTCACCACCGAACGCTACGGCATGCGTGCCCATGCCTCATGGGGCTCGCTGAACGACGCCATGCTCGTCTTCCTCAACCAAGACGCCTACGACAAATACTGCCTGAGCAAAGAAGACTACGAGTTGCGCAAGGAGCTGGAGAAGGAGCAGAAGAAGTCTGCCGGGAAGGACACCCCCCAAGGCAAAAACAAGGATAAAAAGAAGAAATACGACAAGAAAGACAGCAATGCTGACGAAAAAGATGACCAGCCGAAAGACATCGTCGTAGAGCTGAAAGGCATCGAAGACCGTGTGGTGCGCCTCACCCCGAACTCTTCCGACATGGGCAGCACCATCATCTCCAAGGATGGCGAGACACTCTACTACCTGGCAGCCTTCGAAGGTGGCTACGACCTCTGGAAGATGAACCTCCGCAAGAAGGAAACCAAACTGCTGCACAAGATGGATGCCGGATGGGCAGACATGCAGCTGGACAAGGACGGCAAAAACCTCTTCCTGCTGGGCAGCCGCAAGATGCAGAAAATGGACACTTCATCCGACGCGCTGACCCCCATCACCTTCCAGGTAGATGCCAAGATGGACCTGGCTGCGGAGCGCGAATACATGTTCGACCACGTGTACCGCCAACAGCAGAAGCGATTCTACAATACCAATATGCACGGAGTGGACTGGGACAAGATGACCGCCGCCTATCGCCGCTTCCTGCCCCATATCGACAACAATTATGACTTTGCCGAACTGCTGAGCGAATGGCTGGGCGAGCTGAACGTATCTCACACCGGCGGCCGTTTCTATCCCAAAGGGCAATCCGAACCTACTGCCAGCCTGGGACTGTTCTTCGACTGGAACTACACGGGCAAGGGCATGCTCATTGCCGAAGTAGTGGAGAAAGGCCCCTTCGACACAGCCAACACCCGGGTGAAAGCCGGCACAGTCATCGAAAAGATAGACGGCGTGGAAATCACCCCCGATGCGGACTATTACACGCTGCTCAACAACAAGGCACGGAAGAAAACACTTGTTTCTCTCTTCGACCCGCAGACCAAGGAGCACTGGGAAGAGGTCATTATCCCCATTACGAACGGTGCGTTCAGCGATTTACTCTACAGCCGCTGGGTGAAACAGCGTGCGGCAGACGTTGACCGATGGTCGGGTGGCCGATTGGGTTACGTGCACATCGAGTCTATGGGAGACGACAGTTTCCGTTCCGTCTACTCGGACATCCTGGGAAAATACAACAACCGCGAAGGCATCGTCATCGACACCCGTTTCAATGGCGGTGGACGCTTGCACGAGGATATAGAAATACTTTTCAGTGGACAAAAATACTTCACCCAAGTGGTGCGCGGTCGCGAGACGTGCGACATGCCCAGCCGCCGCTGGAACAAACCCTCCATCATGGTGATGTGCGAGGCCAACTACTCCAATGCGCACGGCACGCCGTGGGTTTACAGCCACCGCGGACTGGGCAAGCTGGTAGGCATGCCCGTGCCGGGAACCATGACCAGCGTGTCGTGGGAACGCCTGCAAGACCCGTCATTGGTATTCGGCATCCCCGTCGTGGGCTACCGCCTGTCGGACGGCAGCTATCTGGAGAACTCGCAGCTGGAGCCGGACATCAAAGTAGCCAATTCACCCGAGACCATCGTGAAGGGAGAAGACACACAGCTGAAAGCTGCCGTAGAGGAACTGCTGAAGGAACTCGAAAAATAAGTACCGCCCTGCCCCACGCAGGAATACCGGTCATATAGGCCGATATATATATTAAGATGATGTGTCAAAACGGTTGATGGCACATCATCTTTTTTTATATGCCACAAGGAAGCAAGACTTTTTCTATCTCACTTTTTTGCACTATCTTTGTGACATAAATTCCTAACTCTTTAACTGATTATGTTTGCTGACTTGTTAAACTCCTCCTATTTCGCGCTCTTTCTCATTGTGGCTTTAGGCTTCATGTTGGGAAGAATCAAGATTAAAGGGCTTTCGCTCGACGTCTCCGCCGTCATCTTCATTGCCCTGCTGTTCGGACACTTCGGTGTCATCATCCCCAAAGAATTAGGAAACTTCGGACTGGTGCTCTTCATCTTCACCATCGGCATCCAGGCCGGTCCCGGATTTTTCGACTCCTTCCGGAGCAAGGGCAAGACGCTTATCATCATCACCCTGCTCATCATCTGCTCCGCCGCCCTGACGGCAGTAGGACTGAAATATGCCTTCGACATCGATACTCCCAGTGTCGTGGGACTGATAGCCGGTGCCCTGACCAGTACGCCGGGACTCGCCGTTGCCATTGACAGCACCCATTCCCCACTGGCATCCATCGCTTACGGTATTGCCTATCCTTTCGGCGTTATCGGCGTGATTCTCTTCGTTAAGCTGCTGCCCCGTATCATGCGCATCGACCTCGACAAGGAGGCGCGCCGGTTGGAGAAGGAACGCCGCAGCCAGTTCCCGGAACTGACAACCTGTCTGTTCCGCGTAACCAACCCCGCCGTCTTCGACCGGAGCCTGATGCAAATCAATGCGCGCGCCATGACCGGAGCCGTCATCTCACGCCACAAGCACAACGAGCAGATAGCCATCCCCACCGCCCAGACCATCCTGCACGAGGGAGACTACATACAAGCCGTGGGTAGCGAAGAGGCCTTAAACCAGCTCGCCGTCCTCGTGGGCGAACGCGAAGAAGGCGAACTGCCACTCGTAGACATGCAGGAGATTGAATCCCTGCTGCTCACCAAGAAGGATATGATAAACAAGCAGCTGGGCGACCTCAACCTGATGAAGAACTTCGGCTGCACCGTCACCCGCATCCGCCGAAGCGGCATCGACCTCTCCCCCTCGCCCGACCTCGCCCTGAAATTCGGCGACAAGCTGATGGTGGTGGGCGAGAAGGACGGCATCAAGGGAGTGGCACGCCTGCTGGGCAACGACACCAAGCAACTGTCCGACACCGACTTCTTCCCCATCGCCCTGGGCATCGTGCTGGGCGTGCTCTTCGGCAAGCTCAACATCTCCTTCTCGGACAGTCTGTCGTTCTCTCCGGGACTGACGGGAGGCATCCTGATGGTCGCCTTGTTCCTGAGCGCCATCGGAAAGACCGGCCCCATTCTGTGGTCCATGTCCGGCCCTGCCAACCAACTGCTGCGCCAGCTGGGACTGCTGCTCTTCCTTGCCGAAGTAGGGACATCGGCAGGACGGAATCTGATGGCCACGTTCCAGGAAAGCGGCTGGCTCTTGTTCGGCGTAGGCGCCGCCATCACGCTGGTGCCCATGCTGGTGGCAGTATGCGTAGGCCTGTTCGTGTTCAAGATAAACATTCTCGACCTGCTGGGCACCATCACCGGCGGCATGACCAGTACGCCCGGCCTTGCCGCCGCCGACTCCATGACGGACAGCAACATACCGAGCGTGGCCTATGCCACGGTATATCCCATTGCCATGGTGTTCCTCATTCTGATAATCCAGGTGATAGCCTCCGCAGTCTATTGACGCATGAAGACGTACAGCCGGACAGAAACCATCGCCCGCATGAACGCACTGGCCGGAGCCAATGTGCCCTTCCTCTTCATCGTAGACTACGCGCAAGAGCAGTCGCACATTGAGCCCCTCGACCGGATAGACCCCGCCACCTGCCTTTTCCAATTCCCGAAGGCAGGCAACACGGAGACGGCTGCAACAGCCCTTGCCAGAAGCACAGCCGCCCGATGCGCCGGCCCTATCCAGTGGGACATCACTCCCCCTTCCCCCGCCGCATACAGACATTCGTTCGACCTCGTGAAGCAAAACCTGCTGGCAGGCAACAGCTACCTGACGAACCTCACTTGCCGGGTACCCGTCACCACCAATCTGACACTGGAAGAAATATTCCTCCACTCCGAAGCCTTGTACAAGCTGTGGCTGAAAGACCGGTTCGTCTGCTTCTCCCCCGAAATCTTTGTCCGCATAGAGAAGGGCAAGATAAAGTCCTTCCCCATGAAAGGCACCATCGACGCTACCCTGCCCGATGCGGAACAGCTCTTGATGCAGGACACCAAAGAGGCAGCCGAGCACGCCACCATCGTCGACCTGATACGCAATGACCTCAGCATGGTTTCGGAACACGTCGAAGTGACCTCCTACCGCTATATAGACCGCCTGCAAACCAATAAGGGCCCCATCCTCCAGACCAGCTCCGAGATATGCGGCACCCTGCCCGAAGACTACACCGCACACCTGGGCGACATCATCTTCCGCCTGCTTCCTGCCGGCTCCATCACCGGCGCCCCCAAGCCCAAAACCGTAGAAATCATCGCCCAGGCCGAAGACTACCGCCGGGGCTTCTACACCGGCATCATGGGGCATTATGCCGACGGACAGCTGGACAGCGCTGTCATGATACGCTTCATCGAGCAGGAAAACGGCCAGCTCCACTTCAAGGCAGGAGGCGGCATCACCGCCAAAAGCCGGTGGGAAAGCGAATACAACGAAGTAATACAGAAAATATATGTGCCTATTTATTGAAACCATACGCATCGACCACGGAAGGGTCTGCAACCTTTCCCGCCACAACCGGAGGCTGAACGATACCCGCGCCCACTTCTGGCCGGAAAGCACACCGCTGCAACTGTCCGATTATCTGTCGTCTCCCGGCTGTGGAGCAGGCATCACCGGGGCGGGCATCGTCAAGGCACGCGTAGTGTATGGTGAAAAAGGTATTGAAGACCTCAGCTACTCCCCCTACGCCGTGCGGCACGTGCATTCGCTGGCACTGATGCAGGCCGATACCATCGACTACACCTACAAAAGCGCCGGACGCGAACCGCTGAACTGCCTCTTTGCCCTGCGCGGCGCATGCGACGACATTCTGATTGTGAAACAAGGCCTGCTGACAGACACCTCCATCGCCAACATCGCCCTTTCCGACGGTACCCACTGGTACACGCCGGCACATCCCCTGCTGAAAGGGACCAAACGGGCAGCCTTGCTGGAAGAAGGAATCTTGCAGGAAAAAGATATCAGACCGGAAGACTTGCCTTCATTCTCTACTGTCAGGCTGTTCAATGCCATGATTGACTGGGGAGAACTGGAACTCCCCGTACGGAACATCATCCCGTAGAGCCTCTACTCGTGCATATCGTTGAGATGTATCTCCAAAGACTTCACCGATATATATATTTCGTACACCGATATGGCCAGCGAAATAATCAGCAATATCAGCGCCAAACCGAAGATATAGGCCGAAAGCAGATGGAGACGGATATAGACAAAGAACATGCTGACCACGCACAGCAGCAGGCTGCCGATGCCCGCCACCTGCATGGCACGCGTCAGGTAGAGCCGCTTCCTCAGGTTGGCAATCTGCGCCGCCTTCACCGAAGACGGGTTCTCCATGTACTGTTCCTTCAAGGTGCGCACCAGTTGGGCATAGGACAAGAAACGGTTGGTATAGGCCAGCATAATCAGCGATATGGCCGAAAACAGCAAGGCGGGGGTGGTTAAATCTATTTCCATAAGAATGATGCTTAATTATATCTATCCGTCCCGATAGCAGGACTTACCTCCGCAAAGATAAACGAAAGATTGAAACCACAGAAACAAGTTTCCTTTTTTCCATTTCCCAAAGATTTATCCTACTTTTGCAGTGACAATAAAAAAACTCCTTACCACCGTAACTTAACAAATACGACCATGCGATATACCGTTTCCGCTCCTGCCTCACTGCACGCAGCCATACAGCTCCCGGCATCCAAAAGTATCAGTAACCGGGCACTCATCCTCCACTCCCTTGCCCACGGCAATATCCTGCCCCGCAATCTGAGCGATTGTGACGACACCATAGTGATGACTCGCGCCCTCGACGGAAATCCCGGACATATAGATATCCTTGCCGCCGGCACCGCCATGCGTTTCCTCACCGCCTACCTCAGCGTAACTCCTGGCACCCGAATCATCACCGGTACGCAACGCATGCAGCAACGCCCCATCCGCATACTGGTAGACGCCCTGCGAGAGCTCGGCGCCCGCATAGAATACGTCGGAAATGAAGGGTTCCCTCCCTTGCGCATCACCGGAACAGAACTGACCGGCAGCGAAATATCCCTCGCCGGCAATGTCAGCTCACAATACATATCCGCCCTGCTGATGATTGGTACCGTCCTTCCCAAAGGCCTGCGCCTGCACTTGACGGGTGACATCATCTCCCGCCCCTACATCAACCTGACCCTGCAACTGATGCGCGACTTCGGCGCCCAAGCCGACTGGGTCTCCGAAGATTGCATCACCGTCAGCCCCGGCGGATACACGGATACCCCTTTCACCGTAGAAAGCGATTGGAGCGCCGCCTCTTACTGGTATCAGATGATGGCAATAGAAGGAATTAAAAATGAAAAAATAAAAGGGGGAGACAGAAGTAGCGCAAAAGAAAGTGAAGACAGCACGAAGGAAGAAGCGCACACGGCAGAAATCGAACTGCTCGGTCTCTTCGCCCACAGCTATCAAGGCGACAGCCGCGGCGCGGAAGTCTTTACCCGCCTCGGCGTCCATACCGAATATACAGACCGGGGAGTAAAACTGACCCGGAAGGGTACTCCCGCCACCCGTCTCGACGAAGACATGGTGGACATCCCGGACCTGGCGCAGACCTTTGTCGTCACCTGCTGCCTGATGGACATCCCTTTCCGCTTCACCGGACTGCAAAGCCTTAAAATAAAGGAGACCGACCGTATCACCGCCCTCATTACGGAACTGCGTAAACTGGGTTACGTCGTGCGCTCCGAGCAAGACAGCATCTTGTTGTGGGATGGCGAACGCTGCCCGGCAGACGCTGACCCCGTCATCGCCACCTACGAAGACCACCGTATGGCCATGGCATTTGCCCCCGCCTGCCTTGTACTGCCCCAAATACAGATAGATGAACCACAGGTCGTTACCAAATCTTACCCTGCTTACTGGGAAGACTTGCAAAAGGCGGGATTTAAAGTCTGCCAAAATGCAATGCAATCTTAGAATAAAGCTTTTATTCTTAGAAATACAGCCTTTATTCTTAAGAATATAACCTTTATTCTTAGAAATAAAGGATACATTCTAAGATTAGGATGTATCCAAAGTAGTTTTACACTACGTTCCAAGCAAGTAATGCCTGCGTCGGGTGGAAGTAATCTACCTACCTGCAATCTGAAGCATTATTTTGTCGTGTACAAAACAATATGTATCTTTGTCCGTTCTATTAATGGAACATGTTTTTCAAGAAAAGGAAGCCCATGTGGATATTGATTATTAGCCTGATTGCCCTTGCCCTCGTGGCAGCCACAGCCGGAATTATACGCAACCGGAAACTGCAGAAGAAGATAGACCGCGGCGAACTGGACGCCATGCCCGAAGTGCAGGAAGTGGATGCCGAGTGCTGCGGACAGCATGAAATCTGCGAACGTGACAGCCTGCTGGCAGCCGTCAGCAAGCAAATAGAATATTACGATGACGAAGAACTGGACAAATACATCGGCACCGCTCCCGATGCCTATACTCCCGAGCAGGAAGACGAGTTCCGCGACGTGTTCTACACCATGCAAGACACGGACGTAGCCGGATGGGTGCGCAGCCTGCAACTGCGTGGCATAGCCTTGCCGGACAACATCAAGGATGAAGTGTTCCTCATCATCGGCGAACGCCGTCTCACCCCCCATTCCTAACACTCCACATCCAACTTTTAATTTTTAATTCTTAATTTTTAATTGAATAAATGGAGCTACTGCAATACACTTTTTTCCAACATGCCCTCATCGGCAGTCTGCTGGCAAGCATTGCTTGCGGGCTGATAGGCACATACATCGTCACCCGGAGACTAGTGTTCATCAGCGGCGGATTGACGCATGCATCTTTTGGCGGTATCGGCCTGGGATTGTATACCGGCATTTCCCCCATTCTGTCGGCAGCCTTGTTTGCAGTCTTGTCCGCTTTCGGTGTAGAGTGGCTCAGCAAACGGAAGGACATGCGGGAAGACTCCGCCATTGCCGTATTCTGGACATTGGGCATGGCACTGGGCATCATGTTCACTTTCCTCTCGCCGGGATTCGCACCCGACTTGTCCGCCTATCTCTTCGGCAACATTCTCACGATTACCTGGAGCGACATCGCTCTATTGGGAGGGCTTGCCCTGCTGCTGATACTGTTTTTCGCGCTGTATCTCCATCCCATCATCTACGTAGCCTTCGACCGGGAGTTTGCCCGCTCGCAAGGTATTCCGGTGCAGGTATTCGAATATGTACTGATGATGTTCATTGCGCTGACCATCGTGGCATGCCTGCGCATGGTGGGCATCGTGCTGGTCATTTCGCTGCTCACCGTTCCGCAGATGACCGCCAACTTGTTCTCGCACCGGTTCCACCGCATCATCTGGCTTTCCATCGGCATCGGTTACCTCAGTTGCCTGGGCGGGCTGATGATTTCTTTCTACTTGAATGTCCCCTCGGGTGCATCCATCATATTCTTTTCCATCATTATCTATGCCATTTGCAAGACAGGAAAAAGTTTTTGGCTATATTTGCAACGCTAAATCAAAAGACACAATGGAAATCAAAATTCAGTCATTAGACCAGATTCACGAAGCCGCCCGCCAGTTCATCGCTGAAATGGGTGATAATACCGTCTTCGCTCTTTACGGAAAAATGGGGGCGGGCAAGACAACTTTCATCAAAGCCGTTTGCGAGGAGTTGGGCGTTTCCGACGTCATCACCTCCCCTACCTTCGCCATTGTCAACGAATACCGTTCCGACACTGCCGGCGAACTGATTTACCATTTCGACTTCTACCGCATCAAGAAACTGGAAGAAGTGTATGACATGGGTTACGAAGATTACTTCTACAGCGGCGCCCTCTGCTTCATAGAATGGCCGGAGCTGGTAGAGGAACTCTTGCCGGGCAACACCATCAAGGTCACCATCGAAGAAGTGGAGAACGGAGAGCGGGAAGTCACGTTAGAGAGCTTTGAATAATAAGGCATGCTTTTCCCCCGCTTTAATTTTTAATTCTTAATTCTTATTTCTGATGAGCCAATACATCGTTCAAGGGATTTTCGCCGTCGCAGGCATCATCGCCTTGCTGGCAGCCATATTGGACTGGAACTGGTTCTTTACTGCCCGAAACACCCAGTTTATCGTACAAAATGTAGGGCGGCGACAAGCCCGCCTGTTCTACGGTGTATTGGGTGTCATTCTCATCGGCACGTCCATCTTCTTTTTTCTGAATACGCCACCGGTCACATAAAAACAAAAAATCGCGGATGAAGCCATGCCCATCCGCGATTTTCCTATACTTTTGATACAGACTATTCTTCGTCCAAAGATTCCGTATATTCCATCTCACCTTGTACGATGAAAAGGATTTCTTCCGGATCATAGTCACCCATCTCATCCTTATGGGCTTCCTTGACAATATAGTCCACGATTTTCCCCAAATCAATCTCGATGTACCCATCCGCATCCGGCTGTGCATCAAGGATGCCGCTCTCGGAATAGTACTCGTCAATCAAATCGAGAAAATAATAGAACTCGTCGTCAGAGAACTTCTCTTTCAACTCCTGCGGCAAATAATTCTTGATGTACTCGATGGTCTTTTCATCATCGACATCATTCTGCAAAAAATCGTCTTCCATTCCCATACTTACTATTGCTTAAAGGGTTAATGTTATTGACTATTTGACGATTTACTATTTACTATTTAGCTGCGCCATGATGCCGAAAGGGTAAATCGTAAATCGTCAAATAGTACCTTATAATATCGCTTCTATCTTGGCCACGTAAGCAGATTTCGGAGCAGAACCTACCTGCTTGTCCACCAGCTCTCCATTCTTGAAGAACAAGACTGTAGGGATGTTGCGTATACCATATTCGGCAGCCACATCACCGTTCTCATCCACGTCACATTTGCCAATAATCACCTTTCCTTCATATTCAGTAGCCAATTCATCGATGATTGGTCCCACCATCTTACAAGGGCCGCACCAAGGTGCCCAGAAATCCATAACGACCGGCTTTCCCTCTGCCAGGATTTCTTGAAAATTGCTGTCTGTAATTTCTAAAGCCATTTCTTTTAATATTAAATGTCAACTATAATTATTAATTTACTGTCAATTGCGTTTTATCAACCTTCGCTTTCGAAGCAAAGATAGTGCAAACCGAATGCAAAACAAAATGAACTTGTTCATTTTTTATGCCGAGGTGCAGCCTATCTTCGTTTTCCAACAAAGATAACTAATTAATCCTGAACTCAAGGTCTGGACGCTCTTTTAAATAAGTAATCAGTTCACGCCCCACGGAAAGCTTCACGGGACGGGAAATCAAATCGACCGTCATCTTGCTATCCTCATCTCTGACTTTGAAATAAAGCTCCGTACTGCCCGGACGTTCCTTGGTCAGTTCTGCCAGTTCAGTTATCAAAGCCTTGTTCAGCACACTCAGCGGAATGAGAATGGTTATCTTCTCAATCAGTTTCTCCTTGACGTCAGGCAACAGTTCCATGGAGGTTATCTTCAGCTCCAACTCATCCTGCCGCCATTGCTTGGGCTGGCAACGGGCTTTGATGAACAAGAAGGTACGTTCACCCAGATACCCCTGATAGGTCACCCAATCATTTCCGAAGAAAGGAAGCTCTGCCGAACCGGAATAGTCTTCAATCTTGGCTATGCCGTAAGGATTTCCATTTTTACTGATACCGCGACGCACGGCGGTCACGATGCCACCCATTGTTATTTCGCGTCCCACAAGTGCCGTCTTATCTTCCAGCTCTGCCATGTGAGTGTTGCAAACATGCTCCAGAACTACGGAATACTCATCCAACGGGTGTGCGGACAGATAGATACCTACCAAATCGCGCTCCCGGTTCAAACGGTCGAGGTCGCTCCAACGTTCCGCTACCGGTATTTCCGGAGTGGCGATATCCACCACATTCTCACCGCCGAACAAGGAGTTTGCAGCCGCAGCCTGGTCGGCCTGGTAACGGTTACCATACCGCACCAAGGTTTCGAGGAAGACCTCGTTCTTGGAATTTACGGCAAAATACTGCTCTCGCTTCAGCTCCGGGAAGCTGTCGAACCCGCCCGCCAAAGCAAGACATTCCAGATTCTTCTTGTTGCAGGCTGTCAGATTGACACGCTGCACAAAATCAAATATACCCTTGAAAGGACCATTCTTCTCGCGTTCCTCCATGATGCTCTGCACAGCACCCTCGCCTACCCCTTTCACCGCGCCAAGACCAAAACGGATATTGCCTTCCTTGTTCACGGTGAACTTCAGGTTACTTTCATTCACATCCGGCCCCAATGTATTGATGCCCATTGCCTTGCATTCATCCATCAGTTTGGTTATATCGGTAATATTCGCCAAACTTCGGCTCATGACCGCCGCCATGTATTCGGCCGGATAGTTGGCCTTGAGGAAAGCCGTCTGATAGGCCACCCACGAATAGCAAGTGGCATGTGACTTGTTGAAGGCATAGGACGCAAACTTTTCCCAGTCGGCCCAGATTTTCTCAAGCACTTTCGGGTCGTGGCCGTTCTTTTGTCCACCCGAAATGAATTTCGGCTTCATGTGGTCCAGCTTGTCACGCAGTTTCTTACCCATCGCCTTACGTAAGGCATCGGACTCACCACGGGTGAAGTCTGCCAGCAAACGCGACAGAAGCATGACCTGCTCCTGGTAGACCGTAATGCCGTAGGTATCCTTCAGATACTTCTCCATGATGGGGATGTCATACTCGATGGGCTTGCGTCCCCACTTACGGTCGATGAAGTCGGGGATATAATCCATAGGTCCCGGACGGTAGAGGGCGTTCATGGCAATCAAGTCCTCGAAAGTGCTCGGTTGCAACTCACGCAGATATTTCTGCATACCGGCCGATTCAAACTGGAACGTACCGATGGTGCGGCCGTCGCAATAGAGTTTATAGGTAGCAGGGTCGGAAATGGATATCTTGTCGATGTCGAGTTCCAAGCCGCGGTGCAGACGTACATTGGCAACGGCTTCCTTAATGATGGACAAGGTTTTCAGTCCGAGGAAGTCCATCTTGATAAGTCCCGTATCTTCGATGACGGAACCTTCGTATTGGGTAACGAGCATCTTCTCGCCCGTCTCCTTATCATCCGCCGTGCTGACGGGTACCCAATCCGTGATGTCGTCACGGCAAATAATAGTACCGCAGGCATGCACACCCGTACCGCGTACATTACCTTCCAGCATCTTGGCATATTTCATCGTATCGCGCACCAGGGGATCGGGCGAAGCCTCCGCAGCCTGCAATTCGGGCACGTAGGCAATGGCATTGGGCAGGTTGAGTTTCTTGTCGGGAATCTTATCCGGCACGAGCTTGCACAGACGGTCCGATTCGCTCAAAGGCAGTTTCTGCACGCGCGCCACGTCCTTGATGGCCATCTTGGTCGCCATCGTGCCATATGTAATGATGTGCGCCACCTTCTCTTGCCCGTACTTCTCCGTCACCCAGCGGAGCACTTCTCCACGCCCGTCATCATCGAAGTCCACATCGATATCAGGCAAAGAGATACGGTCGGGATTCAAGAAACGCTCGAACAGAAGGTCGTATTGAATCGGGTCTATTTTCGTGATGCCCAAGCAATAGGCCACCGCCGAGCCGGCAGCCGAACCACGTCCCGGTCCTACCGAAACGCCCAGCTGTGTGCGGGCGGCATTGATAAAGTCCTGCACAATCAAGAAGTATCCCGGGAAACCCATCGTCTTCATGATGTACAGCTCAAAGACCAGACGTTCCTTCACCTCGTCGGACAAGGGATCACCGTACAGTTTTTTAGCACCGTCGAATGCCAATTTTGCCAGATAGTCGGCTTCCAGCTTGATACGGTACAGCTTGTCGTAGCCCCCCAGACGCTTTATCTTGGCATTGGCGGCATCCTCATCCAGCACCACCTTGCCGTTTTCATCCTGGGTAAACTCATCAAATAAGTCCTTTTCGGTATATTTCTGCCGATAGCCCTCTTCCGTTCCGAAATCTTCCGGAATAGCAAACGTAGGCATAATAGGAGCGTGGTCGATGGAATAATATTCCACCTTGTCCAAAATCTCCAAGGTATTGGACAAGGCTTCGGGAACATCCTCAAACAAGGCGTTCATCTCAGCCTTTGTCTTCATCCATTCCTGCTTGGTATAAAGCATTCGGGTAGGGTCATCCAGATCTTTACCCGTGCTCAGACAAATCAGGCGGTCGTGCGCTTCTGCATTCTCTTCATCCACAAAGTGGACGTCATTGGAGCAGATAACCTTAATGTCATATTTCCGGGCAAGCTCCAGCAACTTGGCATTCGCCTTCTGCTGAAGCGGATAGGCTTCGTGGTTGGCACGGGGAACAGTGGCTTTATGGCGCTGAAGCTCCAGATAGTAATCATCGCCAAACAGATTCTTATACCAGCGTACAGCTTCTTCTGCCTCTTCCAGCTGGTCATTGATAATCTTCTTAGGAACCTCGCCACCGATACAAGCCGAGCAGACAATCAGCCCCTCATGGTACTTTTCCAGTTCACTGCGGTCTGTACGCGGACGCATATAGTATCCCCTTGTCCAGGCATGCGATACAAGTTTTATCAGATTGTGATACCCCTTCTCATTCTTTGCCAGCACAATCAGGTGATAGCCACTCTGGTCCGGCTTCCCCTCCTTCTTATCCATGGTTCGGCGGGCCACATACATTTCACAGCCTACAATCGGCTTGAACAGCTTGCTTTCCGCTTCTGCCATCTTGGCACGACAATCGGCAATCTCCGCTTCCTTGTCTTCACACTCTATCTCACCGCTTTCAATACCGGCAATCCTTTTCTTGAGGTCCTTTATCTCCCCCTTTGGCCCGCTGTTCTTCTTGTTGACATAGTTGGTGAACTCCTTGATACCGAACATATTTCCATGGTCGGTCACGGCAATGCCTTTCATACCATCCTTCATGGCCTTGTCAACCAGCCTGCTGACACTTGCCTGACCATCCAGAAGAGAGTATTGGGTATGGACATGTAAATGAACAAAATCTTGCATATATATCCTTTCTATTGAGAGCCTAAAATTACAACCTCTATCACAGCTAACAAAAATATTTCCCAAAAAGTTATCAACATGCACATTTCTCTCTCCAAATCCTTGTTAGATTTTCAAAATAAGCCTATTTTTGCAGATAATTTCTATCTAAATTAGCAAATACGATATACATGGGTCGATTAAAAAGATTAAAAAAGATACGCATACACCGTGAAGGAACACATACATTGGCAGGCAGCCTGGTTCTGATTCTGGCTGTCAACACTGCCCTTTACTTCGGATTGGAATGCAAAGTTCCTTTTTACGTAGTAGCGGTCATCAGCCTCATAGTATATGGCATACTCGTGAACTTCTTCCGCTGCCCCATCCGTTTGTTCGGACAAGAAACGGAGAAAGTCGTGGTAGCTCCTGCCGACGGTAAAATCGTAGTGGTGGAAGAAGTGGAGGAAAACGAATACTTCCACGACCGCCGTATCATGGTATCTATATTCATGAGTCTGGTTAATGTACACGCCAACTGGTATCCGGTAGATGGTACGGTAAAGAAGGTATGGCACAAAAACGGGAAGTTCATGAAAGCCTGGCTGCCCAAAGCCAGCACCGACAACGAGCGTTCCACCGTAGTAATAGAAACTCCGGAAGGCGTGGAGATTATGGCACGACAGATAGCCGGAGCCATGGCGCGCCGCATCGTGACCTATGCCGAACCGGGCGAGGAATGCTATATTGACGAACATATGGGTTTCATCAAATTCGGATCCCGCGTAGATGTCTTTCTACCGTTGGGCACCGAAGTATTCGTTAAACTAGGACAACTGACTACCGGCAATCAGACTGTGATAGCCAAACTTAAATAATAAAAGAACAACAATGGCAAACTGCATTACCCGCCATATTCCAAATACTCTGACCTGCCTGAACCTATTCTCCGGGTGTATTGCTTGTGTCATGGCATTCGAAGCCAGATATGAATGGGCACTCGCTTTCATTATCTTCAGTGCCGTATTCGATTTCTTCGATGGCATGATGGCACGTGCACTGGACGCACACTCCATTATCGGCAAGGATTTGGATTCTCTGGCAGATGATGTCAGTTTCGGAGTGGCCCCTTCCCTGATTGTATTTTCCTTGTTCAAGGAAATGGACTATTCGGGCGCAATGGAAAGCTTGGCCGGCGTTTTCCCCTATCTCGCATTTCTTTTGTCCGTATTCTCTGCACTGCGGCTTGCCAAGTTCAACAACGATACCCGCCAGACGAGCTCTTTCGTAGGACTTCCCGTCCCGGCAAACGCCTTGTTCTGGGCTTCATTGGTGACGGGCGCTCACGACTGGCTGGTGAGCAGCAATTTCCATCCGGTTTATCTGTTGCTGCTGGTCTGCCTTTTCTCATGGCTGCTTGTATCGGAGATTCCAATGTTCTCACTCAAATTCAAGAATCTGTCATGGAAAGACAATAAAACAAGCTTCATTTTCCTGCTTGTCTGCATTCCGTTCCTCATCTTCTTGGGAATCTGCAGCTTTTCTGCAATCATCGTCTGGTATATACTGCTTTCGCTTATTACAAGGAAAAGTAAATAAACAAATCTTTGGCACGGTTGTTGTATTGAAGTTCGCAGAAAACGAACACATAAAAAGACATTAGCCCATGTTTCATATTTTAGGATTTTTATTCATCATCATAATTGCCATTCTGCTCATTGGCCTCAGCATTATCGGTACTGTCATCCGGAACATATTCGGATTGGGCGGACGCCGTACTTCCTCCAACTCCGGTCCCTACCAAAAAGGAAATGGTAATTACCAGCCGGGAGGGTATTCCTACAATGATAATAGACAATCGTCTGAGGAGGCACAAACTGAAGAAGGTGAAATACGTCCCCGCCACAAGAAACTGTTCTCCAAAGACGAGGGAGAGTATGTGGATTTTGAAGAAATCAAGGAGTAGGGATTAGGGATAAAGGATTAGAGATTATTTGCGCTTGGCGGCAAAGAACTCTTTCATCAGGGCGGCACATTCATCTGCCAGAATTCCTTTTACTACTTGTGTTTTGGGATGCAATGCCTGCGAGGCATAGCGCTGATACCCTCTTTTCTCATCTTCGGCGCCAAACACCAGACGCCCCATCTGTGCCCAGGCAATGGCACCGGCACACATCACGCAGGGTTCCACTGTGACATAGAGAGTACATTCATTCAGATATTTGCCGCCAAGAGTTGCAGCGGCAGCGGTAATGGCTTGCATCTCGGCATGGGCGGTGACATCCGTCAAAGTCTCCGTCAGATTATGGGCACGAGCTATGATACGGTCCTTGCACACCACAACTGCACCTACGGGAACTTCTCCCCGTTCACCGGCCTTATAGGCTTCCAAAAGCGCCTGCTTCATATAATAGCTATCGTCCAACGCCACCCCCTTTAATTTTTAATTTTCACCTCCTCATGTCGTGCTCACCGAACAAAGTAGGATAATCCTCTTCCATATTCTTATGGATAAACATGAGAATAGTCTCCCGCAGCCAACGCGACTTGTTCGTTATCTTGTATTTCTCCAGATAACGGTCCACAATCCGCTGCTCTTCCTCGCTCATCAGGCATACCATGCGCTGCTCGCGTTTCGGTTCTTCGGGCGTTGCTTTCGCACACGTTTTATCTCTCTTTCTCATATTTCCTGCAAAATTACTTTTACTTCTGTAAAAACAAAACGAACCTACGTAATTTTTATATCGGAAACACTTAAATAGCACTGAAATATTTTTTTGACCGGTAAACTTAAAGTATTTCTTAAAAACATTTTAATTTAGTAATTAAAAACGTATTTTTGGAGAGTTCTAAATTTAAAAGGTATGAAACATGTAAATTATCTTAGTTTCTTTCTACTCACATTGTTCAGTATAAGTTTTATCTCATGTAGTGACGATGACGATAATAAACTTAATACCGGCATAACCAATCAGAGTTGGACAGAGGGAAAATCCCTGGAGATCAGCCAGGATAATGAGTTGTCTGTAAGCTTCAATGCTGCAGCCAAATGGGTAGCTTCCGTCACCTCAGGAGCGGATTGGTGCAAACTGAATACGACCTCGGGTACAAAAGGACAAAGCACCTTGAAATTATCTGTAAGTACAAGTTCCACCACCGACCGGACAGCCAGAATTTCCATTAATATAGACGGCTATTCTCCTGCAAGTTTTGAAGTTACACAAAAGGGGACCAGTGTTCCCCAAACCACTGAAGATATGGAGATTAACGCAAAAGTTGATGAATATCTGAGGGAAATGTATCTCTGGAACGATGAATACAAAACGTTGAATCTTGACCATAACAAAGGCTATGAAGACTTCTTCTATGATGCATTGGGAAGTATGACTACCAATACTTTGGATAAAAAGGCTACTGCTGATGGGAAATATACTCTCTTTTCATACATACAGAAAAAAAATCCCATCGGTTCAACCCGTTCCACTCAATGGGTAAAAAAAGAACAAACCTATAGTTTCGGTATTACCGGAGCAGACGTCCGCGCAATTGGAAGTGAAGATAATTACACTATCTACTTCTTTGTACAAGGTGTTTATCCCAATTCACCGGCAGCACGAGCAGGTATTAAACGAGGTTCCTCAATCATGCAAATAAACGGAGAGAAGTTAACCATGAATAATTATTGGCAACATTACCTAGATTTACTGATACCTGCTTCGGCTTTCAGTCTGAAAATTACAGAGGAGGATATGGAGGGAGGTACCCAGTAAAAAGACATATCTTCCGAAGCCATGTACTGCAATCCTGTTCTTTTCAGCAAAGTGACAACAGAAGAAGAAACTCCAGGGCACAGGATCGGCTATCTTGTTTATTCTGGATTTGAGGCTGGATATGACCAAGAATTATTCGATGTATTCAAAGAATTCAAAAGCCAGAATATCACTGACCTAATTTTGGATTTACGTTACAATGGAGGTGGCCACGTTATATCAGCCAACCTAATAGCAACTTGTATAGCCGGCGCAAAATCTGAAGGCAAGGTGTTTACAAGCCTGAGATATAATAAAGAAAGAATGGAAAAACGCAACAATAAACGTGAGGAAGAATTGTTTGCATATTCCAACTATGAGAATCTGGCTACATCTCTATCAGCAGGTGCCTTAAACCTTCAGCACGTCTATTGTATCGTAGGTAGCGGAACAGCATCAGCCAGTGAACTTGTCATCAATTCTCTAAAGGGAATAGATGTAGAAGTAACACTTATAGGTAAAAGAACTACCGGTAAGAATGTAGGTATGGAACCAGTAGAATATACCATAAGAAATAATGTCTACGAAGTAGTTCCCATTACCTTCCAGATCTATAATGCCAAAGGTGTTGGAGATTATGAAAATGGGTTCACACCTGACATCGAAATAGATGAAAACGACCCTTACGGCAGAGGAGACGGATATTACATATACAGAGACTATGGTTCGGATAAAGAGTTCCTATATGCCCGTGCCATCCAGGAAATCACCGGTCAGGCTCCGGTACCCACAACACGCAGTGCAGAAACCCTGATGAGAGGCAAAGCCTTGAAGGTCCCTGCCATCTACCGACGAGGACATGAAGGCATGATTAAATTGCCGAAATAATGGCAATACACAATATTCTTGGAAAAGCCGGTGAAGACGCCGCTGCCAAATACTTGGAACAGAACGGTTACACCATACGTGACCGTAACTGGCGGAAGAATCACCTTGAGCTGGATATTGTAGCCGACAAAGATAAGGAACTGATTATTGTGGAAGTGAAAACCCGTAGCAATACGGATTACATTGAGCCGCAGGATGCCGTGAACTGGCAGAAAATACGACGTATTGTCGTAGCGGCCGATGCCTATATCAAGCACTTCTGCTTGGATGCACCCGTCCGCTTCGACATCATAACGGCTGTAGGCGAACCGGGTGCATTCAGGATAGAGCATCTCAAAGAAGCCTTCTATCCGCCGATGTTCTGAGAGTTGAAAATTGACAAGCAAGAGTTATTTCAATCGTAAATTGTAAACCGTAAAACCGTAAATACCATCATGGACATCGAAACCGCCCGCGAATATTGCCTCAGCAAAAAAGCCGTCACGGAATGCTTTCCGTTTGACGAATACTCGCTCGTGATGAAAGTCATGAATAAAATGTTTGCACTTATCGACCTGGAAAGCGCCAACAAGATTTGTCTGAAATGCGACCCCGAATATGCACTCGAACTGCGGGAGCACTATGTTGCCATCGAAGGTGCCTATCACTTCAACAAAAAGTACTGGAACCAGGTGCTCCTTGACGGTGACGTCGACGACAAACTGTTGAAGCAACTGATAGACCACTCCGTGGAAGAAGTATTGAAGAAGTTCACCAAAAAAATGCGTACCGAATATGAAGCCCTGCCCTGACACATTCCCGTTCCCGCTGGTGGCATTGGACGAGACGGCATCGACCAACCAATACCTCAGCCAGCTTTGCAACCAGTTGCAAGAATCCGTTGCCGAACTAACAACCGTGACTGCCGAGTTCCAAACTGCCGGTAAAGGCCAGCGCGGCAACACCTGGGAAGCTGAAGAAGGCAAGAACCTGCTTTTCAGCTTTGTACTCTACCCTTCTTTTCTGGAAGCCCGCCGGCAGTTCATCCTTTCACAAATCGTTTCCCTCGCCATTAAGGAAGAGCTGAGCAGATGGTCTGATGAAATCACCATCAAATGGCCGAACGACATTTATTGGAAAGACAAGAAAATCTGCGGCATACTGATAGAGAACGACCTTTCCGGACATCATATCAGGCGCAGCATTGCCGGAATCGGCATCAACATCAACCAGGAAGTCTTCAACAGTGATGCTCCCAACCCCGTCTCACTGAAACAAATCACCGGAAAGGAGCACGACCGTTATGAAATCCTTGCCCATATCCTAAGACGTGTACAAATCTACTACAACAGCCTCCAAATGGAGGACTTCGCCGTCTACTCCGACGAGATATCCACACGGTATGCCCGCTCCCTTTTCCGTCGCCGGGGATTGCACCCTTATGAAGATGCCAACGGCAAGTTCCTTGCCCGGTTGCTGCGTGTAGAGCAAGACGGACGGTTCGTGCTGGAGGATGAAGGAGGAAGTGAACGGGAATATCTGTTCAAGGAAGTGCAATACATTCTGTAAGAAATGTACAACCCGTGCCATCGCATTGGCATAAAGACATCCGGATGTCCGGATGGAATCGCTCAACAAGTTGAAGGAAAATGCTACGAAATAGCCCTTAAACAGTCAGTTCATACACCTCCTCGCACACCGGCATGTCCATACCTTTGTACACCACTACAATCTTGTGCAGCTGCGTAGTGCCAACGGCACGTTTCACTTTCAGCCGACCGACTTCGCGACGGCGGCGATACAAAGATATTGAAAATCTACGGAATAGGCGAAGCAAAAAGAAGAAGAAGTAGTGCAAAAAAGGTTCATCCGAGAAAGGCGTCAAGCCTAAATCTGCATAAATATGTGTCGTGTTGCATATATATTTGCAGGATGCTGCATCTATAGATGCAGCGCGTTGGAACTATAGATGCAACGCGTTCCGTATATAGATGGAACACGCTGGAAATACAGATGCGGAAAAGTGCATGAAGTTTCACCGGAAAATCCGATGGATAGGTCGATATGCAGAAAAGGTGAAGGATGTGAGGCATTGAAACTCGAATAATTGATAACTGAAGTACACACAGATAATTTCTCATTTAACTACGCATTTTCCGGAAGAACCCCCAAAAAAACATTATATTTGCCCACATGAAAGTAATGACACAGGCGTTATTTCTTATCCTTGTCCTATTGGGCTTCTGCGCCTGCGGACACAAGCCCTATCCACAGTCACTGATTATTGCGGACAGCTTGACGAATGCATGCCCGGACAGTGCCATTGCTTTGCTGAAAAACATTGAAAACACCCTGCAGACCGAACCAGAAACCACGCAGATGTATTACCGGCTGCTCTGCATCAAGGCAAACGACAAGGCATACATACCCCATACGTCGGACAGCCTGATACTACCCGTATTACATTATTATATAGAGAAAGACGATGAACGACATCTGCCGGAAGCTTACTACTATGCCGGACGGGTGTATCGTGACTTGGGAGATGCACCGCAGGCACTGGATTACTTTGAAAAGGCTGCGGAGGCATTACCTGAAAACGAAGGATATCAGTTGAAAAGCAAGATTTACAGCCAGATGGGGACACTGTTCTCCTATCAAGAAATCCATGACGAAGCAATGAGGATGTATAGAAAGGCACAGCAATGTGATGAAGCCTTAAAAGACAGCTCAAGCATGGTTTTTATTTTACGGGACATTGCTTATGAATACCGTTGTTACGAACAGACAGACAGCACCTTATACTATTATCAAAATGCGTATGACCTGGCAACTGCCATACGAAATAGCAAGCTTGCAGACATGGTGCAAAACCAGATGGCAAGCCTCTACATTGAACAAGGGAAATATGCCTTAGCGAAAAAAGCCCTGCAACCATCTCTTAACAATATGGATGAACCAAGCAGAAGCGGTATCTTTTCCATAGCTTCAAAACTCTATCACAAGACCGGGCAACTTGACTCTGCTGCTTACTATTATCGGGAACTGCTGGACTTCGGCACTGTATATGCCAAGAAAGCCGCCCATCAGGGATTGGCTGAAATAGCCTTGACATACGGCAACCTGCAAGAAGCCGCCCTGCACTTATCCCTATACGAACACTACATAGACTCCATCAACCAAATCACCGATACCGAGAATATCCGCCGTCTGAACTCCCTCTACAACTATCAGATACGCGAAAAGGAAAACAAACGTCTAAAGACAGAAAATGAGCGCAAGCAGATAGTCATTTTCTGTATTCTGTCGGTTGCCGTTCTGACAGTTTTAGCTACCATATCTATCTATATACAGTATAGCAAGCGAAAAAAGGCTGAATACCAGATGCAGATAGAACGGCTGAACCGGCTGAAAGAAGAACAGTATCAGAGAAGCGCACGGTTCATAGAAGAGAACAAGCTGAAAATTGAAGAATTAGAAAGGCAGTTGGGCGAAGTCAATCAAGAAAACACCACCTTGAAATCTCAGTTACAAAAGCAGAAAGAGATCATATTCCACACTAACAAGCAGGCAGAAATGGAATGGGACGAACACGAGAAAGCAAAAGCCGCCTTTTTGAAATCGGACATCTATAAACATTTCAGGACATTGGCCCATTCCAAAAACAATATTCCCCAAAGCCCAAAAGAGAAAGAAACAAAAGAGCAACTTGCCCAAGACTGGATACTGCTGGAACAAGGCATAAACTCCGCCTACAAGGGTTTCTCTGAAAACCTGAAAAGACTACATCGGTTCAATGAACACGAATGGCATGTCTGTCTTCTCATCAAGATAGGAATACCGCCCGTTGATATGGCTATAATCACTCGACATAGTGCAGAATCCATCACAGCCACCCGAAGAAGGCTCTATGAGAAAGTATTTCAGCAAAAGGGAGATCCCAAAAAGTGGGATACGTTTATCCTCTCACTTTAAGCAAGTTATACGTTTTTTGTAGACTTTTTGTACACTCCATGTAGTTATTTTGTACACTCTCTGTAGGCAGTATAGTTGAATTGTACAGTTTTTGTAGGCTTCATTTCTTTCGTAAAACACAAAAAGGGAGTTGTTTTGCGAATAGAACTAAAAAGAAAAACTGAAATGAGACATTTACTACTTACTTGCATTTCTTTTCTATTTTGTATAAATAGCTTGGCTGAAGAAGTCGTTGTGGAACTTTATAGAAATTATCCAGAGGATAGGGTTAAAGACTATCGCTCCATCACTTTGGAGCCTACCGCCACTATTGACGGAAATACGATTCGTATCTATACAAATGTAGCAATTATGGACTTTCATGCGTCTATAAAAGATAGTATGGGTAATACTGTTTATACTTACAATGACACGGCACCTTCGCGATGCCATACATTCGAAGTATACGGTTTGCCTGAAGGAGAATATATCCTTGAATTCAAAATTGGAGAAGATTCTTTTTACGGAGACTTCATTATTGACTAAAAGTGATAGCTATCCCAATAATTATTAACTCAAAATGTAACGATTATGAATGAACTAAATTTTACTTTGCCCCTTGAAGTCATACAGCTTAAGGAGGAAGAAATGGCCCTACTAAAAGGAGGAGCCAATGAAGATGTTTACATGAATAACGGTTGTGATTGCAATTGCGGTGATTGCTGCAGCGCAAGCAAACCAACTATGCCACCACATCGTATAGAGCATACTTAAAACTCTTAGAACGGCAGAATATAGTATAAAATAGTATGAACTAATTATCTATATTCTGCCTTTTTGTCAACTTCAAATTTACATATACCAATGAAAAGCAGTTACTACAATTTGTATACGCCATGCAATGCAGGCATACTATGGTTCAACACATACCATGACAACTATATGGTGACAAATTGCCAGACCTATGACCTCATACAAAATGGCAAATATGACAAGATTAGCGCAACCACTTTAAAAGCTTTACAAGGAAACGGCTTTATTGTAGAAAACGATGTAGATGAATATAGTAATCTCATACAAGAATACCATAAAACCGAAAGCTCCGGTACTTTTAACCTGACTTTTCTTCCTTCTTTAGACTGCAATGTAAGATGCTGGTATTGCTTCGAAAAGCATATTGTAGGCAGTCATCTATCTTGTCAGCAACAAGACAAAGTATTCAGATATGCACAAAATCTACTAAACAGAGAAGACATATCCGTCATACATTTTTCTCTGTTTGGCGGCGAACCCATGCTGTACTTTAAAGAAGAAGTTGCACCTCTGCTGTTTAAAATAAAAGATTATGCAAAGACAATGAACAAGGATATTAAAGTTTCCATTGTCACAAATGCAACTTGCATCACAGAAGACATCATTCCTATATTGGCCGAACTAAATGCCACCTTCCAGATAACCATTGACGGATACAGAGAAAAGCACAATTCCATCAAAAAATCACCGAAGTTTAAAGAAGGCACTTATGATGTAGTAATGAAAGCTATTCATGACCTAACCAATGCTTATGATTCACGCATCAATTTAAGAATAAATTTCGACAATCAAACATTCAAGCATCTGAATTCTGTTATAAATGATATACAAGATGTAGAGAGAAAGAAGATAAGGATTCATCTGGAGCGTGTATGGCAAACCACAGCATCAGACGATTATACGACAGGTACTTATCTCAAAGAATTCATCAATGACATGTTACGATTAAATTTCCGTTTGTCATATCTCAATTTCGGCAGACGGAACTACTCGTGCCTCATGGATTTAAAGAACAATGTGGTCATATCCTATGATGGAAATGTTTATAATTGCACTGGAAGAGACTTCACGGACACTCACCAAGAAGGGGTACTGACTACGGACGGAAGCATAGAGTGGGAACTGAACAAGCTGGAAAGAAGAGCTACTATCAACACATACGATGATCCAGCATGTATCCGATGCAAACTATTACCACAATGTTGGGGACTCTGCAAACAAAAGATATTGGAACACCCCAATAAAGCAGAACAGATGTGTCCGCTAAAAACAATGGAAATCACCATGGACGAATATATTACATATCGTTTCAACAATGAATATATATCCCGCAAAATATTTGGCAATGAGCAACCCATCTCTTTTACTTAACGTTAACAAATCATGAATAAAACGTTCTTGATTATCCTTACTATATCATGCCTGTTTTTTCACTCAGCCAATGGACAAAACCTCCGGCAGCTTTCAGGCATCGTAACAGATACCCTTGGAAAAGGAGTTGAACACGCAACCATACGGATTCAAGCGATGTCCGACTCCTCTTCACATCAGACATTCACAGATAAAGACGGGCAATACATATTTGGAAAGCTACCGGAAAAAGAGTACACATATTACATCTTCCATGACAATTACCAAAGCGTGAACGGAACTATCTACCTGAACGGCGATAAGGAATTAGAGCATACTCTTTACCCAATAAAAAATGTGAATTTGGACAACGTCGTAATAACCGCAGACCGTAGCAACGTCATAAAATCCAATGCCCAAAGCACCCTTTTTCATCTGTCCGGAAATGCAAGGAAAGAGAAAAGCATTTACGAAGCCTTGCAAGAAATACCCAATTTAAAGGTGGATTTATCCATGCGGAAAATAAAGACCGCTGATGAACAGAATGTAATCATATTGGTCAATAATATGCAACGGGACACCTCCATAGAATCCATTGACCCGGAA
This sequence comes from Bacteroides sp. AR20, assembly GCF_964250605.1. NCBI lineage: Bacteria > Pseudomonadati > Bacteroidota > Bacteroidia > Bacteroidales > Bacteroidaceae > Bacteroides > Bacteroides sp. AR20. Next base: position 89,229 of record NZ_CAXUGK010000004.1, on the reverse strand, counting down.
GAAGTGGAAAGTATAGAAATAATGGAAAATCCACCGGTCAAATATCTAAAAGACGGATATACAACGGTGCTCAATATAAAACTCAAAAAAAGAAGCCAGACTTACCAGCTGCTGAATCTGTACAATGACGTCCATCCGGGAATGGTGACAAACTCTCACAGTGGAAGTTTTGAAACTGGGAACGACAAATTCTCTTTCTATACCATCTTGTTCTGGTCGGGAGCCAACCGTGAAAAAGGAAATGAATACGGAGAACAGCATTACTCCGAAACAGACAAAGACTACAGCGCAAATACCCGGCACAATTCGCACAATGCCGCCTTTTACATAGGGGGAGACTTTGTGCCCAATCTTAAAAACTATCTCTCTTACAGTTTATATGCCGATTATAGTAACACAAAAACAAGAAAGTGGGGAGAAGGGAGTATCTCACAAAAAGGGACTTCCTATGAATATGATGTCCGGAGATTAACCCACAACCGTCCCATTACCTATGCCGGAAAAGTATTGCACCAATATCGACTGAACGAGAAAAGCCTGCTCGAAAGTACCCTCAGTTACAGTTACAGCCTCAATAAAGACAACAACTGTAACCATGAATTTTCTGACAATTACAACTATTCCAATGAGAACCGCTATAAAATGGTTTATCAGACCGGCAGTTACATAGCCGAATACCAAAAGAAATGGGACAACAAAAACGAACTGACAATAGGAAGTGGCACTTACTATATAAACGGGAAATTGGACAACACTTCGACCGCAGGCAGCAATACTTTCGACTACCGAAGCTGGAACGAATACCTATATTCCACATACAGCAGTGCAAAAACACCTTTTTCGTATATGCTATCGTTGGGATTAGATTGTCATTACAATAAAATAGAAGACATCAAGAATCAATACTACAAGATAAGAGTTTCGGGAAATGCAAGCTACTCATTCCGAAAGCATCATCTGCTTAAAGGCTACGTCAGGGGATATACATCCAACCCCTCCATTTCCCTGCTGAACCCGTACAACACCTCCACAGACAGCCTTCAGGTCATCAAAGGAAACCCCTACCTTGAGCCAAGTTATACCATCGAGAGTGGAGTAGCCTACCGGTTCACACAAGGAGCGTGGTATATAGAACCCGACATCTGCTATGCCCAATATATGGATATATACGAAAGAATAGGCCGGAAGGAAGGAGAGGTTTATGCCTACACTTACGAAAACAAGAAAAGGGAGTCCCAGCTTATCGCCACGCTCAGTGCCAGATACAATATAAAAAATGTAGGGCATATCGGCTTGATGGGAAGATACCGTAGGTGCTTTTTTGAAAATACCACAAAAAGCTGGATAAGCATTTACCCCAATTGGCGTTTCTATTATAAAAACATTTCGTTGAACGGTTCCATCAGCTTCCAGCCCTATTCTCATGAGGAATATTCCAAAAGGAAGAATTCTACCGATTGCAGAATGGTACTTAACTGGAGTATAAATACCAATTGGAACGTAGGAATCGGCATGCGCTATATGATAGAACCTTATGAATATGCTTACTCTATTGACGATACCCGGTTGGATTATCACAGTTACATAAATTACGATTACCCCAAACGGGACAAAATGCTTTACTTCACCGTTCAATATGTATGGAAACATAAAGCCCCAAAAAGAAAAAGCCAATATCTGCAACAAGAAAAACCGAACATACAGTTATTGAAAGAATGATGAGATTCCCACTCCATAAACAGTACGACTCTATGCAGTGCGGTTTAGCCTGCTTACAAATGATATGCGATTTCTTTGGAACAAACTATTCATTGGAAACAATATCCCGATACTGTTTTGCAACTACGGAAGGAACATCATTACGCAGCATCAATGAAGCTGCTTTAAAATTGGGATTTCATACAATAGTGGGAAAGGTAACAATTCCCCAATTAAAAGAAGCTTCATTGCCTTGTATCCTATATTGGAATCAGAAACATTTTATCATATTATGTGATATAAAAAAACGAAAGAAGAAGAATATTTACTATATAGCCGATCCAGCAAAAGGATTGCTAAAATACACGGAAGAAGATTTTAAAGAAAATTGGTTTAATACATTTGTTAAGAACGAAGAAGCTGGCATCGCCCTCTTCCTCCAACCCACCCCAGCCTTCTACGAAAAGCAGGAGGAGCACAAATCGGAAAAGCGCTCCTTCTCCTTCCTCTTCGGCTATTTCCGCCAGTACCGCCGTTACTTCGGGCAAATCATCCTGGGACTACTGATTGGCAGTGTCCTGCAACTCATCTTTCCCTTCCTGACACAAGCCATTGTGGACGTAGGAATCAAGCACCGAAACCTGAATTTCATCTATCTGATACTTATCGGACAGTTGATGCTGACCGTCAGCCGCACATCAGTGGACTTCATACGTCGGTGGATATTGCTACACATCAGCATGAGGATAAACATCTCGCTGGTCAGCGACTTCTTCATCAAGCTGCTGAAGCTGCCCATGTCCTTCTTCGACACCAAGCTGATGGGCGACCTGCTGCAACGGATGAACGACCACAATCGGGTGGAAAAGTTCCTTACCACGCAGACACTCAGCGTGATGTTCTCGTTGTTCAGCTTCATTGTGTTCGGAGCCGTGCTGTTATGCTACAATCTGCCGATATTCTGTATTTTTCTGGCAGGCAGCATCGCCTACTCCGCCTGGATTGCCCTCTTCCTGAAACGCAGGAAGCAGATAGACTACCTCTACTTCGAGAAGCAGGCAAAGAACAACAACAAGACCTACCAGTTCATCACCGCCATGCAGGAGATAAAGCTGCAAGACTGCGAACAGCGCCGCCGCTGGGAGTGGGAAGACGTGCAGGCCGAACTTTTCGAAGCCAACATGAAGAGCTTGAAACTGCAACAAACACAAGAAGCAGGCAGCATCTTCATCAACGAAATAAAGAACATAGTGATTACCGTAGTGGCAGCAACCGCCGTGATAAACGGGCAAATGACGTTGGGTATGATGCTGGCGGTGCAGTACATCATCGGGCAACTAAGCTCGCCCATCGAGCAGCTGATGAATTTTATCTACTCTCTACAGGACGTGAAGATAAGTTTGGAACGTATCAACGAAATACACGAGATGGAAAACGAGGAAAGCGACACGAATGCCCTCACCGCCTTTCAAAGCCAAAACAAAAGCCTACGGCTGAAAATGGTGGACTTCAAGTACGACCCGCACGCCTTGAACAAGACACTGGACAGTGTGGATTTTGAGATTCCCGAAGGGAAAGTGACTGCCATCGTGGGCACCAGCGGAAGTGGAAAGACGACAATCATCAAGTTGCTGTTGGGCTACTACCAGGCATTGGGTGGAGAAATCTCTATCGGCGGCACAGACATCAACCGCTTCAACCTGAAGTGGTGGCGCAGGCAATGCGGCGTAGCGATGCAGGACGGGGTAATCTTCTCCGAATCCATCGCCAGAAACATTGCCGTGGACGACGGGGAAATAGACAAGACGCGCCTGGCAGAGGCCGCCCGTATCGCCCGCATAGACGACTACATCATGCGCCTCCCCCTAAAATACAACACCCTGATAGGACAAGACGGCGTAGGGCTGAGCCAAGGACAGAAGCAACGGATACTGATAGCCCGCGCCGTCTATAAGAATCCGCAGTACATCTTTCTGGACGAAGCCACCAATGCACTGGATGCCAACAATGAACGGGCGATTGTAGAAAACCTGATGGAATTCTACAAAGGGAAAACGGTAGTCGTAGTGGCGCACCGCCTGAGTACCGTCAAAAATGCAGACCGGATAGTGGTGATAGACCAAGGAAAAATCATAGAAACCGGAAAGCACCAGGAACTGATAGCCAACCGGGGAGCTTATTATAACCTCGTAAAAAACCAATTGGAATTGGGCAGTTAGCGCATGGGAGACAGCATGAATTACAGAATAACAGTATGGAGAACAAAGACATAGAGCTCAGAAGCGAGCAGGTACGGAGAATCATCGGGCAGGTCCCCCCGATGCTAGTGCGCAGCGGAATCGGCATTATCGGCCTCATCGTGGCACTGCTGCTGGCCGTAGCGGCATTCGTGCCCTACCCCGAAACGGCAGATACGGACATCACACTGACAGGCATCCGGAATGGGCAGGCCATCGCCACCGCAGAACTGCCATATGCCTGCATCACGCAAATCAATCCGGGCATGAAAGCCGAAATAGAACTGGAAGGATATACAAGCAAGGAATACGGCTACCTGCAAGGAACCGTCACCAACGTCTCTCCCCGGATAATCAGCCGCGACGGGGGGAACAACTATTTCTGTTTTACATTGTCATTGCAAGAAGCTCCTTTTATGCAGCAAGGCATGAAAGGGAAAGTTTCCGTCATCTTGTCCGAAAAGACTCTGCTCAAAAGGATATGGGAATAGACCGCTACGCCTCCACAATATTTCTCGGAATATTTAAAAAGGGCACGGTAGAGGTTATCAAACTCAAAAGTTTTCCCTACTCGACGACATCCATAAATAGCTATAAATTCAGACTCCTTGGAATCCATATATTCCATCAAGGCTTTTTGTTCCCTAATGCGCCCTACAATCTCTGTTTTCATGTTCCCCTTTTTATTACTTGCGCAAAGCTATAAAAAACATAGATTACGCAAGTAATAAATTTATTACTTGCGCAATCCATACTTCAAGAGGGAGATTAAGCTACTGTTAACTAAAGAAGAATATCCCGACAGCCTATTCACTACTGCCCTACTTCAAACTTTACTTCAGTTCCTTTCAGAAGGGGGGAAGCAAACTTTACTTTAACCGGTCCCTCTCCTCCGGTAGTCTGTATATAGGCCAGCAAACGCCCGTGGTATACGCGGTGACGGTTATCGGTATAATCACTCATGTCACTGTTGTCAGAGCCTTCGAGCCCAAGCAGACGCGCCGCTCCTTCAACTGTACACGTAATTTCATTGTCGCCAAGTTTCACAACAGTACCTTCTTCGTCAACCACCTCTACGGTTATGTGCGCAGTGGCGCGGTCGCCGGACAAAATAGTGCGATCCGCCGTGGCACGGATGGCATAAGGACGTCCGGATGTCCGGATGGAATAGCTCGACAAGGCATTTCCTTCCTTATCGCAGCCCTCAGCACGAAGCTCACCAGCCCGGAAAGGAATATCCCAGTAGATGATGCCGGTCTTTTCATCATAAGGTTTCATCTCGCCTACCACCCTGCCGTTGAGCAGCAAACGCGCCTGCGGAGCATTGGTATAACACACCACACGTATGTTCTGCCCCTCGTCATAGTTCCAGATGTCCCATGCATCAGGCGAAAGGAATACATGCTCGGGATGCTTGGGATGGACATATACCGGATATGTTCCTGCATACGTGACCGGATTCTCGCACCACAACGAAGCCCGGAAATGTCCGCGTGGCTTGGGGAAACTTCCGAAATCGAGCAAACCCGTGTACAAACCGCGGGACGGCCATCTGCCCGATTCACCCAGATAATCCGTACCGGTCCAGATGAACTGCCCGAAGATGAAATCCTTGTCGCGGACGGCATACCAGGCATCAAGCCCCGAACCCGTCTCGCTTCCATAGATAATGCGGTCCGGATAAGTGGCATGGTCTTGGTCGTAGCGGTTTTCCGTATAGTTATACCCCACCACATCCACAGCATCGGGATACTCCGTCTCGTTCGACATCACGACCCCCGCCAAAGCTCCGGTCACGGGACGGGAAGTGTCCACGGCACGTACACAGGCAGCCAGACGCTTTGCTATGGTTCCGATGCGCATGGCATCGGGAGCATCCGGCTTATAGCCCCCGAACATAGGCTGGTTGATTTTAGCTCCATCAAGAACGGGATGCGAATAAGGGTCGTTCGGATAATCCACTTCATTGCCGATACTCCACAAGAAAATACAGGTATGATTGCGGTCACGACGTACCATATCGGTTACGTCCCGTTCTATCCACTCCTCGAAGAAGTCGAAAGTACCGTCATAACTCGGAGTACCCACATTCCAGCCTTGTACCCATTTGCGTTTCGGAAACTCCCATTCGTCAGAGACTTCATCCATTACAAGAAATCCCAGGCGGTCACACAGTTCATAAAGAACGGGGGCTTGTGGGTTATGGCTCATGCGGATGGCATTTACGCCAATCCCTTTCAAGTTATTCAGGCGGCGTTCCCATACCTCCGGCGGCACTACTGCACCCAGCACTCCTGCATCATGATGCAGGCATACACCTTTTACCTTCATCCAGTTGCCGTTGAGGGCAAAACCTTTGTTGGCATCAAATTCCAGCGTACGCAGTCCCACTTTGGTCTCACTGCCGTCAATGCGTTTGCCATTGGCAAGCAATTCGGTTTTCAATGTATACAGATACGGATTATCCAGATTCCAACGATGGGGTTTGGACACTTTCAAGTCAAGACTTTGCTTGGCAATGCCCTCTTTTCCATCGGCAACACGCACACGGCGTTGTGCCACCTGCTTTCCGGCAGTATCGTACAGTGAAGCCTTCAGTTCCAGTTTGTCGGAAGTTGCCTTGTGCTTCTCCACCTCTACATCGACCGCAACGACGGCTTGCTTGTCTGTCAGCGAAGCGGCATGCCAGCCCACACCCCATTGCGCAATATGTGTATCGGGAGCAGCCACCAGCCATACATCGCGATAGATGCCCGACCCCGTATACCAACGTGAATCGGCATAACGGCTATGGTCTACACGGACAGCCAGCACATTGTCGCCTTCCTTCAGGTAAGGGGTCATGTCGTAAAGAAACGATACATAGCCGTTGGGGCGCCTGCCAAGCAGATGCCCGTTCAGGTAAACCTCGCTCCGGTTATATACCCCTTCGAAATAGATATAATGACGTGTTGCGTTGTCTTCAACCCTGAAGTGTTTGCGATACCAGCCTATCCCACCCGGCAGGTACCCGGTGCAACTGGCCAGTGTGGGCGACAATTGCCCCTCTATGGACCAATCGTGTGGCAAAGAAAGCTTCCGCCATTCGCTGTCGTCATAGTCAGTCCGGACAATAGCCGAGTCGTCCGTCAGCCGGAACAGCCATCCGTCATTGAATTTTGCGGCATCGCCAAATGCCACCTGCGCCTTTATCGGAGCAACGACCAGCATTGCCAGCAAAAAGACAAGAGCAGTCCTGTTATTCTTAAAATACATTTTCATATAGATTTTCTTTGAAGTTAAACTAATTCCTTACTTCAGGCTATACACCACGGTTGTCACACTCTTGGCTTCCAGAATCACCTGCTTGCCTGCCGCCACCGTTCCTTCCACCAGATTCTTGCTACCGGTAGTTGTATAAGTAGCTATTGACTTCGCTTCATTGCTCCATCCCACATGCGTTTCACCTAAGCGAACCGCCTTATCAGACATGTTTGTATAGACGGCCACTACCTTATCCCCCTCGGGAGAAAGCCAGGCGGAACCGAAAAAAGTACGCGATTCGTTCAAGTCGAGGGCAATACGGCGGTATCCCGGACGGATAAAGCGGCTGTAATTGCCCAGTACCCAAAGAGTGGCAGTAGCCTGATAGCTTCCCTCCTGCTCTATATCACCATACTCGCCACCGGCAGGTACCAGCGAAATCAAGAGAAAACGGTTCTTATGCCCCCAACGGGAAACATCCATCGATGTCCAGTAACTCCAGGAAGACACCCCAGCCACAGTGAGGTCATTGTGGATGACCTTCGACATGTAGAAAGCGATATCCATCTCAGAAGCCTGCTCGTAGCCCACGAATTCGGAACTGCTGTAATTATCGCCCAGCATACTCCATTCACTCTGCCAAACATCCAGATTATACTGACCGGCAGCCTGGGCCACTTGCTTGCGCACGTTGCGCATACCGTCCCATGTGCCGTCAGTCCAATAGCTGTGTCCGCAAATGAGATTCTTCACGTGTGCCAAGTCACCCACGTAGGCGGAAGAGCCGGGTGTAAAGAAAGCTGAGAATATATTACTGCGGTTGGCATCGCCTTTCACTTTATACAGATACTCCCAATCACCGGATTCGCCCAAGAGAATGTCTGTGGAAAGCCCCCGGTCATCCAACGACATATCCAACTCGCGTGCCAGTGCAGCCACTTCGTCATTGGTCCAGCCACTGCCCTCCTGACCGCTGTCCCAGTTGTACTGCGGCTCGTTGACGGGCGAGATATGGCTTATGTGATAGCCTTCACCGGTATAACGGGCCGCTACATCGGCCATATATCCTGCAAAGTCACCATAATGCTCCGGTTTCAGATTGGAAAGTCCCCCTCTGGCGGAAAATCCTTTTCCATTATAGGTGTACTGCACGGGAGGTGTATTGCTGAAAAGAACGAAATTGTTACATCCCAGCTCCTTGGCACGGTCCATGAAGTAACGTTGTCCCTCGCAACGGGTCCAGTCGTACGTCAAGTCATCCGTAAGATAGGATTCCGCACGACGGGATTTATCCTCGATGCCGCTGGCTTCACCTTGCGCGGCACTGCCGCCACCAAGATTCACCCGCCATTGGGAAAGGCCGATTCCTTTCGGCTTGCCGCCCACAATCTCTGAAGAAAAAAGCAGTTCCGTAATCCCCGCACGGTGCGAAGTCCATGACTTGCCCACAAAGGCAGGCGACCAACAGTCCGAAGCGCCAAAGCCGGCTATTGTCTGGAAAGTCTGTCCGGCATCGATGCTCACCAGTTTCTCTACGCTGTTTGTAATGTCCGGACCCTCAGGAGTGTCTGGAGTATCCGGCGTAACGGGAGAATCGTCGCTGCAAGCCATTGCAGCAAGCAGTGCCGGAAGAATAAAAATGTGTCTCAAATTCATGATATTGTTTCGGATTAAAAAAACTGCCGCGGATAATCCATTGCAAACTATCCGCGACAGAATATAAAGACCTATTGAATAATCAGTTCCTGCAACAATCTGTTTTCATCAGAATGTGTTTAATTCCAACCTGGGTTCTGGGTAATGGAACCGTTGGACATCGTGATTTCGTACAAAGGAATGGGGAACACCATGTCGCGGTTTTCATTGAAAGTGATGCCTTTGTCACTTGCTTCACCTTGATTTTCCCACTCAAGAGCGTCACGGGTAGCCTCTTCAGTGTTCCACTTCACAAAGGAACCGTTCGGTCCCAGGATATTGCTAATCATCTTTTTACCATTTGTATCAGTCCAGCGGCGGATATCATACAGACGGTTCTGCTCGAAAGCCAATTCCAAACGGCGCTCCAGGCGAATGGCACTTTGCAATGCCTTTCCACTTGCCGTAACGTCATCCAACTTGGCACGTCTGCGCACCTGATTGAGAGCATCACGGGCAGAAGCGTCATCACCCAGTTCATTGCAAGCCTCAGCATACATTAAAAGGACATCGGCATAACGCAGAATACGGTGATTCAAAGGACTCTTGTCCGTGGCGTAAGCCGTTGCATCGCCTTGAGCACGATATTTCATCGGCAGGAAATACTTGCGGATGATACGCGCAGACTTATGGTCAGCGGGATTGATAATATAGCAATTGGGGTCCCAACCATATTTATCAAGATATTCCTGATACTTATTCAACGCTTTGCTTGCGTCAATGAAATCTTCGAATTGGTCTTCGCCGGCAATTTCTGTACAGCCCGACTTGATTATTGTCCATTTCAAACGTTCCGTATCACCGGCCTCAATATAAGCTTGCTCCAAATTTGCCGTAGGCTGACACCAGCTCCAACCATCACCAGGACCATTACGGGCACCGGTTACCGTAGCAAGCGCCCCTCCTAAGCCCAAAGTGGGATGATATTCATACTGGATTTCCAGAAGGCTCTCCGCACTGTTGTCATAGTCGACATTCCATACCTGCCCGAAATCGGGAAGCAATTGGTATTCGCCTTCATCTATCACAGTCTTCAACACATCATGGGCAGCCTGCCATTTCTCCTGATAGAGGTACACTTTACCCAATAATCCTAAAGCGGCGCCACGGGTAGCATGCCCTACTTGCGCAGTACTGCGTTGCGGCAGTATTTCGGCAGCTGCCATCAGGTCATCCTCTATGAATTTGTACACGGCTTCTGCCGTAGCACGTTCTGTTCCCTCCACTTCTTCCGGCATTTGGAAACTGGTCATCAAGGGCACCCCGCCAAAATTTCTCACCAGTTCGAAGTAATAGTAGCCACGCAGGAAACGGGCTTCTGCCACCAGACGGTCTCTGGTTTCTGTCTCTTGGGTTTCGAGAGCCGCAATGCGATCTATGGCTATGTTACAACGTAAAATACCTTTGTAACGGTACTGCCAAAAATTGGAGATAGGGCCATTGCTGGCACCGTTTCCCTGATAATGCGCCAATGAGATATAATCACTCTGAGACTGAGAGGTATTCCCCATCCAGGCATCATCTCCACACATTTCGGAAAGTAACCACACGGTGTTGATTTGCCACCATCCTCCATATGTCATGGCCTGATAACAGCTCGTGACTGCGGATTCACACTCTTCTATGGACTTATAATAAGTGTCCACGTTCAATTGCCCGCGTACGTCTTCCGTCAGGAAGTCCTCGCAAGAGGTAAACACCAGCGAAGCAATCAGAACTACTATTGTAAATATTCGTTTCATGGATAATCAAGAATTAAAATTTGAAGTCAATGCCAAACAAGAATGTTCTCGGATTAGGATAAGCCACGTTGTCAATACCGGTATTGATGGCACTGCCAGAGCTGTCGGTAGTACCGTCAACCATCGGGCGTTCGGGGTCCATTCCCGAATAACCGGTAATGGTAAACGGATTCTGTGCAGAGAAGGAAAGACGCAAGTCAGCACCTCCAACCCATTTCTTAGGAAGCGTATAGCCTATCTGCAACAGCTTGCAACGCAAGTAGGAACCATCTTCCACATAGAAACTGGAAACGCGGCTATAGTTCAGGTTCAAGTCATTGCTCGACAAACGGGGAATATCATTGCCGGTACCCTCGCCATGCCATGCTTTCTCCAGTGTACCTGCCCAGACATTCTGTCCACCTGAACCGGAGTACCGTCCTTTGGTGACATTGTAAATATCATTACCGAACGTACCATAGAAATTGGCTGCAAAATCAATGTTCTTATAACGCATACCAATATTCAGACCCATCATTAAATCAGGATAAGGATTACCGATATAATCTTTGTCATTGGCATCGAGCACTCCGTTATGGTCCCGGTCCTTGAAGCGGATGTCTCCCGGTTTTGCATTGGGCTGAATCAGTGTTCCGTGTTCGTCAGTGTGCGCATACACCTCTTCCCAATTCTGGAACAAGCCATCGGCCACGTAACCGTAGAAACGGGAGATAAAACCACCATCTTCGTTACGGATAATCTGGTCGCTATTGAATCCACCGACATTGATAGGACCGTCGCCCGAGAACTTGATGGCCTTGTTGCGCACGGCAGAAAGGTTCAGACCAAGATCGTAAGAGAAATCCTTGCCGATTTCATCGCGCCAGGTAAGTCCCACTTCCCAACCGCGGGCCTGCATACTACCGATGTTCATCCAAATCTGGCTGTTCCAGTTATCATATCCCAAAGAGAGGATGTTCTGTTTCTGGTAGAGCATGTCAATGGACTTTTTCTGGAAATATTCGAATGTTACACCCAAACGTGAATCAAGGAATGACATATCCACGCCTACGTTCCAATCTTCCACAGTCTCCCACTTCAACTGGTTGTTACCTACTGTAGACACGAAGTAACCATTTGCCAACGTATTGCCATAATAGTATTGGGTTTCGCTCAACAAAGTAAGGGTAGCATTATTGTTGATATTCTGATTACCTACACGGCCCCAGCCTCCACGAAGCTTCAGGTCACTGAAGATGTCCTGGTCCTGCATAAATGCCTCACTGATGACACGCCAGGAAGCGGAAACAGACGGGAAGAGGGCATACTTGCTGCCCTTCGGGAAACGGGAGGAACCGTCGGCACGGAGAGATGCCGAAATGTAGTAACGGTTATCGTAGTTGTACATGACACGGCCCAGGAAAGAAACCAGTGTATTGTAAGTGGTTTCACCGTTGGCCTCGTCCGTACCCTGCTGTCCGGCATTCACTTCCTGCATCTGGTCCAGATTATTGGGAACATTATCACGCCGTGCCTGAGTATTGTACCATGCAAAACGTTCGGCAGTAAAGCCAGCCATTACATTCAAGTTGTGCTTTTCAGCGAAAGTGTCCATGTAAGTGGCTGTATTCGTCCAGTTCCAGTCAAACCACTCCTGATTGCGGCGGGTGATTTCGTTCAAGTCTTGTTTCTCCAACGGATCCATATTGAACTTCGGAACGAATGAATCAGAACGGCGATAGTGTGCATTGGCACCGAACTGGGTGCGCAACGTCAGCTTTTCTATCGGGTTTACCTGCAGATAGGTATTCAGAATGGCACCCAACTCGCGAGAATGAGCATTGCTACGGGCAATTGAACCGGCGGGATTCCACTCCTGGTTGTTGTAAGAGCGTTGATAGTTGTTGTACTCATTATCCTCCCATTGGTCCTGCGGACGGAATACCGGAGTTGTCGGGTCCATAGCCATGGCTGCCGAGAACTGGTTTGGGGTATCATCCCATGATTCGACACGTGGAGCAATATCAACTCCCAATTTTACATACTTATTAAATGTATATTCAGTATTCAGACGGATATTTATCTTATCCCAATAACCTACATCAAACTGTGAGTTGTTACGATAATAGCCCACGCTAAAGTTATAAACAAACTGTTCTGAGCCACCGGCAACACTAAGTGAATGGTTCTGCACCAAAGCTGTTTTATTGACTACAGTATCCCACCAGTCTGTACCACCGGGATTGGTCGTAGCACCCGTATCGTTCCAGATAGAAGAAAGGGCATCATTCGTATAACGGGTATTGAACACTTCTTTATATTCAGCCGCACCGGCAATATTAGGTTTGGCCACGGTCTGGAAACCAACAGAAGAATTCCAATTGATGCGGGCTTTACCAGTCTTACCTTTCTTTGTAGTAATCAGGATGACACCGTTTGATGCACGTGTACCATAGATAGCGGCAGCCGAAGCATCTTTCAATACTTCCATGGAAGCAATATCGTTACTATTCAGAAAGTTGATATTGTCACCTACCGGCATACCATCCACTACATACAACGGATTCGTACCGTTTACGGTAGTTACACCACGAATCAGCACCTTCGGAGTAGCTCCAGGGCCACCACCACTGGTGACTTGTACACCATTTACCTTACCCTGCAAAGCATCCATAGCATTACCGGTCACGGTTTCAGTGATTTCATCGCCTTTTACTGTAGCAATAGAACTGGTCAAATCGCTCTTTTTCACAGCACCATAACCGATAACCACCACTTCATCCAGTAATTCCGCAGCCTCCTTCAGTACCACGTTAATCGTAGTACGTCCACCTACAGCTATTTCCTGAGACTCAAAACCAATAGAAGAGAATACCAACACTGCATTCTTGTCTACATTGGGTAATGTATAATCACCGTCGATACCGGTAATTGTACCCGTACCGGTACCTTTCACTTGAACTGTAGTTCCAATCAACGGCTGCTGGTCGGTGGCCGAAGTCACCACACCCTTAACCGTTATCTGCTGCGCATAACCGCAAAGGCTTATCAGCGCAAGACATAATAATAGAATTTGCTTTTTCATATCTTAAATCTAATGTTACTTTTTAATTAGCAGGCACAATCTTGCCGCGACCCAAATGCGCGTCAAACTCAAAGCGGTAGTTGCCGGTCACCGTAACCGTAGGCTTCATCCAGTTGTCACCTACCATCGAGCCGTCTTCCCAACGCTGATTGGTGCCTTCCCAATTAGGATTCACATCCCCTTTCTTACTGAAGTAACCAAACTTCTCTACATTCTGAGAGTCGTCACACCGCCATTCCACATGATCCCACCATCCGTCGGGATGATAATTGGATATGATGAAGTTCATTTCTTCACCGGCTTCCAGCGTCCAAGTTCCATTTTCCGGATAATAGAAAAGATGAGGATTATTTTTATCCTGGGCAAACAACTGATTTCCCGCATCCTGAGGAGAACCTCCCCAACCGATATAGAAATCAATGAACGATTCCCCATTCTCCCAACGGTCAAAACAAGGCTTTCCATATTCATATTTCATCGGATTTGTAGCCTCTGTCACCGAGTACGTGCGCATACTATAAGTAGACTCTTTCACATTGATGTCTATTTCATAATAAACACCAGCCTCATCCAAGACAATAGGTTTAGCCGTTTCCGGGTCATCCGTCAGTTTTGTATTATCCTCCGGATCAAGGCCAAAACAGATAGGAGTAAAGTCTGTCTTTTGCGGTAAGAAGAAAATTTCCGTACCGGCAGCTTTATTATAATAACGTGCACGATATTGGTACTCGCCCGTATGGTTAATCACCATCGGTACACCGAAAATATCACTGTTCAATTCCTCTACGGTTGCCACATCGGCCAGATACATTTTGGGGAAGTCAGGCATTTCAGATACACTGATGGTACTATTGGTCACTGTCTGATTGCCTCTGGCATCCACAGCCGTCAAAGTCACATCGTAACTTTTCACCTCATTAGGCAGAATAATCTTCTCCGTAAAGCTCAAAGTAGATTGCCCGCCAGCCTCTATACGGCGGCTTTCAAAACCTTCTACCCCAGGAATCTCAATGAGTACATAATCCAGTATGCGGTCATCTTTCACCGTGAAATTCAGGTTGAACTTTGTTTCATCCTTTATCAGTACGGTAACCTCCTTACCAGGGGCAATTGTAAATGTAGGATTCTCAAAGTCCCCATCCATCGTTATCAACACATCCTGCGACACTTCACGCCCGCCCGCATCTGTTACGGTCACTTTCACGGTGAAGCGTTCACCGATTTCATCACGCTTGAGGTCATAAGAATAGCTCAACTCATACTCCGTTTGGGGAGCTCCATAGATTTCGACCAAATCAATGGTCTTGTTCAGATAAAGATCGGCACATTGCAGATTGACGGATACAATTCCATCCTGGTCAGCCAACGAACCTTCAATGGTAAAACGATGGCCGGCACCGGATTCAATATGATCCGTCACCAATGTCATAGTCGGAATCTGCCCGTCTACATCAGAGTATCCGTCATCGTCACTACATCCAGTAGTCCATAAAGCCAGCGATAATAACGCCCAGAAAGTGGCGTTAAAGAAATGCTTCTTCATAAATATTGTTATTAAAGTTAAACAAAAAAGTACATTTTGTTCCGATTTATAATAATCGGCAATGCAAACATATGCCAATTTTCGATTCAACAGCTGTATAAATCTTGCAGAGAAGGCATATAAATCTGTCAATGCACGATTTGTGCACATCATCTAAAGATTTTATTTGTACTTTTGACTCATGCAATGAAAAACGACCCGTTATGAAGAAGATTCTACTTTCCATTTTCCTATGCCTGCCATTCCTGCTATCCGCGCAGCCATATACCATAAAACATCTGAGTATCCGTGAAGGGCTGTCCAACAACCATGTGGTAAGCATAGCCCAAGACAAACGGGGCTCTCTATGGTTTGCCACAGAAGAGGGTTTAAATAAATTCGACGGAATACGCTTCCTTACCTATTATAAAGAAGAAACAACCGGCAAGCAAAGCATCACCGGCAACGAACTGAACTGTCTGCTGGACGATCCCATCGACTCCATCTTATGGATAGGAACCCAGCGTGCCGGAATCAATGCATACAATTATGCCAACGATTCATTCATCACTTACAGACACAACGAAAACAACCCTAAAAGCCTGGTTACGGACGACATTACCAAAATCATTGCCGCCTCCGACGGTAACCTATGGATTTGCACCTATTGGAAAGGCGTGGACTATTTTGACAAGCAAACCGGGCAATTCACCCATTACAATACCGAAACCGTACCGGGTTTTGCAAGCAACCATATCTGGTCTGCCATAGACGGTGGTAACGGACTACTCTATATCGGGCATGTGGACCGGGGATTCAGTATACTTTCCATAAAAGACAAGACAGTCAAGAACTTCACACACGAGCCGCAAAACCCCAACAGCCTGCCCGGCAACGAAGTGACATGTGTCTACAAAGACAAAAGCGGAAACATATGGATAGGAACCGATAGAGGAGTGGTACTGTTTAACCCGGAAGCGGAAAGTTTCATCCCCTTCGACGACAAAACCAACTGCATATCGCACCGTGTATATGATATACACCAACTGGATGACAACAGACTTTGGATAGCCATGGAATTCGGCGGCATTGCCGTAGTGGATTTGTCCCAACAGCTTTTCCGTTCGTCGGACCAGATTCATGCGCTTTCTATCCGGGAGGGAGACGATGAATACGGCTTGTCCAACTCCAGTATCCGTTGCCTGCTCCAAGATTCCTTCGGTAATGTATGGGCAGGTTCCTGGGGAGGCGGCATCAACTTCATAAAACGCGAGCCGTCACTCTTCAGCACTTATAAATATTCTCCTTTTCCATCCACCAACAACAGCCTGAACAGTAAAATAGCCTCCGGTGTCTGTATGGACAAAGCCGGTAACCTCTGGATAGGAACCGATGGAGGAGGAATCAACGTATTCAACAAGGGAAGACGAATAGCCATATACAATGCTGACAACAAGAAATTCAGAAGCAATACGGTGCAGGCAGCCTTGTGCGACTCAAAGGGAGGATTATGGTTCGGGCTTTTTTATGGAGGAATAGCCTACTACAACCCCAAGAGCCAAAGCTTCCGGCAGATTTTCTCCGAAGACAAGTCACGCACTGACGTACGTTCCTTTCATGAAGACAAGCAGGGAAACATTTGGGTCGGAACCAGCGAAGGCGTCTATCTTATAGATTGTGACAGCAAGACAATCAAGGCACACTACAATCTGGAGAACAATCTGGCCCGCTGTGTGCTGAAGGATTCCGAAGACCAAGTATGGGTAGGATTCTTCGGAGGAGGCCTGGGCCTCTATGACCCTCAACTCCAAAGCATCCAGCTCTTCAACGTCCTGGCCAAATTCCCCTCCAATACCATCAATGCTCTCTACGAAGACAGCAGAAAGCGGTTGTGGGTGGCCACGGGTGAAGGTTTGGTATGCTTCCCCTCCCTGACAGACAGAAACTACAAAGTATACCAACGTGAAAGCGGACTGGCTAACACCCACATACAAGCCATCGGTGAGGACAAGGCAGGAAATATTTGGGTGAGCACCAACAAAGGTATCAGCTGTCTTGTGGACAGTAAAGACATTTTCTATAACTACGACTATCACGACAACCTCCCCATGGGAAGCTTCAGTCGGGGCAGTGTAGCCTACGGACAAGACGGTAACTTTTACTTCGGCTCTATAAACGGTCTGTGCTACTTCAACCCGGAAGTTGTATTGCAGGAACGCAAATCACCACCCGCATTCATCACCAACATTGAAATTACCGACCCGCTGAACAAACCGGAAAACGGACAGAGCACCATTGCCTTAAACGGACAGAAGAACGTGCAACTGAAATATACACAGAATAGTTTCAGTATCCGGTTCAACATCCAGAACTATGCCCTGGTCAACCAAGTGGAATATGCCTATATGCTGAAAGGACTCGAGAACTCCTGGTATACGCTTACAGACCCCAATAATGTCACCTTTCGTAATCTTCCTCCCGGGAAATACCAGTTCCAAGTGAAAACGCGCATGCGCAACCAAGCATGGTCGGACGCAACCACCTCATTGAACATCCGCATCGCCCCACCCCTTTGGCTTACTTGGTGGGCAAAGTCATTCTATATCCTGCTGTCCCTTATCATCCTTTTCTCTATACTCTATGCCTACAAGAAAAGACTGGATGCTGAAGCACTGTACCAACTGGAGAAGCAGAGCCACGAACACGAGCAGGAACTGAACAACGAACGCCTGCGCTTCTACACCAACATCACCCATGAACTGCGCACCCCGCTTACGCTGATACTGGGTCCGCTGGAAGACATACAGAAAAGTGATACACTATCCACCAAAGACGCACAGAAGATATCCGTCATTCACCAAAGTGCCATCCGGCTACTGAACCTCATCAACCAGATATTGGAGTTCAGAAAGACCGAGACCCAGAACAAGAAACTCTGCGTGAGCCGGGACAACCTCGTACCCCTTATCCGCGAGATAGGCCTGAAGTACAAGGAACTGAACCGGAAGCCAGCCGTCGATATCCGGCTGGTGGTGGAGAAAGAGCATATGCCTATATACTTCGACAAGGAAATTATCCAGACCATCCTGGACAATCTGATATCCAATGCCCTAAAGTACACGGAAAAGGGTAGCATCAGCATCGGTATCCGACAGGTGGAACGTGCCGAAGTGAACTATACGGAAATCCGGGTCAGCGACACGGGATACGGTATCAAGCCGGAGGCACTACCCCACATATTCGACCGTTATTACCAGGAAGGCGGCAAACACCAGGCTTCGGGTACCGGTATCGGACTTTCTCTGGTGAAAAACCTCGTAGCCCTACACGAAGGGGAAATCCGCGTAGAGAGTGCTCCCAATCAAGGTAGTACCTTCTACGTCAGCCTGCTTACCGACAACAGTTACCCGCAGGCACTGCATGCCGATTCGCAGGAAAAGGAAAGCAACGTCCAGCATATAGAAGAGGCACAAGTAAATCAAGTTTCATCCAGCGACAAACCCATATTGCTGGTAGTGGAAGACAATCCGGACATCTGCGACTATATAGCCGAATCCTTCTCCGACCACTTTGAAGTAAAGACTGCCGCCAACGGAAAGCTGGGCAAGGAAAGCGCCCTGAAAGAAATACCTGACATCATCGTCAGTGACATTATGATGCCGGTAATGGACGGAAACGAGATGTGCCGTGAGCTGAAAAAAGACGTGCGCACCAGCCACATACCCATTATACTGCTGACAGCCAAAGACTCGCTGCGCGACAAAGAGGAAGGCTACCAGGTAGGTGCCGACTCCTACCTCACCAAACCGTTCAGCGCCAGCCTGCTGCATAGCCGTATAGAAAACCTGCTCCAGTCGCGGCGCAACCTGGCAAACCATTTCAGCGCCAATGCCGCCATAAGCAATAAAGCGGCTGTCATTACAGAATCGCTCAACAAGCTGGACAACGAGTTTATCCACAAGATAAACCAGCTGATAGAGGAACGGCTTTCTTCAGACAAAATAGACATCAGCTATCTTTCGGATAAAATGTGCATGAGCAATTCCACCCTCTACCGCAAGATGAAAGCGCTTACCGGACTTTCCACCAACGAATATGTCCGCAAGATAAGGATGAAACACGCCGAGCAATACCTGCTGGAAGGCAAATACAACATTTCGGAAATAGCATTCAAGGTAGGTATAAACAATCTGTTCTACTTCCGGCAATGCTTCAAGGAAGAATTCGGCTACATACCTTCGGAATATCTGAAGAGATTAAAAGAGACCGGAGAGAAATAAGAGACAAACAGCCCCTTCCTATTAGTCGGAATGCGGACAGCTATTTCAGCTCCAGCTCCATCTTCTTTATCTTTTCCAGCGTATTGCCTGCTTCCATGGAGGGGAATACCTGAAGCACGCGTTGCAGGTATGCCTTAGCCTTGCCGTAGCTATTGGTGAACACGTCTGACAATCCGTTGCGATAGCGTGCATACTGCATCCTTGTGGGGGAAGTTATCTTTTTATAGTCTTCTTCGAGCTTCTTCTTATCCTTCTCGGCTTGGAGATAATAATAATTCCCCAAGAAGATATTGGCTTGGAGATTGTCGGCATCCAGCATCAATACCTTTTCATAGGTTTTTAAGGCATCTTTCTCCTTTCCCCGCATCATCTCCATTTCGGCACAAGAGACAAGTGCAGGTACGTCTTCGGGATGACGCTGCAAGAACTCCTTATAGAAGAGGTAGGCTTTATCGTAATTCCGCATTTCCTTGTAGTGCACAGCCAGCACATCCGCAAGACGAGGAGCCACCTCACTGCTCTTGTCCACATTGGTCCAGTAGAACATTTCCGTCCTATCCTCACCGGCATTTGCCGCCTGGCGAAACAAACTCACCGCATAGTCATCTTTACCCTCGGAAAGTGCATCGGACACTTTCGAAAGCAACTCATCTGCCGACTGTCCCCAGACAGACAGCGGACACATCAAGAACAAGGAGAAAAGCAACGTTAAGGTTTTCATTTTTAGTGTATATATATAGTTTAACAGCCCAATCAGTCTCATAGAAATCTACCTACAAAACTACGCATTTTTACGGCAACCATCAATAGTTGAAAGTAGAAAAATAGTTAACTTTGCCGACCTTAATGAATTAAATAATATAAATGAAGCCCAGAGACAGACAAATACTGCAAATAGCCTTACCTTCCATCGTATCGAACATCACCGTGCCGCTGCTCGGCCTGATTGATGTAGCCATCGTCGGCCATCTGGGTTCGCCCGCCTACATAGGCGCCATTGCCGTGGGTGGCATGCTGTTCAATATCATCTACTGGATATTCGGCTTTCTGAGGATGGGTACCAGCGGAATGACCTCGCAAGCATTCGGCAAGCGGGATTTGCCGGAGGTAGTCCACCTGCTGTTGCGTTCTGTGGGCATAGGCGTGGCAGTCGCATTCTGCCTCATCCTGCTGCAAACGCCTATCAAGCAGGGAGCCTTCCTTCTCATCCATCCCACGGACGAAGTCAGAGAGATGGCAACGCTCTATTTCCATATCTGCATCTGGGGTGCCCCTGCCATGCTGGGGCTATACGGACTGACGGGATGGTTCATCGGCATGCAGAATTCGCGTATCCCCATGTATATAGCCATCACACAGAATGTGGTCAATATCATTGCCAGCCTCGGACTGGTTTATCTGTGTGGGATGAAAGTAGAAGGAGTAGCTTTGGGGACGTTGATTGCCCAGTATGCTGGCTTCCTGATGGGCATTGTCCTTTGGATGCACAACTACGGCAGGCTGAAAAGATTCTGGGAAATTAAAAATTATAAATTAAAGATTAAAGGGAGAGAAGGGGCAGGTATCTGGGAGAAAGAGGCGATGTTCCGGTTTTTCCAAGTGAATAGGGATATTTTTCTGCGTACCCTTTGCCTGGTGGCAGTCACGTTGTTCTTCACTTCGGCGGGAGCTTCGCAGGGAGAGATTATTCTGGCGGTCAACACGCTGCTGATGCAGCTCTTCACCTTATTCTCGTATGTAATGGACGGCTTTGCCTACGCTGGCGAAGCCTTAAGCGGCAGATACATAGGCGCACGCAACCGGGAAGCCTTTACAGACACCGTCCGGCACCTCTTCGGATGGGGAGCGGTGATGGCGGTTCTCTTTACATTGGTTTATGCGCTGGGAGGCAATGCCTTCCTCGGACTATTGACGGATGACAAAGAAGTGATAGCTGTTGCCGACACCTATTTTTATTGGGCGCTTGCCGTGCCCGCCGTCGGGATAGCCGCCTTCATCTGGGACGGCATCTTCATCGGTGCCACCGCCACGCGAGGAATGCTCCTCTCCATGGCAGCGGCAGCTGTCAGCTTTTTTATCTTATATTATGGGCTGCATCCCGTCCTGGCAAACCATGCTCTATGGCTTGCCTTCCTCACTTACCTGCTGATGCGGGGAGTGGTGCAGACAGGCTTGAGCCGGGAAGTCATCCGACGGGCATTTCCCAGCAAGAAGGAACCTGCTTGGCGTTAGGGGTAGGCTATGAACAATTTCAAGGGAAAAAGCATTATCTTTGTATCGCTATGACTGATATAAAATATGGATTCCACCCTCCAGAACAAGGCGTCAGGTAGCCAGTATACGGTGCCAAACAAGTTTCAACTTTTGGCACCATCGGTTTCAATGCGAGAAACCGACGGTTTCAAGTAGTGAAACCAACGGTATCTCGGAATAAGACTGACGGTATTTGCATTTGGAACCAAGTCACTCATAGCAAGAGTAATGACTTATACAAAATTGTTATGGCAGAAAAGAATATAGTTCAAGAGACATTTCCCGTATTGGGAATGAGTTGCGCCTCATGCTCCGCACGGGTAGAAAAGACGCTGAACCATCAGTCAGGTGTCAAGAAAGCGGTCGTAAACTACGCTTCGGCAACGGCAACCGTGGAATATGACCCTACGAGCTGTTCTTCCGAGGCTTTGCAGCAGGCTGTGCAGGCGGCCGGATATGACTTGTTGATAAACCAGGACGGCAACACGCTCGAAGAGGCGGAAGAGGCCCACAACAAGAAATTCAGCGTATTGAAATTCCGCACAACCTGGGCCATCATCTTGTCTATGCCCGTTGTCATCATAGGCATGTTCTTCATGGATATGCCCCATGCCAATCCCATCATGTGGGCGTTGTCCACTCCCGTCGTATTCTGGCTGGGGCGGGGATTCTTCACCAGCGCCTGGAAACAATTGCAGCATGGCAGCGCCAATATGGACACACTGGTAGCCATCAGTACGGGGACCGCCTATCTGTTCAGCCTGTTCAACATGCTATTTCCGGACTTCTGGCTATCCAGAGGCATCCATCCGCATGTATATTTTGAGGCGGCAAGTGTCATCATAGCCTTTATCCTGCTGGGCCGCCTGCTGGAAGAAAAAGCGAAAGGAAACACCTCAACCGCCATCAAGAAACTGATGGGGCTCCAACCCAAGACTGTGACCATCATTGTGGATGAAGGACACGCTGTCCCTCACTCTTCCTTTGAGCGCGTTATCCCTATCGAGCAGATTCGCCCCGGAGACATCGTCCTGGTGAAGCCCGGAGAACGGATTGCCGTGGATGGCATCGTGACGGAAGGTAGCTCCTACGTAGACGAAAGTATGCTGAGCGGCGAACCGGTAGCAGTATCCAAGCACAAAGACGCCAAGGTCTTTGCAGGTACCATCAATCAGAAGGGAAGTTTCCGCTTCCGGGCAGAGAAAATCGGCACGGATACACTGCTGGCGAAGATTATACACATGGTGCAGGACGCGCAAGGAAGCAAGGCACCGGTGCAGCAGCTGGTGGACAAGATAGCCGGGATATTCGTGCCTACCATTATAGGCATCGCAGTGCTTGCCTTCATCGCATGGATGCTACTGGACGGAACCGGCGGATTCACCCACGGATTGCTGGCATTTGTCACGGTGGTCATCATCGCCTGCCCGTGTGCACTGGGACTGGCTACTCCTACCGCCATCATGGTAGGCATCGGCAAGGGCGCCGAAAGGGGCATTCTGATAAAAGATGCCGAAAGCCTGGAGATTGCCAAGAAGATAGACACCGTGGTACTCGACAAGACCGGAACGGTGACTGAAGGAAAACCGGTAGTCAGCAAGCTGATATGGAATACGCAGGCAATGACGCCCGGTACTGGCGCCACTGCAGGCAATGCGCTGTCGGACATTTTCTATAGTCTGGAGAAGCTCTCGGAACATCCGTTGGCAGAAGCCGTGGTGAACCACCTCAAGGAGTCGGCCTCCATAGACATTCAAGACTTTGAAAGCATCACCGGAAAAGGCGTGAAAGGACGGGCACAAGGCCGGACCTACCTCGCCGGGAACCGGAAACTGCTGGAAGAAAACCATATCGCCATCCCCCCCTCCCTGCAGGAAGAGGCAACCCGACTGACATCGGAAGCACAGACCGTCATCTGGTTTGCCGATGAAGAAAACGTGCTGGCAATAGCCGGAATTACAGACCGGATAAAGGAAACTTCCATCCGTGCCGTCAGCGAGCTGCACGCCGCCGGCATCGAAGTCCACATGCTGACCGGAGACAATGAGGCCACCGCCCGTGAGATTGCCCGCAAAGCAGGCATCGCCCACTACCAGGCCAGTGTATTGCCGCAGGACAAGGCTGCCTTCGTCAGCCGGTTGCAGGCAGAAGGCCGGAAGGTTGCCATGGTGGGCGACGGCATCAACGACAGCGCCGCCCTTGCCCAAGCCGACTTAAGCATCGCCATGGGTGGAGGCAGCGACATCGCCATGGATGTAGCCAAAATGACCATCATCTCTTCCGACCTGACCAAGATACCGGAAGCTCTCTGTCTGTCGCGTCTCACCGTCCGGACCATCCGGCAGAATCTCTTCTGGGCATTTATATATAATATAATAGGTGTACCCATTGCGGCCGGAATACTCTATCCCATCAACGGCTTCCTGCTGAATCCGATGATAGCCGGTGCGGCCATGGCATTCAGCAGTGTCAGTGTGGTGAGCAACAGCCTGCTGCTGAAACGGAAAAGAATACATGAAGGAGAAGAAAACAAAGAAGTTGAACCGCCAACAGAAACAATCATGAAGAAAGAATTCAAAGTAGAAGGCATGATGTGCAACCATTGCCGCATGCATGTAGAGAAAGCATTGAACAGTATGGAAGGCATACACGCCACCGTAACCCTGAACCCTCCGGTAGCCACCGTAGAGTTTTCGGACGGTGAAAAGACGCTCGAAGAACTGCAGAAAGTAGTGACGAAAGAAGCCGGCGACTACACACTGAAGGCATAAGTGTAGAATTCATACGGTTTTCATACAGAAAAGAAGGAGGAAATCAAAGTAAATATCTACCTTTGCGCGCTAATTTACAGATAAAGATATGAACGCAAAAGCCAAAGGATATATTTTAGGTTCCATCGCCGCAGCCTCCTACGGCATGAATCCACTGTTTGCCCTCCCGTTGTACAAGGCCGGCATGGACCCGGACTCGGTACTTTTTTTCAGATACCTCTTCGCCATCCCGTTGCTGGGCATTATGATAAAGGCGAGAGGGCGGTCATTCAAGATACAGCGGAAAGAAACATTTCCGCTCATCATCATGGGATTGCTCGTGGCCCTCTCCTCACTGACGCTTTTCCTGAGCTATAACTACATGGCCGCCGGCATAGCGTCTACACTGCTGTTCGTCTATCCCATCATGGTGGCGCTTATTATGGCCATGGTTTTCAAAGAGAAGCTGGCACTGCAAACCATCGTCTGCATGCTGCTTGCACTGGGAGGTATCGGACTGCTCTACAAGAGCGAGGACGGCAGCACACTGAGCCTGATAGGGACACTGCTGGTTTTCGCGTCTTCCCTTTCCTATGCCATATACATCGTGGGCATCAACCAGACATCGTTGAAAAATGTGGCTACGCTTAAAGTCACCTTCTATGTCCTTCTCTTCGGCCTATCGCTTTTTGTGGCACGCCTGCTCTATTCCGGCGTACTGAACACACCGGACCAGTGGTATCTGTGGGCCAATCTGCTTGCATTGGCTGTCTTCCCCACCGCCATATCCTTCCTCTGCACTACCGGTGCCATCCAATATATCGGCTCCACCCCGACCGCCATTCTCGGCGCATTGGAGCCCGTGACAGCCATCTTCTTCGGAATAGCCGTCTTTGGAGAAAGCCTGACAGTCAGAGAAAGCTTCGGACTGGTGATGATTATCGTAGCCGTAACGTTCGTCATCGCAGGAGGCAATATTACAAGCCAACTGGTCCGCTTCAGGAAACTGTTCCCAAGACTCCCGATAAGAAGCAAAAAAAGAAACTAATCCTATAAAACCATCATCAACCATGAAGAAAAGTCTCTACCTGCTTTTACTGCTGTTGTTTCCTATCGGGCTGCAGGCTCAGTCCGAGGTTATAGTACTCCACCCGGATGAAGGCAAAGCCGAAGTGAACGAAGCCGAATACACCAGAATTTTCCTGGCAGGCACCATCGACATGGGCAAAAGCATAGACTGGCAAAAGGCAACCTGCGACTGGTTCCGCGCACGCCCCCAAGGTAAATACATCCTATACAATCCCCGAAGGGACAAGGGACTCAGCGGCGAAATGTCCGACTTTGAACATCAAGTGAACTGGGAACTGGAACATCTGGAAAAAGCCGACCTGATAATCATGAATATCCTGGCAAGCAGCAAGTCCCCCATCACCCTGCTGGAGATGGGACTGCACATGCGTTCGGGTAAACTGCACGTTATCTGTGAACCCGGTTTCTACCGCTACGACAATGTGCGGATTACTTGCAACCGCTATGGCGTTCCGTTATATCACAGCATGGACGAGTTCCTAAAGACTGTGCGTTAGGCAACTATCCTACCACATTCTGCTGCACTTTTCAGTTTAATTCTTTATCTTTGCTGCAAAGCAATGTAACAAAACTATATATTATGGCAACCTATAAAAGAATCTTATTGAAACTCAGCGGCGAGAGCCTGATGGGTGAAAAGCAATACGGCATCGACGAGAAACGCCTTGCCGAGTACGCAGCTCAAATCAAAGAAATCCACGAATTGGGAGTACAAATAGGCATCGTGATAGGCGGTGGAAACATTTTCCGCGGATTGAGCGGTGCCAACAAAGGGTTCGACCGTGTGAAAGGCGACCAGATGGGAATGCTGGCAACCGTCATCAACAGCCTTGCACTCAGTTCGGCTCTGGTAGCTGCCGGCGTGAAGGCCCGCGTGCTGACTGCCGTACGTATGGAACCCATCGGTGAATTCTACAATAAATGGCGTGCCATCGAATGTATGGAAGCAGGCGAAGTAGTCATCATGTCCGCCGGTACAGGCAATCCGTTCTTCACTACCGATACCGGTTCCAGTCTGCGCGGCATCGAGATTGAGGCGGATGTCATGCTGAAAGGTACCCGTGTGGACGGCATCTACACCGCCGACCCGGAGAAGGACCCGACAGCCACGAAGTTCCACGACATCACCTACGACGAAGTGCTGAAGCGCGGTCTGAAAGTGATGGACCTCACTGCCACCTGCATGTGCAAAGAGAATAACCTGCCCATCATCGTTTTTGACATGGACACAGTGGGTAATCTGAAAAAAGTGATGCAAGGAGAAGAAATCGGTACACTGGTGCACAATTGAATGGAAAATGGAGAATAAAAAATGAATGTTATTTAATTCTTAATTCTCAATTTTCAATTTAATAATTATATTTGCAAAGTTTCAAATCAAAGCTATTTCAAAACGAAAATAATATGAGAGACGTAAAAGACATCTTAGACGAAGCGCAAGAAAGTATGGACATGGCCATCATGTATCTGGACGAGGCACTGGCTCATATCCGCGCCGGAAAAGCCGATATCCGTTTGCTGGACGGTATCCGTGTGGATTCTTATGGAAGTATGGTTCCTATCAACAATGTGGCAGCAGTAACCACTCCGGACGCACGCAGCATTGCCATCAAGCCATGGGATAAGAGCATGTTCCGCGTCATTGAAAAGGCCATCATTGACTCCAGTCTCGGCATCATGCCCGAAAACAATGGTGAGATTATCCGTATCGGCATCCCGCCACTGACGGAAGAACGCCGTAAACAACTTGCCAAACAGTGTAAGGGAGAAGGAGAAACTGCCAAGGTAAGTGTACGTAATGCACGCCGTGATGCCATCGACGCCTTGAAGAAATCCGTAAAGGACGGACTGGCCGAAGACGCCCAGAAAGGCGGTGAAGAAAAGCTGCAGAAGATTCACGACAAGTTCATCAAGCAGATTGATGACATGCTGGCTGCAAAGGATAAAGAAATCATGACCGTTTAATTAAGTTGAAAACGGAAAATGGAAAGTTGAAAATAAACCGATATACCAAGTATAGAAGCCTTTCAACCTTCCATTTTCAACTTTCAACTTTCAACTTTCAATTATTTTGAGGGGACTCGTTATAAAAAACACCGGAAGTTGGTACTTGGTACGGACTGACGACGGAAGGGAGATTGAATGTAAAATCAAAGGGAACTTCCGGCTGAAAGGCATACGAAGCACTAATCCCGTGGCTGTAGGCGATTATGTGAACATCATACTGAACCAAGAAGGTACGGCCTTTATCAGCGAGATAGAGGACCGGAAGAATTACATCATCCGCCGCGCCTCCAACCTTTCCAAGCAATCGCACATTCTTGCTGCCAACCTCGACCAGTGCATGCTCATAGTGACGGTGAACTATCCCGAGACCTCCACTACCTTTATAGACCGTTTTCTCGCCTCTGCCGAGGCATACCGTGTTCCCGTCAAGATTATATTCAACAAAGTGGATGCCTACGATGAAGAGGAACTGCACTATCTGGACAGCCTGATCAACCTTTACACCACCATCGGCTATCCTTGTTTCAAGGTTTCTGCCAGAAAAGGGGAAGGCATCGACACTATCGAGAAAGAACTCAAAGGACGCATAACCCTCTTTTCCGGACATTCCGGAGTAGGGAAATCGACACTCATCAAGGCAATACTGCCCGATATAGAGATTAAAACCGGAGAGATATCCACCTATCATAATAAAGGTATGCACACCACTACCTTCTCAGAAATGTTCCCGGTTCCGGGCAACGGATATATCATTGACACTCCGGGCATCAAAGGTTTCGGAACATTCGATATGGAAGAAGAAGAGATAGGCCACTACTTCCCGGAAATATTCAAGGTATCTGCCGACTGCCGTTACGGCAACTGTACCCACCGCCACGAACCCGGATGCGCTGTACGCGAGGCTGTCGAGAAGCACTATATCAGCGAATCCCGTTACGCTTCTTATCTGAACATGCTGGAGGACAAGGAGGAGGGAAAATACCGGGCTGCTTACTGATTTGTCATTTTATCACCTTTCCAATCCATATTCTTACACTTTTTAACTCTTTATCTTTTAAACTATTCTCTTTTCCCGTAGTCTAATCTAAGGCTGATTTTATTACTACTAATACTACAACATGAATAAGAGAGTTAAATGGGGCATCATTATCGTGATTGGTGCCGGACTGATTGGAGGAGGAATCTACTCCCAATTACCTAAAGAGAATGAAGAATTAGCCGCTGCAGACAAGGTGATGACCGGTCAACGTAGCGGTAAGAAAATTCTAAACGTAAACGCAAAAATAATCAAACCGCAACTGCTGAAGGATGAAATACAAATCAGCGGCAGCCTGCTGCCGGATGAGGAAGTGGATCTTTCTTTCGAGACATCCGGCAAAATCATAGAGATAAATTTTGAAGAAGGCAGCTTCGTCAAGAAAGGACAATTACTTGCCAAAGTTAATGACCGGCCGCTGCAAGCACAATTGCAACGCCTCGTCTCCCAATTAAAGTTGGCAGAAGACCGCGTGTTTCGCCAGAACGCCCTGCTGGAAAGAGATGCGGTCAGTAAAGAAGCCTACGAACAAGTAAAGACCGAGCTGGCCACCCTGAATGGCGACATTGACCTGATAGAATCGAACATCGCACAAACTGAGCTGCGTGCTCCTTTCGACGGTGTCATCGGTCTGCGCCAAGTCAGTGTGGGTACTTACGCTTCCCCTACAACCATTGTAGCCAAACTCACCAAGATTTCGCCGTTGAAGGTGGAATTTGCCGTACCCGAGCGGTATGCCAATGACGTAAAGACCGGCGCCGGACTGGACTTCACTCTCGAAGGAAAGCTAAAAACCTTCCACGCCACGGTTTATGCACGCGAATCAAAGATAGACCCTACTACCCATACCCTGACAATCCGTGCACTTTATCCCAATGCCAACGGAGCTGTGCTTCCGGGCCGCTATGCCAGCATCAAGCTGAACAAGGATGAAATTCAGGACGCCCTTGCCGTACCGTCCGAAGCCATTGTACCGGAAATGGGAAAAGACAAGATATTCCTCTATAAGTCGGGAAAAGCCCAGCCGGTAGAGATTACTACGGGAATCCGTACGGAAGCGGAAGTACAAGTATTGCAAGGCTTGCAGGCAGGAGATACCATCATCACCTCGGGAACCCTGCAACTCCGTACCGGACTACCGGTAACACTGGACAATATCAATTGACAACTGTCAATTATCAACCGTTAATTATCAATTGTAAAGAATGAATATATCCGAATTAAGTATACGGCGACCGGTACTCTCGACAGTACTTACCCTGATAATCCTGCTGTTTGGCTTCATCGGCTACAATTATCTGGGTGTACGCGAGTACCCATCTGTAGACAATCCCATCATATCAGTATCCTGCTCCTATCCGGGTGCCAACGCCGATGTCATCGAGAACCAGATAACGGAGCCTCTGGAGCAGAACATCAACGGTATTCCCGGCATACGCTCCCTCTCCAGTGTCAGCCAGCAAGGCTCATCACGCATTACAGTAGAGTTTGAGCTTTCCGTTGACCTGGAAACCGCCGCCAACGACGTACGTGATAAAGTGTCGCGTGCACAACGCTATCTGCCTCGTGACTGTGACCCTCCTACCGTATCAAAAGCCGATGCGGACGCCACCCCTATCCTAATGGTTGCCCTCCAAAGCGACAAACGTTCCCTACTGGAGCTCAGTGAAATAGCCGACCTGACTGTCAAGGAGCAGCTTCAGACTATTTCAGATGTAAGTAGTGTAAGCATCTGGGGAGAAAAGCGCTATTCCATGCGGCTTTGGCTGGACCCCATCAAGATGTCCGGCTATGGAATCACTCCTCTGGATGTAAAGAATGCGGTGGACAACGAAAACGTAGAGCTCCCTTCCGGAAGTATCGAAGGAAACACTACCGAGCTCACCATCCGTACGTTGGGTCTGATGCATACAGCCGAAGAGTTCAACAATCTTATCCTGAAGGAAGACGGTAACCGTATTGTCCGCTTCAGCGACATTGGACGTGCCGAACTGGGACCAGCCGACATCAAAAGTTATATGAAGATGAACGGTGTGCCCATGGTAGGTGTCGTAGTAATTCCGCAGCCGGGTGCCAACCACATTGAAATAGCCAACGCCGTATATGACCGCATGGAGAAGATGAAGAAAGACCTTCCCGAAGATGTTCATTACAACTACGGTTTTGACAATACCAAGTTTATCCGCGCTTCTATCGACGAGGTGAAGCAGACGGTGTATGAGGCCTTTGTACTGGTTATCATCATCATTTTCCTCTTCTTGCGCGATTGGCGTGTGACGCTTGTGCCATGTATTGTAATCCCCGTTTCGCTGATTGGAGCTTTCTTCGTCATGTATCTGGCCGGTTTCTCCATCAATGTGCTCTCCATGCTTGCCGTGGTGCTTGCCGTGGGCTTGGTGGTGGACGACGCCATCGTGATGACGGAGAACATTTATGTCCGCATCGAGAAAGGGATGCCACCGAAAGAAGCCGGCATAGAAGGAGCCAAGGAGATTTTCTTTGCCGTCATCTCCACTACCATTACGCTGGTGGCGGTATTCTTCCCTATTGTATTCATGGACGGTACGACAGGACGACTGTTCCGCGAATTCAGTATCGTGGTCTCCGGTTCGGTGATTATCTCCTCCTTCGCCGCATTGACTTTTACGCCGATGCTTGCCACCAAACTTTTAATCAAAAGGGAACAGCAGAGCTGGTTCTATCGCAAGACCGAACCTTTCTTCGAAGGGATGAACCGGGTATACAGCCAGTCACTGGCCGCCTTCCTGAAACGGCGCTGGATTGCCCTGCCCTTCACCATCGTCACCATCCTGCTTATCGGAGTCCTTTGGAATACTATCCCGGCTGAAATGGCGCCATTGGAGGACCGTTCGCAAATCAGTATCAATACAATGGGTGCCGAAGGAGTGACTTACGAATATATCCGCGACTATACCGAAGACATCAATCATCTGGTGGACTCCATTATCCCGGATGCAGAAGCGGTAACAGCGCGTGTATCCAGTGGTAGCGGTAACGTACGTATCACACTGAAAGACATGAAAGACCGTGACTATACCCAGATGGAGGTTGCCGAAAAGTTGTCGAAGGCAGTGCAGAAAAAGACCATGGCACGCTCTTTCGTACAGCAGTCCTCCTCATTCGGAGGACGGCGCGGCGGTATGCCCGTGCAGTATGTATTGCAGGCAACTAATATCGAGAAATTGCAGGAGGTGCTCCCCAAGTTCATGACGAAGGTCTACGAAAATCCGGTATTCCAGATGGCAGACGTAAACCTGAAGTTCAGCAAGCCTGAAGCGCGCATCAACATCAACCGTGACAAGGCGAGTATCATGGGCGTAAGCACCAAGAACATTGCCCAAACTCTGCAATACGGCTTGAGCGGACAGCGTATGGGCTACTTCTACATGAACGGAAAGCAATACGAGATATTGGGCGAAATCAACCGCCAGCAACGCAACAAGCCCGCCGACCTGAAAGGTATCTATATCCGAAGCGACAACGGGAACATGGTGCAGCTGGACAACCTGATAGAGCTGACCGGCGGTATCGCCCCTCCGAAACTGTACCGTTACAACCGTTTCGTGTCCGCCACCATCTCCGCGGGGCTTGCCGACGGGAAGACCATCGGGCAAGGACTGGACGAAATGGACAAGATTGCCAAGGAGACACTGGACGAGACCTTCCGTACCGCACTGACCGGAGACTCCAAGGAGTATCGCGAAAGCTCCTCCAGTCTGATGTTCGCCTTCATCCTTGCCATCGTGCTGATTTACCTGATTCTGGCCGCCCAGTTCGAGAGCTTCAAAGACCCGCTGATTATCATGCTGACGGTGCCTCTCGCCATTGCCGGCGCGCTGGTATTCATGTATTTCGGAGACATCACGATGAATATATTCAGCCAGATTGGCATCATCATGCTGATTGGTCTGGTAGCAAAGAACGGTATCCTGATTGTGGAGTTCGCCAATCAGAAGCAGGAAGCGGGTGAAGACAAGATGCGAGCCATCAAGGACGCCTCCCTGCAACGTCTGCGCCCCATCCTGATGACGAGTGCCTCCACCATCCTGGGACTGATACCACTGGCATTCGCCACCGGCGAAGGCTGCAACCAGCGCATCGCCATGG
Organism: Bacteroides sp. AR20; assembly: GCF_964250605.1. NCBI lineage: Bacteria > Pseudomonadati > Bacteroidota > Bacteroidia > Bacteroidales > Bacteroidaceae > Bacteroides > Bacteroides sp. AR20. The sequence continues at coordinate 56,485 of NZ_CAXUGK010000004.1, read as the reverse complement.
GTACTGCCGTCGTAGGCGGCATGCTCATCTCCACACTGCTGACGATGTACATCGTGCCTGCCATATATAGTTATGTATCAACGAACCGAAGTAAACTGAAGACCGAATGAAACGCATTGTTTTAATTTTCATAGCCACTGCCTGCACAGCGCTGGGCCTTTATGCACAGCCTGCGCCTACCTACACCTTGAAGTCCTGCCTGGAGCAAGGATTGCTGAACAACTACTCCCTGCGCATTGTCCGCAATGAAGAGCAGGTCAGCAAGAACAACGCCACACTGGGCAATGCGGGCTACCTGCCCACACTGGGCCTCTCCGCCGGCTACAAGGGAACCATAGACAATACCGAGACCAAAGCCCGAGCCACCGGAGAGACAACCAAGGACAACGGAGTGTTTGACCAAACTCTCGATGCAGGCATCAACCTGAACTGGACCATCTTCGACGGTTTCAACATTACCGCCAACTACCAACGGCTCAAGGAGCTGGAACGCCAAGGCGAGACCAATACGCGCATCGCCATCGAGGACCTGATAGCCAACATAGCCGCCGAATACTATAACTATGTGCAGCAAAAAATCCGCTTGAAGAACTTCCGTTATGCCGTATCGCTATCCAAAGAGCGCCTGCGCATTGTGGAAGAGCGTTACCACATCGGTAACTTCTCGCGCCTGGACTACCAGCAGGCCAAAGTGGACTTCAATGCCGACAGTGCCCAATACATGAAACAGCAGGAACTGCTGCACACCTCACGTATCCAGCTGAACGAACTCATGGCAAACAAAGATGTAGACCAGCCGTTTATCATACAAGACAGCCTCATCAACGTGACCGCCTCCCTGAACTTCGAGGAGCTGTGGAACGCCACCCTCACCATCAACGCCTCACTGCTACGTGCCGAACAGAACAATACCCTGGCCCGTCTGGACTACAAGAAAGTCTGCTCGCGCGACTACCCATACGTGAAGATGAACGGCGGATACGGCTACACCCTCAACAAGTATGACATCTCTGCCAACAGCCGCCGCAGCAACCTCGGTCTGAACTTCGGCGTCACGGTCGGCTTCAATCTGTTCGACGGCAACCGGCGCCGCGAACGCAAGAATGCCCGCATTGCCGTGCAGAACGCTCGCCTGGAACGGGAGCAACTGGAGCAAGCCCTGCGCGCCGACCTCAGCAACCTATGGCAGGCCTACCAAAACAACCTGCAAATGCTGAACCTGGAACGCCAGAACCTTGTGGCTGCCAAGGAGAACCACGAGATTGCCATGGAACGATATATGCTGCGCAACCTCTCGGGAATCGAGATGCGCGAAGCCCAAAAGAGTCTGCTGGATGCAGAAGAACGTATTCTCTCCGCGGAATATGATACCAAATTATGTGAAATCTCCCTACTGCAAATCAGTGGAAAAGTAGCGCGCTATATGGAATAAGCAATATAATCCGTACCTTTGCGCCCGGTTTATCAGAATTGAAGCACAATGGGATTATTCATCAGAAAGCCATTCGAGGCACTGCAAGCGGAGGCTAATGCCTCCGGAAAGAAAACATTGAAACGTGTACTTGGTCCGTGGAGCCTTGTTGCCCTGGGCGTGGGAGTCATCATCGGAGCGGGTCTATTCTCCATCACCGGAACGGTGGCGGCAGGCTATACGGGACCGGCCATCACACTGTCCTTTGCCATTGCCGCACTGGGATGCTGCTTCGCCGGACTATGTTATGCGGAATTTGCGTCCATGATACCCGTAGCCGGCAGCGCATACACCTACTCGTATGCCACGATGGGCGAACTCATCGCCTGGATTATCGGGTGGGATCTGGTACTGGAATACACCGTAGCCGCAACCACGGTAAGCATCAGCTGGAGCCGCTATCTGGTCGTCTTTCTCGAGGGACTGGACATACATCTACCGCAAGCCCTCACCGCCTGTCCCTGGGATGGTGGAGTCGTAAATATCCCCGCCTTCCTTATCGTCGTGCTGATGAGCCTCTTCCTGATACGGGGTACGGAAGGCAGCTCCATCTTCAACGGCTTCATTGTATTCCTGAAGGTTTCCGTCATACTGATTTTTGTCATACTCGGCTGGAAATACATCAATACCGACAACTATACACCTTACATCCCTGCCAATACGGGCGTGCTGGGCGAATATGGCTTCTCCGGCATCCTGCGAGGGGCGGCCATCGTATTCTTCGCCTTCCTCGGGTTCGACGCCGTGAGCACAGCCGCCCAAGAGACGAAGAACCCGAAGCGGAACATGCCTATCGGCATTCTGGTCTCCTTGCTGGTATGCACCGTGCTCTATATGGTTTTTGCCCACGTCATGACGGGAGTGGCACACTACACCGCCTTCAGCGGACAGCAAGGCATTGCTCCCGTTGCCATAGCCATAGAGCACATGGGGCAGGCTGATGCTGCAGGTATCATCCAGCCGGACTATCCCTGGCTGAACCGTGCCATCGTGCTGTCCATTCTGTTCGGATATTGCTCCGTCATCATGGTGACACTGCTGGGACAGAGCCGCGTATTCCTAAGCATGAGCCATGACGGGCTGCTGCCTCCTTTCTTCTCGCATATCAACGAAAAGTTCCGTACTCCGGCACGCAGCAACCTGCTCTTCATGGTACTTGTGGGCCTGCTGGCAGCTTTTGTACCCGCACGGCTGGCCGGAGAGATGACAAGCATCGGCACGCTGATGGCCTTCACGCTGGTCTGTGCCGCTGTACTGGTAGTACGCAGAACCATGCCTGACGTGCCCCGTTCCTTTAAAACCCCACTTGTTCCACTTATCCCCATACTGGGTATTCTTACTTGCCTTTGCATGATGCTGTTCCTTCCTGCCGATACATGGATACGCCTGGTACTGTGGATGCTCATCGGTCTGGACATCTACGTGGGCTACGGCATGAAGCACAGTAAGCTGGAGCATGGAGGCGACACCCGCCACGGGCAGGTGACCTTGAACATGATTGGACTTATCCTTGCCGTTCTTTGTGTCATCACCGGACTGTGGCACCAACAGACTGTGGGATGGGGAGAAAGCAAAGTGCTGCTGATTATCTCGTTTGTTTTCGCATTCACGCACTGCGCTTACTATATGTGGAGAATCTGGAGGAGATAATAAGCCCTAAATCTCCTCCTTTAAAGATAAACAATCTTTCATCCAAACTACCCCAGCACCCACTTGGTCCGCTTCCCGAAACAACGGTATGCCATTGCCACCAGAAACCAGGAAGTACAGAAAGCGACGACTGCGGCACAAGGTATCTGAAGATAGATAGGAACATGGATAGCACGCATCAAGACTACGCTCGGTCCGGTAAAGAAATAGTGTATCATATAGACTCCAAAACCACAGAGCGTCAAGTTTGCCAATGCTTTCTTGATGCGCTCCGAACGGAAATTGGCCCGCTTGCAAAGCATAAACACGGGGATGGTCATCATTACTACATTCAGCGAACAGTAGGTGAAGAAGAGTTCGAGCATCTCATCCGTAAAATCCGGCAAGGAGGTCATACGACGGAAACCAAGGAATGTTACGGCATAGCCAATGGCAAACATGGGAATGCCGATGCCACAGAGTTGCCGGCCCGTCCAGTTATGGTTCCTCAGATAATGGCCCAACAATAGGTAGCCGTTAAAACCGGCAAAGTAATACAGCATACCGAACGAGTTCCACGAGCAAGTCCCCCAAAGGTACGGAGCGGCAAACTCGGTATAATAAGGCAGCAGCAGTGTCACTCCCCATGCTGCAAGAAACCATAGTTTGGCACGTTCCGAGGCCTTCTCCACCCATGCCGAGAATATCGGAAGATAGAGATAAAGCCCTATCAGCAGATAGATATACCACATGTGTACATCCAATAGAGAGAAATTAAAAGGCATTTCTGCAATATATCCCAGGCTCACTGCCAGAGACTGGCGCATCACTTCCTCACCCGAATAAGGGAAGAAATCCAGAATCACTTTCGGCTCCACTCCCAGCAGTCCCGTTATCCAGGGGAACAGATTGTAAATCACAGACCAGATGAGGAAAGGAAAGAATACGCGGGGGATACGTTTCTTGTAGAATGCCGAGGCGTCACCCCGTACCGGCAACAGCAATGCACCGGTAATCATTACAAAAAGCGGTACGCAAAGACGGAGCGCCGCACCGTAGACAGCTCCCCAAAACTTGATGTCAACAATGTCGGGCGATGTGCCTGGATAGAAGTTAAAAGGGTCTGTGCAATGGCAGCAAACTACTGTAAACATTGCAACAAGGCGTACCACATCCAGCCATACGATGTGTTGTGCCGGAGTTTGTCGTGTAAGAGTTGGTTCCATGTTTTATTAAATTGGTTGTTTGGAGGGCTAAAGATAAAGAAGTTAACTGAGAAATGAAAAGGAGAATGTAACAAAAATACGACAACAAACGAGTTTCAGTTTTATTCTCCTATAGAGAACAATCTGTTTTATCAAGGCAGAACAGAGTGTTCCAATAGGGAAGAACACTTTGTTCCAACATGAAAGAACAGTTTGTTTCTTCCTATTGAAACAATTTGTTTCAACATAAAGGAACAGTTTGTTTTGCTTGATGAAACAGAGTGTTCTATGCCGCGAAACACTTTGTTTTCCTCTACAAAACAAAAAAGCCGTAACAAGATTTTCTCCGTTACGGCTTTCCTTATATTATGCCTTTCTAAAAGGCTTCTGTTTTACTTGCTGCAATTCCAGGGCTTCAGTTGCTTGAAGAAGTCGTTGCCCTTATCGTCCACCAAGATGAATGCAGGGAAGTTCTCCACCTCAATCTTCCAGATAGCTTCCATACCGAGTTCGGGATATTCCACGCACTCAATGCTCTTGATGTTGTTCTGTGCCAAGATAGCGGCAGGACCACCGATAGAGCCCAAGTAGAAACCGCCATACTTTTGGCAGGCATCTGTCACTTGCTGGCTGCGGTTACCTTTGGCAAGCATAATCATGCTGCCGCCGTGGCTTTGGAAGAGGTCTACATACGGGTCCATACGTCCGGCAGTAGTCGGGCCCATGGAGCCGCAAGCCATGCCTTGAGGAGTCTTGGCAGGACCGGCGTAGTAGATGGGATGGTCTTTGATGTACTGCGGCAGGTCTTCGCCACGGTCCAGACGTTCTTTCAGCTTGGCGTGTGCGATGTCACGGCCTACGATAATGGTTCCATTCAGAGACAAACGGGTGGAAACCGGATACTTGGTCAGTTCCTTCAGAATATCGGCCATCGGCTGGTTCAAGTCAATCTTCACCACGTCGCCTTCACCGGCTTTACGGAGTTCTTCGGGAATCAGTTCACCCGGATTGCTGTCGAGCTTTTCAATCCAGATACCTTCTTTATTGATTTTACACTTGATGTTGCGGTCGGCAGAGCAGGAAACGCCCAGACCCACGGGGCAGGAAGCGCCGTGACGCGGCAGGCGGATGATGCGGATGTCGTGAGCCAGATACTTGCCGCCGAACTGGGCACCGAGGCCAATCTTATGAGCTTCTTCCAGTACCAGCTTCTCCAGTTCCACATCGCGGAAAGCGCGGCCGAACTCATTGCCGGTAGTGGGTAGGTTATCGTAGAAGTGGGTGGAAGCCAGTTTCACAGTCAGCAAGTTCTTTTCGGCAGAGGTACCGCCGATAACGAATGCGATGTGATAGGGAGGACAAGCTGCCGTACCCAAAGTCTTGATTTTTGAGATAAGGAAGGGAACCAATGTTTCGGGGTTGAGGATAGCCTTTGTCTCCTGGTAGAGATAAGTCTTGTTGGCAGAGCCACCACCCTTGGTTACGCAGAGGAACTCGTACTCCATACCTTCCGTAGCTTCGATGTCAATCTGTGCGGGAAGGTTGCACTTCGTATTCACCTCATCGTACATGGTGAGGGGAGCATTCTGCGAATAGCGCAGGTTCTCTTCGGTATAAGTCTTGTAAACACCCAGTGAGAGAGCTTCTTCATCACAGTAGCCGGTCCATACTTGTTGTCCCTTTTCGCCGTGGATGATTGCCGTACCCGTATCCTGGCAGAAAGGAAGTACCCCCTTGGATGCTACCTCTGCATTGCGCAGGAAGGTGAGTGCCACGTATTTATCGTTATCGCTTGCTTCGGGGTCACTCAGAATCTTAGCAACCTGCTCGTTGTGCGAACGACGCAACATGAACGATACATCACGGAAAGCCGCATTGGCCATTGCCGTCAAACCGTCTTTTTCAATCTTCAGGATAGGTTTTCCTTCAAACTCGCTTACTGACACGTAATCTTTTGTAAGCAGATAATACTCAGTAGTATCTTTCCCCTTCTCGAACATGGGCTGATACTTGAACGGAGGTGTTGTTGCCATAATTACTCGTATATTTAATGTTTAAAAGTGATTCGGGTAGCAAAGGCAGCACAAAACCGCCTTTACCGAGCAAAGGTAAAAACTATTATTGAAATAATTCTTTAATTAGAGTAAAAACGCAACAAATCATAATTAATTTTCTGACACCCGCTGCATCCGCCCTATCAGTTCATCGCCCAGCGCCGTCTTCACCTCAATGTGTTTCAACACAGCCATTACAAACGGATTGCTTTCAAAGTCGCCGCGTACCTGCTCAAAATCGAGTTCCTTTTCCAAGCGTGAGCCGTCAGCTCCAAAGCCCGTCATGGAAGCCAGTGAAAATTCTTTCTTAGCATCCTCATACACCATGCGGTCGAGGCCAACTACTGCTTCTTTCCATTTTTCGACAATATGTATGACGTCTTCTGCCGTCATACCTTCCGGCTTGATACCATAGAACTCTTCCAACTTCTCATACGCCCAGGTCCATTCGTAGGTATAGTAGTTGCTGTGCATCTTCTCAAACTCGGCATTGATAGACTTCAAGCGATTGACTTTGCCGGACTCAATACCGTCTATCAGCGCATCTATCTCACTCTTTGGGGCTATCAATCCGGAAATATCCACCCATTCGCCGCTGCCAATGGCAGTATCGGGCTTCAAACGGGCACGTATTTCTTCATTGCTCCGGAAGTCAATGCCTTCCAAGCGCTTGATGACAGAGTTTCCGAGGAACTTATGAATGGCAATTTCATAGAAACGGATACCTTTCACCAAAGCCGAGTTACGTATCTTCGCGCTATGGAAAGAGTAGATGTCCGACAGCTCGCCACTGGCATGACGCAGATTCTGCAACGTTTCCCGTCCCTTGAACATTTTCTGCACCGTGTAGGGGCTGAGAAGATTATAGTTGATGTAATCCAGTTTGTTCGGGTCGGTACGCCCGTCACGTTTCGGCCACTTCTGGGCATCACGGATGGTACCCACACTACGCAGGTTGACACCGGGTACAAGGTAGGTGGTATTATTCTGCTCTATCAAGTAAGAGAACGGCAGGTTCGAAGTATCAGAATGGTTGACATGGCGCCCCATTACCAAGGAAAACGCTCCCACCCTTGCAGGCCACAAGATGTACGAATCGGAAGTCGTCTTGGCACCACGCTCCAAAGTGCCTTGATGGATAGGCCCTAACTTATACATATGGTTGCTCTGATTGGACCCCGAACCGGCATTCATAAAGGAAAACATACCGGCAATCAGCAACGTGGATTTATGGTGTGTCACCGTATAAGGTCCGGCAAAAATAGCGCACGCCTCCCCGTTCTCTCCCTGGCAGTTGCTGAAAAACAAAGAATCCGAGGCAGAGTAGTTGTGTCCCAACTTGCATGCCTGCCCCACGAAGCAGCGGCTCAGCATAGCTCCGTCATCTACATGAGACCCGGTAGAGATGATGAAATCATCACAAATCACCCCATGCCCGATGTGTACCGGCGCCACCTCGTTGCTGTTGATGCTTCCGTTATACAGACGGCATGTACCACAGATGCGGCAATAATCACCGATGCGCACATTCTTTATGGAACCGGTGTTCAATATCATTACATGGTTCCCGATGCTTCCTACAGCAGAAGCATGTTTGTTGGAATAAAAATCCGTGATTTCCTTCATCCGTGCAATCAGCTCCGGGCGATGGCGGTAAAGCGCCAGAATATAGGCTTGGTGTGCGGAGAGTTTATCATTAATCAGCACCTCACGGCCTCCCGTCTCATTCAGGACAGACACTTCTACCCCGTTACCGAACTTCGACACACCGTCTACCAGAATAATATCCACATTCTCAATGAAGGTGTCATGCCCTATTTCATAATTGGCAATGTAGTTCTGGATATTCTCAATGCAACAGTTATCTCCCACCGTTACATTATGCAGCGTCACATGCCGCAAACCGGAATGCTTCCTGATTCCTCCCGGCAACATAAATTCTGAATGGAACACTCCCAAACACACCTCACCCGAAAAACGGGTATGATGCACAAATTCCGTTGAGAACTCTTCTGCAACGGTTACTTTCCCCCAATCATCAGCCAGACATGACTGGCTCTTCAACCGGAGAATTTCATCTTCGGTCAGTCTTCTGTAATTCATCCTTATAACGAGTTATGAGTTATGAGTTATAAGTTATTGCCTTTGCCGGCACTACCGATTCAAACCGCTGCCAGCAAATAACTCATAACTTATAACTCATAACTAAAATTAAACTTCTTCTTCGTAGGTCTGATAAAGAAAGTCATTATAGGGGTACTTCTGCACGTGCAATTCCTTCACACGCTGATAAACTACACTCTTCAGTTCCTCCATATTGATTTTTTCGCGGGCAGAAATAAAGAGGCAGTTATCCTCCATCTTAGCCATCCACGTCTTCATCAGTTCTTCGAGTGTCAAGTTTTCCTTGGTTCTGGGGGTAAGGTCGTCAGCCGCTTTCTCTATATAAGTATAAGCGTCTATCTTATTGAATACAAGAATCATGGGCTTACCGGCGGCACCGATATCTGCCAACGTCTTGTTCACAACTTCTATCTGTTCTTCAAAATCCGGATGAGAGATGTCTACGATATGCAACAGCAAGTCCGCCTCGCGTACCTCATCCAGAGTAGACTTGAAGGAGTCTACCAAATCCGTCGGCAATTTACGGATAAAGCCCACCGTATCGGATAGCAGGAACGGCAGGTTCTCAATAATCACCTTACGCACCGTAGTATCCAACGTGGCAAACAGCTTATTCTCTGCAAAGACTTCACTTTTCGAAAGCAAAGTCATCAATGTGGATTTTCCTACATTGGTATATCCCACCAATGCCACACGAATCAAGCGTCCGCGGTTCTTCCGCTGGGTAGACTTCTGCTTGTCAATCTCAGCCAAACGCTCCTTCAACAATGACATACGGTTCAAGATGATACGGCGGTCCATTTCCAGCTGCGTTTCACCCGGACCGCGAAGTCCCACGGAACCTTTACCTCCACCGGCACCGGAGCCACCACCCTGGCGTTCCAAGTGGGTCCACAAACGTTGCAGACGGGGGAGCATGTACTTATACTGCGCCAGCTCCACCTGCGTTTTTGCATTGGCAGTCTGGGCACGCATGGCAAAGATATCGAGAATCAGGGACGTACGGTCCAGTATCTTGATTTTGAGTTCAGCTTCTATATTGCGTATCTGCTTGGCGGAGAGTTCATCATCAAAAATCACCATGCCGATTTCGCGTTCGGCTTCTTCTTCATTCCGGATATACTCTTTAATTTCTTCCAGCTTGCCCTTGCCGACATAAGTCACGGAATGCGCTGCATCCAGCTTCTGGGTAAACCGCTTCACTACTTCCGCCCCGGCTGTCTCAGCCAAGAATGCAAGCTCGTCCAGGTATTCATTGGTCTTACGCTCATCCTGAGTCTTCGTGACAAGACCTACCAATACCGCTGTTTCTGCCTGCGCTTCGGAGATTACAAATTCTTTCATAGTTTCTATACCTTATTATATATACGTATTGTTGGTTCGGGCAGCAAATATAAATAATTTTGGCGGAAGCGCCTTAAAAAGGGGAATAAAATAAAAACAGACACAATAGAAAAATGGCATGTAAAATGAAGTCGAACTTCATCTTACATGCCATTTCAAATTACATGTTATCTAATTGCCAGAATAATCAGAACCCTTCCGGCATCTCCAACGTTTCCGTGAATCCCTGATACAGTACTCCCCATTTACCACTGTCAAGTACTACCAAGCCCTGCATCGGGAAAGACAACACGTTTCCTTTACGCTCCATACCTGCTGCTGCAAAGTATAGCATACCATAGTCCGTCTTGTCATAACCAGTAGGTTGAGGATCCCAACCTATCAGTTCTTGATTGTCATCGCTTAGCGTAAACATGATGGGATATCCTTTCGTAATGCAATCTTCCAGCTTATAGATATTAGCCTCTTTAGCCTTCAGCACAGGTTGATCCCAACCCTCTCCAAATAATTGAGATGTATAGTAGCCTGTACCTATATTGAGCCAAGTATAGTCACGCTTTATATTGACCGTCACCTTGGGTGAACCATAAACATAGGAATCTTCTTCAGGAATGGCAATAGTATAAGATGCAGTAGTACCCACAGCTATGTCAAACGCAATCTTTACTTCTTTGAGTGCTTCACCGGCAGCAAAATCAACCGTTGTCGGCACTGTTACGCTCTCCGCATCTGTAGTCAAGTGAATAGATGCAGCCGCATCCGTTTTCTGACGGCCGATTTTGACTACAAAAACCTGTTCATCATTCGGATAATAAGTCAAATCAGTGTTATCAGCATAGATATAAGCTTGTACACCCTCGGTAGGAACCGGAGAAGGCTCCCACTCCACACCGTCTGAACAAGCCGTCATAGCCAAACCGCATACGGCCAAGCCCAAAAACAATTTATTGAATATCTTATTCATATACAAATTCTATTAAAAGTTAGTTCATTGGTTAATTGTTACCCGGTGCAAACTCCCCTATCGGAGTAGGACGTTTAGCAATAGCACCGGACGGGTCCGGATTGTTCATTCCCTGAAGGGCAGTATTTGAATCGACCTCGGTCTTAGGAATCATCAATGTCCAGTTGGGCTTCACACCTTTACAGTTTATCTTGAAGATATCTTCTATAAAGTTGGTACCCTCATAATTCTGAATGACATCCGGTTTCAGACGTTTAGCCGTGGGGAATGCGATTCCCTCACCCCAGAACTCGATACGCATCTGTTTCAACACCTCAAGTTGGAAATTACGCAAATCACCCGTACTGAAATTGTAATTGCTCTGGCGGTACTGCTTCATAAAGTTATTCAACAACTGTACGCCTGCTGCCACATTCTGGCTGGCACCTACTGCTTCAGCCTCTATGAGATACATCTCTTCCACACGCATCACGGGAATATCTGCAGCCGCACCCACAGAATAAGTGTTATAGTCACCACCCACGGGGCGGAACTTCAATGACATATAATCCGGTTGTTCATCCAGCCATGCATTGCCTCTCACTGACTGGTAAGCGTAAGTACTTCTGTCCGGGTCAAGGTAAGAATATTTGCGGAAATCGGTAGCAGGAATCGCGTCATAAAGTGAACGTGCCATCTGGAGCTTAGACAAAGAAGCATATCCCCAATCCGCTTCATTGGAAATGTGACCAATGAAATTAGCAAGATTACCCATATTGGAAGCCGTGGGGTGAAGGTACCACATCCATGCAGAAGTAGCCGTATTGAAACCGGTAGTGGGATTATGCCACTGTGATTCGCTCATAGGTGTTGCTCCCGACTTATCAATAGCCTTGCGGGCATACTCGGCAGCTTTAGCAAACTGACCATCCCACATATATACTTTGGCCTTCAGACCATATACGACCGCCAAGTCAGGGAAGTTCTTACTGACAGGTGTATAAGACTCCAAACCTATCTCTGCCTTGTCAAGGTCGGCAAGAATGAAATTCACCAATTCTTCGTGGGTCGCACGCGGATTGCTCTTCGCAATGTCGTTAGTTGTTGCCTCAGTCACGATGGGCACCGTCAGCCCCAGTACCTTGCTACAATCGGTATAGATGTTTTCTACCGGTTCGAAAAGTACCATCAGCGTATAATAGTCCAATGCACGGAAAGCATGGGCTATACTTCCAAGCCCACGCATTTCATCGGTAATTGTGGGATCAGTCACATCAACGGCCGCAATCACGTCATTGGCCGATTTAACGAACTTATATAGGGTGAAGTAAGGCAAATATGAATAATAGCCGGTGTCGTTCATACCATTATTGGCATTGAAGCGCCACCACCAGTCATATCCGTAATCCGTAGCCACGACATCACCCAGCAGTTCTGTCTGGGCCAACATCAATGAGGGATAAGCAAGGTCGGTCTCATGTGTTTGCTTACCGTACACTAGATAGCCTTGTACCATTTGCGATGGCAAGCCATTAAGCGAAGCCTCAATCGCTGTTGCCGATGCACCAATCTGATCGGAGGTCGCTGTAGAATCTTCGGGAAAAACCTCTTCTATACAGCCGGTCAATACCGTGGCCGATACGACCATAACCGAAAATAGTTTGAATATATTCTTCTTCATAATCATTGTAATCTATATATTAGGTTTAGAACTCAAATGACACACCACCGGAGATGGTACGCATCGGTGAATAGAAAGTAGCATTGGTTGTCTCGTCGTATGACTGACGTGGGTCGAACCCTTTACGTTTAGACCAATAGAAAACATTTTCTGCCGACATATACACGCGCAATGAGTTGATGGCCAACTTTCTTGTCCACTTGGAAGGTAACGTGTAGCCCACATTAATATTCTGGATATTCAAGAAGCTCGCATTTGTCAAGAAGCGCGTAGACATTGCCCCTGAATATTGGTCGTTCATCTGGAAACGAGGGATATTAGTATTTGTGTTCTCAGGAGTCCATGAGTTCAGCAAATCCTTATGGTAGTTGTAACCAGCCGTACCATAAGGTGACGACATAAAGTAAGCATACGTACCATCATATTGCTTACCACCAATCTGGTAAGTGAAGTTTATGCCGAAGTCCACGCCATATACTTTCAGTTTGGTACCGAAACCACCATACACCTTAGGTATTGAGCTTTCCTCTGTGATGTAATAGTCAGCCTGAGCATGATTCGTAGTCGTTTCACGTCCGGTGATATTGCCGGCCTCGTCCTTGACATTCTTATAGAACAAAGACTCACCCTTTTCATTCACTCCGGCATACTCCTTCAAGCGCCATGTAAACATAGACAAATCCTCACCAATGAAGAAGCTTCCGTTAGAATAGCCCTTATATCCTTTTCCATCAGCTGTATACTCAGTAGTAATCAACTTATCAGGATCAAGCATCGTAATACGGTTCTTCAAGGTTGAAATGTTCACATTCACATCCCACGTAAAGTTACGTGTATCGAAGATATTCACATTGAAGTCCATTTCCACACCACTATTGACCATGTTACCAACGTTGTCCATATAGGAAGCATAACCCAATGATGGAGCCACGGTAAATGAGAACAACATATCCGAAGTCTTACGTCTGTAGTACTCGATACTACCGGTCACACGGTTCCACAACTGGAACTCTGCACCGATATTGAAGTTAGTGTTGGTTTCCCAAGTGATGTCTTTAGTGCCCTTAGATTTAAATGAAGTACCAAGGCTGTTGTTAGAGTTGATAATGTTAAATCTATCCGTATAGAGGAAGTCACCGATATTGTCATTACCTTGTGAACCAATAGAAGCCTTCAGCTTCAGTTCCTGCACCCATGAAGCATCAAACCAGCTTTCTTTGTTGATAAGCCACGCACCGCCTACCGACCAGAATGTACCCCAGCGATGGTCCGGATGGAAACGGCTGGAAGCATCACGACGCAAAGAAGCCGAGCCGAAGATGCGTTCGTCATAATTGTATTGCAAACGGCCGAAGAAACCTTCATTGTTACGACGCTCTTTATAGGAAGAAGCACCTTGTCCGTCGATAATGGCACCATCCAATTCCTTATTGCCTTGAGAGAACATCTGCGACTTGCTAGCCCCAAGTTCATAGTAGCGATAATCATAATATTCGTGACCTAAAAGAATATCGAAGTTATTGTCGCCAAACGAACGGGCATAAGAAACAAGTTGTTGCAGGTTGTAATCGTAAGTACGTGTATGATACTTACTCACTGTACCGCCAGTGGAGTCGAACTGCCCATAGTAAGGATTGTAAACGTAACTATGACGTGTCTCATCCAAGTTGAAAGCACCATTGAATGTCACCTTCAGGCCTTCTATAGGAGTTATATCTACAAAGGCGTTGCCGTTAATGGCATTTCCTTCAGAGTTTCTGGTATTTAGTTTATTGTCTAGAATAGGGTTGGCATCAGCAATGAAAGGACGCTGCATACCTGCATTGATACCACTACCGTAGTCCATCATTCCAATACCATTATTATCCACCATGATGCTGCCGTCAGCATTGCGCACGTAGGCGGGATAGATGGGAGCCATTTGGGTAACAAACGCCCATATATTACCGGTAGACGAACTGGTACCATTGTTACTCAACGAGTTGGAATCAAAACGTGCATATCCCATATTACCACCAATCTTCAACCACTTCTTTGCCTGATAGTCGGCTTTCAAACGGCCTGTCAAACGTTTCAGGTCAGAGCCTTCAGTGATACCCTCATTTCCAAGATAACCTAAAGAAACATAGAAAGAGGACTTTTCATTGGCTGCGCTCACCGAGAAGTTGTATTCCTGACGCAGACCGGTACGCATTCCCACATCTTCCCAATCATCCGGAGTCAGCAGATAGTCACGTCCTTTATAATTCACAACTCTACCCAATGTGGCGTTGGGATTAAGTTTACCGTTCTGACCGATGAGGAATTGCCCATCGGGAACTGTATATACATTGTATCCCAATCCACCGTTGGAGCCAAACAGATTCTTGTTTGCCTCAAGCCATGCAGCTTGGTCATTCATTCCCGTTGACTTATAATAATTGTTCATGGCACGATAATGCATCTCGTAGTACATGCCAGGATTGTCAATCACTTCATATTTCTGCAACGCTCGAGTGTTAGCACCCCACTTAGCATCAAAAGTCACCTTAGCCTCTCCCGACATATTGGCCCTTTTGGTAGTGATGATAATTACACCATTAGCACCACGAGCACCGTAAAGTGCATTCGAAGCTGCATCCTTCAATACTGTCATTGACTCAACGTCGTTAGGATTGATATTATTAATATCACCGCTATAAGGAGCGCCGTCCACAATAATCAGAGGGTCATTCTTTGCATTGATTGAGCTAAAACCACGAATCTTGATGGATGACTTTGAACCCGGAGCACCGTCATTGGAAGTCAGTGTCACACCCGGCACAGCACCTGCCAAGGCATCAGTAACATTCGTCACTTGCGACTGCTCCAGCTTTTCGGTACCAACCACCTTAGCCGAACCCGTAAATGCAGACTTCTTTGCTGTACCGAAAGCAACCACCATTACCTCATCAAGCATCTCAGTATCAGACTTCATCACCACTTTTAAGCTGGGTTTTATTGCCACTTCTTGGGTCTGCATACCAATATAAGAAATCACCAGAGTTTTCGCGGAACTACAATAAGTGTATATTGCTAAAAAACAATTGTTTACGTTTGCTATAGGACAGAGTTTATTCTATTGTATATTATCTATAAAGGTATATGGCAAAGGGAGGTAAGTGGCTCGAAGTACCCATTTCATACCGTTTTGAATAATTAAAAGCTGATAATGAGCGCGTTATTGTAACATTTCATTCTACTCTTTTAATTGGTGATGTACTAATTAACCCAATAAATGTTTTTTATTCAAGAATAACGATAGATTATATAGAGGAATTTATCTTGAAAGATAAATTTTATCCATAAAAGTTCCAAAATATTTTTTTGTTGAGAAATATTTGCTTTACATATGTTATTTATAATTGATGAATATATAATATATACGGCAAGATTCAATTATAATTGAAATATTTTATATCTTTGTATATAAACTAAATCATGTTTGAATATGAAAAATTATATCTCCCGCCCTTTATACATAAGGAGAATTGAACCGTTTATTGATAAAAGTATAATAAAAGTAATAACCGGCCAACGTAGGATAGGTAAAAGCTACATTCTTTTGCAGATATCAGATATCATAAAGAAAAACATACCGGAAGCCAATATCATTTTTGTAGATAAAGAGCAACTTGCCTTCACGGAAATTAGGAACTACATGGATCTTTATCAATATGTTTTAAAGAAGGTTACTGGGCATAATCATAACTATCTTTTTGTAGATGAAATCCAAGAGATTGAAGAATTCCAATTGTGTCTGCGGAGTTTATTGAACGAAAATAAATGCGATATCTATTGCACCGGAAGTAATGCTAAAATGCTGTCCAGTGAACTTGCTACTCAATTGGCAGGAAGATATATAGAATTTCCCATTCATTCACTTAGCTACGGGGAATTCTTAACTTTCAATCAATGTCAAGATTCCACCGAAAGTTTAAAACTCTATCTTACATTCGGAGGTATGCCATACATTCATAATCTAACAATGGACAAGAATGTCATATTCGAGTATTTGAGAAATGTTTACTCTACTATCCTACTAAAAGATGTGGTTGCCCGTGAATCAATCCGGAATGTATCTTTTTTGGAGAATCTCGTAGCTTATCTGATAGATAATACCGGTTCTCTTTTTTCTGCCCAGAATATTAGTAAATATTTAAAGTCGCAACACGTCAACATTCCTACGCAGACAATTCTGAACTATCTAAAGGCACTGTGCAATAGTTTCTTTATTTACAAAATTCAACGAGCTGAAATCCAAGGGATGAAAATCTTTGAGATTGGTGAGAAATATTATTTTGAAGATTTAGGATTACATAATTCCATACAGCATTTCGATTTTCGAAAAGACATCAACAAGTTAATGGAAAATGTAGTATGCATTGATTTGTTAAGATATGGATATGAAGTATATGTCGGAAAGAGTGGCAATAAGGAAATTGATTTCATTGCTTCCAAGGACGACCATAAAGTCTATATCCAAGTAGCATATATGCTTCCCGATGATGCAACTGTTAGGCGAGAATTTGGCAATCTTTTGGAAATAGCAGACAATTACCCCAAATATGTAGTTACAATGGATGAAATGCAAAGCGGGGGAAATTACAAAGGAATTAAACAGATTTCACTGCGAAACTTTTTGTTGGCAGAGGATAAAGAAAGATTGTAAATCTATAATTTAATTTCCAATATGAGAAGAGTAAATCAACAGATTTCCTCTGACAGATTATATGAAACAAAGTTGGAGAATCGATACAAAAGCATTGTGATATTTGCATTATAATAAGATTATAATTTTTTTTGTATAAAGCATTCACTTTATGGAGAAGAATACCCTTTCATAACCAATGGATATATATCCGCTGAATATTTTTGTGACCGTGTAGCTGAAACCGGAACATTAACCCGTTATATCACAAATGGTAACAATGTAGCTTTAATATCTTCTCGTCGTTTAGGAAAGACGGGCTTAATAGAACATTGTTTTCATCAAAAAACATATCGAAAAGGAATATTATATTTTCTTGATTGATATATATGCGACTAAGAATCTTCAAGAGTTTGTTTTTGAGCTTGGCAAAGGAATTATGAATGGTCTGAAACCACGAGGTAGAAAAGCGTGGGATTTGTTTTTAAGTTGCTTATCATCGCTTCGGGCGGGAATTTCATTTGATTTTGCAGGAAATCCCGGTTGGAATTTGGAGATGGGAGATATAAAAACTCCTTCTATTACTTTGGATGAAATTTTTTATTATTTGGAGAAGGCCGACAAGCCCTGCCTGGTGGCTATTGACGAATTTCAAGCTATTGCCAAATATCCGGAAAAAATATTGAAGCTGTATTGCGTACCCATATTCAGCATTGCGCAAATGCAAGATTTATTTATGCAGGTTCCCAACGGCATATGATGGGCGAAATATTCACAAGTCCAGCACGCCCTTTCTATCAAAGTACAGCCATCATGGAATTACATCCAATAGACATAGGAACTTACACAAAGTTTATTAGGAAACATTTCCTCATAGCCAATAAAGACATTACAGAAGAAACTGTTCAGAACGTATATGAACGTTTTGAGGGCATTACATGGTATATTCAATTCATCTCCAACTCATTGTATGCAATGACAGCTACAGGTGAAATTTGTACGGCAGACAAAGTGAGCATAGCGATCGAAAACATTTAGTCTCAGTTGAATTTTACTTATTCCTCTCTTCTTTATCAACTTCCTCCCAAACAAAAGGAGGTATTGTTTGCCATTTGCAAAGAAGGAAAAGCAAGGGAAATAACTTCTTCCAGATTCTTGAAAACCTATAAATTGACAGCCAGCTCAGTACAAGGAGCTATAAAAGGATTGTTGGACAAGGATTTTGTTACTTGTGAACTTGGAGAATACAAGGTTTACGATAAATTCTTTGAAATATGGTTATTGAAGCAGTCTAAATAAGATTGATATGTCAGTGCATCTGCAATGATTTGTGTTGCCCTCTTTATACAACAAGAACCAGATTTCGTTATATTAAAAAAGGAGAGTATTCTAAATTTAGATACTCTCCCTCTTTTATTCATCTGATTTGCACAATCTAATGTGGCACTTTATCATTTCTGCAAATTGGGATTATTCGTTACTTCACGCTCTGGAATTTCAAAGATCAATCTGGAGTCATCGTATGAGATTGTTTCACCAGTCAATGCGTAGTTGTTGTCACCACGTACCATTGATTTGTGGAAACGTTTCAAGGTAAGTAAACCTCGTCCTTCGGCCCACATTTCTACACGCCAGTTGTAGTATATGTTTTCCAGTAATTGATCAGCATTCATATTGTCCACTTCTGCAGCCGTGGCCTGATCCCGCTGTTCTAATAGAGCCTTCAATGCTGCTTTTGCCTCGGGCAGATGATTTGCCCGTGCATTGGCTTCAGCATTTATCAGGTACATCTCTTCAACTCGCATGTAAACAATATCATTTGTCCATGTACGGTCTCCCATTGCTTTTCTTCCGGCATCATAAAATTTATACCAGCTAATCAATACAGACGGATGAAACCACTGTTTACGAGTATCTGTTTCAGGTATTTCATTATACAGATTATGGTCTATCATTTTATAATCACCTGCAGAACAGTAGCTATAAGTGAAATAATCTACCTGTCCCCAGAATGTGGGCAAACCTCCGGTGTTATCTTTGGTAATATCAAATGCCCACATCCATGAACCGATATTGATACTCCGGAATCCAGATTCGATAATTTCAGTTTCACTCATCAAAGGATATCCTGAGTTATTGATAATATCAGAAGTTAATGCAGCAGCATTCTCATATTCACCTTTGGTCAAATAAACATAGGCAAGTATTCCTTTAGCTGTCCATTGGTCGATTTGGTCCTTAGTGCCGTTGGGACGACCAATACCTGCTGATTCCAACTCTTCCAAAATATTTATTGATTCCTTCAAGTCGATAATAACCCGTTCATACACTTCCTCCACTGTGGAGAGTTCTAATGTCTCTGCTGTGGTTTGAGAACGGTAAAGAGGTATGGCCTTAGCATTTTTATCAATATCGTAAGGTTTTGCATATAAATTCACCAAATTGAAATACGAATGAGCCCTCAAAGCTTTTGCTTGTGCATAATAATTTTGGTTATCCTCATTAGCCGGTACACTTTCATCTCCTCCTACAGTGTCAAATATTTCATTGCAGGCCTTGATGATGCGGTAATAATACCTCCACAGCATGTAGGTTCTATTTTTTGTGGTAGTATTACACTGCAATCTAGCTGCATCGCTAAACCAGCCGTAGGTTTCTCCGCTCATTGCCAGATCCCCACTCATTAAATCTGTGGCAATATCAATGGATTTTTGTCCGAAATCGTCGTGATTCGTCGTACCGCCTGTCTGCCAGGCAAATGTTGTGGAATACGTACCTAATGCCTGACCTAACATGATATTAGGATTCCACACTGCATTTTCTTTTATCTGGTCAGATGAAATATATCCATTTGGATCTTCCTCCAGAAAAGATTCTTTACAGCCAGAAAGCACCAAGGCTACTAATGCAGAACAAGCTGCTATTTTATATATTACATTTCTCATATTCAAATGATTTTATTGTTAGAACTGAATCTTAATACCTCCCATAATAGTACTCAATGGAGCATACTGACTTCTGTCAGAGCCTCCGGAATCCTCATTAGGATCTGTACTGACGGTATTTCCTGCCATTGAGACAAATCCCTTACGAGCCGAAATGAACATCAGGTTGTCACCGGAAACATAAACCGACAAGGAACCAATGTTCATTCTATTCATCCATTTTTTAGGGAATGTGTAGGATAATCTTACATTGGATAAATTCAAATAAGAACGACTGGTAATGAACCGAGTAGAAGATGCATTTGTATATTCATCATATCCGGAAGTTAAACGTGGCACGTCTGTTATATCACCCGGCTTTTGCCAACGATTTTCAATGTCATTATGCCAGTTTCCACTACCAGGTGTATTGTTAGACATTAATGTAGCATATACACCGTCGTAAGCATATCCTCCTAAGCTATAGGAGAAAGTCGTATTTAATTCGAAACCTTTAACAGCTAAATCAAAACCGAATCCCCCTTGTAAAGTCGGAATACCTGATTTCCTGACATATTTCTTAGTTGCGTTGTTATAATCGGAGGTCTTTTCTACTTCCAAACGCTCTATCTTATTGTTTTGCTGGTAAGTTACCATATCTGTAATCAAGTCCTTGCTTCCATCGGCTTTTACATTATAGTATGAGTTGTATAATGCCATACCGGTTTCTGGATCTACACCGGCATATTCTCTTATATAGAAATCATACAGAGAATGTCCTTTCGACCATCCGTAAGCACCTTGTATCTCCAATGGCTTTTCTTTTCCTGTGGTATCATCCATAGGCATCTGGGTCATTTTATTCTTATAATGTCCACCATTAACACGTAAATCAAGACTTATATCATTCGTTTTCACAAGATGTGCCACCAAAGAAAATTCGAGACCCTTATTGACCATTTTACCGTCATTGACGGGGTATTGTGCATATCCCAGCGATGGAGATACTTGCTTTAGGAACAACATATCTTTGGTAGTCTTATTGTAGTATTCCACTTCACCTTCCAAAATATCGGCTATATTAAACTCGATACCAGTATTCCATGTTTCGCTGCGTTCCCATGTCAAATCAGGATTACCTTTATATTTAAAGCTAAAACTGATTTCATCATTCAGGTTACCGATCGTATACAAATCATTGTAAGGATAATAACCTGCAATGGTAGGATTGGTGATAAAGTCTTGGTTACCCAACACACCCCAACTTAACTTGTATTTCAAATTCTTCAACCAGCTCACGTCTTTCATGAAATTTTCGTTAGTGATGGCCCAGGCGGCGCCGATAGAACCGAATGTTCCCCATTTCTGCCCTTTGGCAAAACGTGATGAACCATCACGTCTTAATGTTCCATGAAAGAAATATTTATCGTTATAATCATATCTAATTTGTCCGAAGTAGCTTTCCATGTCAAACCCGTAGGTTTGAGAATCCATATAGTCCATAATTACAGCATTAGACCATTCTGTATTGTTAGGACGAACAATCTTTGATTTCTGGCCATAGTTGTCAGATGACTTGTAGAATGTAGATTCATGCGCAACGAATGCATCGAGATTGTGCACACCAAAACTTTTCTTCCATGACAATATCTGGTTTGACGTGAAGCTGAAGAATGTACTCATGTTTTTGAAAATACGTCCTAACCCCTCTGCATCACCATAATATGGATTTGTCAATTCATTGTTTTTTGTACCAAGATATTGCAATCCAAAGTTTACCGTTCCTTTGAAGTCTTTCAAGAAAGTTGCTTCAAACATGGCATTTCCGTTGAATGAATGAGACTGGTACTCATTCTTGTCCAATTGAATCGCTCCGGCTGGATTTACGCCTGAAGCGTAAGGACGTCCATAACCTTCAGCCATACCATAATCATACAGATATCCTCCGACCACATTATCCTTTATTTTATTGCCATCTGCATCACGTTGGAATACCGGAAATATGGAAGGCATAAAATTAATGAATTGGAAACCATTGTTCATGTTGTCACCTTGACCAGGCTTATTCAGTTCCATATAGCTATAAGCCATATTAACATTTGATTTCAACCATGAGGTGATTTCTTGAGACAGATTGGAACGGGCATTAAAACGTTCAAAATCCGAACCTATATAGTATCCTTCATCTTTCAAGTAACCGAAAGAGGTATAATGTGATAACTTGTCGCTACCTCCTGATATCTTAACATTGGCTTCTACTTTTTCTCCTGTACGGAAAATATAATCTTCCCATTTCTCCGGAGTAAATTTGCGGACTACACCTGCCTTCATTCTTCCAGTAACAGGATCTATCAGATTTTTACCTTCAGCCTTCCACATATTATATACGGGGGCAATACCGTAATCTGCATCAAAAAGGTCTTCGCTTGCATATTGTTTGGCAGTAGCTTCATCCTTAGGATTGTTCGCGCGGTACATATATTTGTTTTTAATACCTTCCCATGTCAGTTCAAGAAACCTTTCAGGATTTTCCATCGTGTCATAAAGAGGAATTATACGGGTGTTGATACCATATTTTACATTTGCCTCAACCTGCGTTTTTCCTTTTTTACCTCTTTTGGTGGTCAGCAAAATTACTCCATTGGCAGCTCTTGAACCATATAGAGCTGTTGCTGTTGCGTCCTTCAATACGGTAGTTGACTCTATGTCTGAAGGATCAATTCCACTTAAATCTGAACCAAAGGGGATTCCATCCACTACATACAGCGGAGCACGGCTTGAATTTACAGAACCTAAACCGCGAATTCTGATGCTTGCATTTGAGCCGGGTTGTCCACTAGTTGAAATAACTTGTACACCTGCTACTTCACCGGTTAGCGCTTTAGATAATTCGGACGGATTTTTGTTAGCAATACGGTCTCCTTTAATTTCAGTAGCGGAACCTGTGAAGGATCTTTTTGTAGCAGTACCATAGGCAACAACTACAACTTCATCCAAAAGTTCAGTATCACTCTGCATGACAACCCGTACATGCGGCTTAATTGTAACCTCTTGAGTCTGCATGCCGATGTACGAAATTACCAGAGTTTTCGCGGAACTACAATATGTGTATCTTGTTGGTAATAAAGGAGGTACAATAATTCAAGAAAGTTTCAAAAGGAAGTGTTCCCCTTTGGGAGATACTCTATACATGTTCACTATACATGACAATCTACTTATATGATACTATTTGTAATAGTAATGTGCTGATTTATAATAGTCTGATTCTGTACTAATATGTTATAATCATAACGTTAGGATTTCTTTTTTTTTAAGAATGAATGCTTATGTCAACATCTATCGTTTAGTTGTTTTTTGTCAATTATTTACTTGTATTGTTTGTTACATCCATGAAAACGTAAAGCATTATATAAAATATTATTGAAATTATAAAGGTTACATAGATACCATCTTACCCATTTATCCATTTTATGCATAGAACACTATGCAATTGTCCTTATTTTAAATGGAGATATCCGTTTGTTTATTCCAAATACAAAAGTAATTGAAGTAAAGAACTCTGTAACTGCGAAAAACTACTATTGGAAGTATGTCAAAAATGTAAACCTGCCCTTTTCGGATGGAAAAACGATTGTTCAGTCAAGGTTTAGTTCTTTAATTCCCCAAAGATTTATGTAGTAAACAATGTTTTTGGTTTCTTGTTTGGGATTATATTTTTCTGATGAGGAATACCTATTATGAGAAAATATAGTCTACATGAAATTACGTCGCTTGGGTGGAGATATTTTTATCATAATCAGGAAATGCAGAATATGCTTTTGTGACCCACTCTAGCTCTCATATCGTGCGGGCAATCCAGGTTTGCTGCTTATTGAAGAAAGGATACTCCTATTGTTTCAGTTCTTCTCCATAAAGTTTACGCAGCATGATACGTGCAGGTACACTTTTAATTTCTCCATTGGGCAAGCCTTGTATAATGCATTCATTGCGCAATGCTTTTTCTTCAAGCATACGGCGTTCGGCTAATGCCAAACCGAAATGTAACTTTTCGCTCAGTTCTTTTCTTTCATTCTCTGACATAACTTTGTATTTTATTAAATCGTTCAATATGATGTATATGCATCTCCATCCCCCGTCCGCCTTCAGCAACAATAATACGGGGTGTCTCGCTATTATCTGCCAATAGCCAATAGTCCACACAGGGCATATAAATATTGAAAAAGTTATTGATACCTGCTTGATAACGCCGAATCACAACCTCTTTGGGAATGTCGTGCCCACCATTACGTACACGTTGGGCTACACGCTGAATAGCCAAGTCGGGCGAACTCAACCAGAAATATATTAAATTGACTTTATATCCTTGCTCTTGCGCACGATGGACAAGGCGGGTGTAAGTTCTTGTGGCAAGTGTGGTTTCTATAGAAAAGTTTTGTTGATTTCTCAGCAATTCATTAATCCTTTGTAACATCAACCGTCCGGCTTCAATAGCCATACTTTCGGGATTGAAAGGAGATAATCCACGAGCTATTTCATCTGCATTAACAAACTCCTTGCATTCCAGAACATCCGGTAGCACAGTGTAAGATGCCGTAGTCTTACCAGCACCATTACAACCACTAATGATGTAGAGCTGTTTTTTAGAATCCATATTCATGCATTTATCTAATTGCAAACATACAATATTTTTATAAGATTATGGATAATTGATAGTTATTGTTTTTTAAAAGTTGATTGTTCCGCAGGTATGAGAAGTACAGGACTCTTTTGAGAACTCCACATTTCTCACATATCATCTATCCTTATTTTCTTCTTGATGAAATATCTGTTTACCAAAGTACGTTTTACGAATTGAGGTGGAGCAAAGTACTTGCCTTTCCCACTTGCGCTATATAGATAGCCCTCCCCTCTAGTGATCATTGATGAATACCAAATGGCAGGCAAATATCCTGAGAATAGTGTGGAAACGCTTTTATTGTTCTCCTCTAATAACAGAGGGAATGCTTTATAGCATCCCCTCTCTCAAAAAACACTTTATTTATAGAATAATTCCGGTAGAATTATTTTCCTCCAAGATTCAACTCATCGTTGTAATCAGTTTCATTCAAAGGTACATCCCATGTCCATTTGTTGACACCGGAGGCAGGAATGGTTTTTGCAACGGAAATGTGAGCATTACCACCTTCGGCAAAACTGTGACGGACTATGTCGCGGTTCCATCTCTTGTAGTCGCTCCATGCAAAACCTTCACCCCAGAGTTCCAATTCGCGATAGTCCATAATTTCATTCCAAAGAGCTTCGCCACTCTTGTCGCAAGTGTATTCAGGATTACGTCCGGAAGTGGCATTCAGTTCTACCAGTGCGGCACGAGCAGCAGTCTCGTCATTCAAGAAATAATTAGCCTCTGCCTCTACCAATACCATTTCCGATGAACGGATGAAAGGCAGGTAGCTGACGCCCGGAGTGTCGAATACATAAAACTTCAGTTGTCCCCCCAGATACATATAACCAGCCTGATAAGGAGCTTCCAGGCCACTGACCGCCATTTTCTGGCAATAGGCAGCTGCTTCTTCCCAAAGAGCATCTGCTTTTTTCTCATCATCTCCCATTCCAAGAATGCCGTAGCCTAAATCCATGGCTGAACCGTCATTGAAGTTATAGCCGGGGAATTTGTCTTCGGTTAGGAACAGTGCCTTACGAGCATCGTTGTTGGGAATGCGATTAATCAGTTCACGACCGATAGAGCCTGCACCGTTTGCCGCCCCTGCCGCATTGGCATAATATCCGTTGCATGCATACTGAGTACCATAACTCCAATACCAGTTATTCTCTTGTGCACTACCAAAGCTTCCGAAAATCCATTCACTGGTTGGATTACAGAACCCTGCATGATATTCTGCATTGCTCATGAGTGGGTAGTTCTGGCGAGCCAGCTTAGCTTCAGTCAATGCTTTGGTATAATCTTGCTTGGTAAGAGCGGCACGGGCGTAGATGGCATGTGCCACATTGATGTTCGGCATCCATACTTGTGAGGCATTACGGTCCATACCGCTTTGCTCAAACAGCATGATGGCTTCGTCCAAATCTTTATAAATCTGTGCATACGTTTCAGCTAATGTGGCATAACCTTGTCCACCGGTAGATTCGTCCAAACGAAGTACTATCCCCTGCGAAGCGCCATTGTTGGAATCTTGCCAGCGCCAGCAATAATAGTGTACCAGTTTTTCGAAAGCGTATGCACGAAAAGTCAGTGCAGATGCCTTGACAAAATTCCTTTCCGCTTCCGTACCTTCGGCATTGTCTATATTGGCAAGAATGGTGTTGGCATTACCTGCTATGGTATAATAGTAATACCATGCGTAAGCATCGTAAATGGAGTTAGTACGTGTGTGGAACTCTTGATTGAAGATAGGAGACCATCCGGATGCGTAATAATTGTAATTGTAATTTTCACTCGGGTAGCTTTCGTACTGAATCATTATGTTGTTCTCACCAGCAAATCCACCTCCAAAATAGGAGTGTTGTGTTGTCATGATTTTGGCGATACCGTTCAATGCCTTCATGGCATTGGCCGTGGTACCTACGGCATCGGTTGCTCCGGTTGAGTCAGTAGGTGCTGTATCCAGATAGTCACCGGCGCAAGAAGACACCAGCATCATACCTGCCAATAGGCTTCCTGCGAACAATTTATTGATAATCTTTTTCATTTCTAATACAAATTATATGGTTATACCTTTAGAATTTCACAGTCAGTCCGAAGTTATAAACACGGGCTGTCACATACGTATCGTCCGAACCTCCGTTGAAGGAATACTGCGGATTCAATCCTTTGCGTGAAGTCAATGTAAAAAGGTTCTCTACACCGGCAGTCAGCGAAAGGCCTTCTATACCTACACTTTTTAGCCAACGCTTGGGCAAGCTGTAGGAGAGATTCAGGTTCTTGAATACGAAGTAAGAAGAGCTTGTCAGCCAACGGTCACTGGTGGCATTCAGGTCGGACGATTTGTAAAAGTCGGCGCGCGGAGTTCCATTCGGATCAATGCGATTGGCAGAAGTTTCTGTCATTCCCGCAGGAACTTCTTTCCAAGAATTCAGGATGTCCTTGTGGTAAGCGCTGCCGGCAGCACCGGATTCAGACACACCCATCAAGCTGGCATAGCTACCATCGTATGTTTTACCGCCTAAAGAATAAGTAAACAGCATGTTCAAATCCCAGTTTTTCCAAGAAAGAGCTGAGCTGATAGAACCGTAAACCGTAGGAAGTGCGCTGCCGGCCCAGTCACGTTTGGCGTATGAAGTCGCGGTAGCATAGTCCGTACCGTTGATGGTAGTCAATGCACCGGCTTCTTGGGCGGCGGCTTTCTTGTCCGGATCCAGTGTATAGAGAGAAGTACCGGTCATCTGGTCCACACCTTCGAAGTGGTAAGTGTACCATTCGTAGATGGAGTGTCCTTCGGAGTAGTTTTGCATACCATGCAAGATGTCCTTTCCATCGGGCAGTTTCACGATTTTATTCTTCAGGAAAGTAGCGTCTGCGCCGATGTTCCATTTCCAGTCATTGTTGTTGATGACATCGGCATTCAAAGAGATTTCCCAGCCACGGTTGGACACGGTACCGATATTCTTGTATTGCGTCAGGTTCATCGGGGCAGTATCATCGACCCAAGGATAAGAACCGGCAGAAAGCGGTAGGCGTACCTCAAACAGCAGGTCTTTGGAACGTTTGTCGAAATAGCCTATTTGGAAGTTCAGACGGTTGAACAGACGCCCCTCTACGGCAACATCCACCGTCTGTGTAGTTTCCCACTTGATGTCCGGTGCTGAAAGTGATTGTTTTACCAAAGCGGCTTCACCACCGTTCTTGTCAATGGTATAAAGAGCCATGTGACCATAAAGGCTTACGCCCATATTGTTACCGACTTCACCATAGGACGCGCGCAACTTCAAGGCATCCACCCAATCTACATCTTGCAAGAAAGCTTCTTGTTTCATGTTCCAGCTGGCACCAACAGAATAGAAGTTACCCCAGCGATTGTCCTTGTGGAAGCGTGAGGAACCATCACGACGGAACGAACCTTCTACGAAATAACGGTTGTCATAATTATACTTTACGCGTGCCAGATAAGACTCCGTCTTGTCCTCATCATCACTTCCGGAAAAATAAGAGTTGTTAAGGAAATTACCCATAGTAAGGTTTCCGTCTACAGCCATACCGGTGTTCATTCCGGAAGTGTACTTGCGCTCCCAACTATAGTTCTCGTGAGCCACCATAGCTTCCACGTTGTGTACCTGATTAAATTGATAGTTCCAGCTCAGAATTTCCTGCAAGGTTACAGTCTTGTATTGGTAGGCATAACTTGTCAAACGACCGCCATTCGTAGCACCGTCTCCAATTTCGGGATTGTCATATTTCTTATTGTTCGAAGTGCTGTTGTTCAGGTCACCTTTTACAGTTAATGAAAGTCCATACGGCAACGAGATGGTGGCAAAAGCTTGTCCGCCCAATACGTTGCGCACACTTTCCTGCTTATTATACAACATTTCGTAAGCGATGTTGCGGTTACTCAGATAAGATGAGGTGGTGTCATAAATTTTGTTACCATCGGCATCCAGTTGGTATGTACCGTCGGCATTGTGCATAAACAACGGATAGACCGGAGCCATATAACGAGTAATATAGAACGGATTGGCGTAATAGTTGCCACTGGCATTACTGTTATAGTCACGCTTGGTCCACGAGCCAGTCAGGTTCACGCCACCCTTGAACCACTTGTTAGGTGTATAAGTAGTGTTGATACGCCCGGAGAAACGTTCGTAACCTGTGGCTTTTACATATCCTTTCTCATTCAAGTAGCCTATGGAAGAATACACGTTGTATTTCTCTCCCGAAGTGGCGGCAGAAAGATTGTATTCCTGACGGTGTCCCGTGCGTTCGATGGCATTCTGCCAGTCCAAGTCGTCATAGCCAGCCAGGCGAGTGGCAATCAGTTTACCGTTATTGTCAAACAACTTATCACCAGCGGCATTGTAGATATTACGACCGATAGATTCACTAACCACGTGTCCCGTGGCATATGCGGCAGCATCGCTTGCCGACATGCCGGCATTGCTCATCATGGCATTCTTCTTGGCCATCCAGGTAGCTTCCATCCAGCGGTCTGCATCCAGACGGTCGTACTCGGGAATACCTCTGTTATACATACCTTGATTCATTTGCAGCGTAATACTCGGTTTGTGAGTGTTTCGTCCGCTCTTGGTTGTAATGATGACAACACCGTTGGCAGCACGGTTACCGTATAATGCAGCCGAAGCAGCATCTTTCAAGATGGACATGCTTTCAATATCATTAGAGTTTAGTTCGGCCATGTTTCCATCGAAAGGGACTCCGTCCACTACATACAGAGGATCTGAAGCACCTGAAACCAATGTACCAAAACCACGGATACGGATGCTGGGGGCAGAACCGGGTTCACCATATGTATTGTTCACTTGTACACCCGGTGCGGCACCTTCAAGTGCACCGGTTACGCTGGTTGTGATGCGCTTCTCTATTTTCTTATTGTCAACCACCGAGATAGAACCGGTCAACGATTCTTTTTTAGCAGTACCGTATGCCACTACCACAACCTCATCCAAAGCTTCTGCATTGCTTCTCATTGTCACCTTTACACTCGGCTTAATCGCCACTTCCTGCGTCTGCATACCAATATAAGAAATCACCAAAGTTTTCGCGGAACTACATTATGTCTATATTGTTGATAATAAGCAATATAAAATAAATAAAAAGAGCTCCTGAAATAAAGTATTCCTCTAGAGAAGATACTCTATACATATCCACTGTAAATGACAATCTACTTATATGATACTATTTGTAATGGTAATATCCTGATTTGAAGGTGTTTAATTCTGTACTGATGTGCTATAATCATAACGTCAGGATCTTTTTTCTCAAAAACTAGAAGGGCTTTGTCAATATCTATCATTTAGTTGCTTTTTGTCAATTATTTACTCGTGTTGTTTATTCCATCTATGAGAATGTAAACCCTTATGTAAAATACTATTGAATTTATAATGGTTACATAAACACTATCCTACCTATTTATCCATTTTATGCATAGAACACCATGTAATTGTCTCTATCTTATAAATGGAGATTATTCCAAATACAAAGTAATTGGAGTAAAGAATTCTATAGCTATGAAAAACTACTGTTTGGAGCATGTCAAAAACGTAATGAGGAAATTTTCTTGTAAGAGAATATAGTCTACATAGAATAACGAAGACTGAGTGGATATATTTTTTATTATAATTCAAGGGAATAAAGAATGTACTTTTGTAATCCGCACTGGCTCTCGTGTCGTGCAGACAATTCAGGTTTGCAGTTTATTGAAGAGAGGATATTTCTATCGTTTCAGCTCTTCTCCATAAAGTCTACGCAGTATGATACGTGCCGGTACACTTTTAATCTCTCCATTGGGCAAGCCTTGTATAATGCATTCATTGCGCAATGCTTTTTCTTCAAGCATACGACGTTCGGCTAATGCCAAACCGAAATGTAACTTTTCGCTTAGTTCTTTTCGTTCATTCTCTGACATAACTTTGTATTTTATTAAATCGTTCAATGTGATGTATATGCATATCCATTCCTCGTCCACCTTCAGCAACAATTATACGGGGTGTTTCGCTATTATCTGCCAATAGCCAATAGTCCACACAAGGCATATAAATATTGAAAAAGTTATCAATACCTGCTTGATAACGCCGGAGCACAACCTCTTTGGGAATGTCGTGTCCACCATTACGTACACGTTGGGCTACACGCTGAATAGCCAAGTCGGGCGAACTCAGCCAGAAATATATTAAATTGACTTTATATCCTTGTTCTTGTGCACGATGGACAAGGCGAGTGTAAGATCTTGTGGCAAGTGTGGTTTCTATAGAAAAGTTTTGTTGATTTTTCAGCAATTCATTGATTCTTTGCAACATCAACCGTCCGGCTTCAATGGCCATACTTTCGGGATTAAAAGGAGATAATCCACGAGCTATTTCATCCGCATTGACAAACTCCTTGCATTCCAGAACATCCGGCAACACAGTATAAGATGCCGTAGTCTTACCAGCACCATTACAACCACTAATGATGTAGAGTTGTTTTTTAGAATCCATATTCATGCATTTATCTAATTGCAAACATACAATATTTTTATAAGATTATGGATAATTGATAGTTATTGTTTTTTAAAAGTTGATTGTTGTTGCGAGAGTCTAGAATAAAAAATGAGGTTGTGCAGTTCACATTTTGACAACCTCTATCAAAAACACTTTATTTTCCAAACAACTCCGGTGGAATTATTCCCTTCCAAGGTTTAACTCATCGTTGTAATCTGTTTCATTCAGATGCTGTTCATAATTTAATTTGCAATTCCATATAAAAAATAGGTTCCTTTGTTACAAAACTTTCTATTGGCAATCGAAAGTTTCTCTATTTATATCATATTTTTTTGTATATTAGCAATATATATAAAGAGAGGAAGATTGTGTGGATAAAAGTCTATTACGCTAAGTTATTTATGAGCAGAGAAACGAGCAAGGTGTTTGTTGCCGGCAGTAATGCCAATCTACTTAGTAAAGAGTTGGGCACTTTTCTTACTGGCAGATATGTCACTATGGAACTTTATCCTTTTTCTTTCCATGAATTCCTGAAACTAAAGCAAGTAGCAATAAAACAAGATACATTTTATGCTGCAGAAGGCAAGGTGCTACTCCTTAGTGAAATACAAAAATACCTAGGAATAGGAAACTTTCCTCAATACATTCAGTCAGATAATGATAACTACTTGCTTTCACTCTATACCGACATCATTTATAAGGATGTAGTGGCGAAACAAGATAAGCAATGAAAGGCAGCTTGGAGAGATGATGTATTATTTGGCAAGTAACGCTACTCATCGCTTTGCGTACAATTCTGTAACTAAGGCTGTCGATGTTAAAAGTCCGGACACGATAAAATCATATATAGGATTTGTGGAAGATACTTACTTGGTACGACAACTATCAATTATCTAAAGGCATAATTATTACTTTGGAAGACGAGGAAGAAATAACCGTTAATCCCCGGCAACAGATTTCTATACGTCCTATTTGGAAATGATTGTTGCAGAAATAAAGTGGAAAAGATAGAATAACAAAAGCCGCTTACTTCACAGTGAACGGCTTTTAAAACACTTTATTTAGAAAACACCCTATCAAATAGAGATGTTTTGAAAGTTCATAAATCAGATATACTCCTTCTTACAGACTTATTTATAAGCAGGATTCTGATCATTATTTGTCAGTTCTCCATTAGCATCAATCTCTGCTTGCGGAATAGGTAATTCAAATCTATCAGAGCCAGCAGGAAGGTCTAATTGACTAGTCCACAAATCGTGTCCGTCAACTCCAGTTCTTGTCAATGCCAAACCTCTACGTTTCATGTCGAATAGGCGATGTCCCTCTGCAAATAATTCACGCCTTCTTTCTTGTTGTATCTCATCTGCTAAACCGGCATCCGTTCCACTATATTTATCCAATCCACGAGCTATCCGAACAACATTTAATGCTTCTTTAGCCACATCATAATGCTGTTTGTCAGCAGCTAATTCAGCAATAATAAGATACATCTCAGAACCACGCAGCATATTGAAAGAGCCTTGTCCCATTTCATTGTTACGACTATGAATCTTTGTTGTCAAGTATCCTGTTTCACTGATATAATCGTTTGTTTCAGAATCTTTCGGGAACTGAGTTTTGCGTATATCTTTATCTTCCATTAGATTAATCAAAGCCTTTGAAACTCGTAATGAGCTATAACCAATAACAGCATCTTCATAATCATCTCCACACAAATACCAGAAAGAGGGTAATGAAAGATAGAATTGATTATCATCAGTTGGACATTCGAAAGCCCAAAGTGTTTCTGAGTTAACTTCACAGAAATCAGCTGTGTAAACTGCCGTATTCATCAAATTAACACCTTTCAATGCAGCATTGGCATGTTTGATGCCATTTGTTTCATCACCTAAATCCAAATACAAACGTGCAAGAATTCCATGAGCAGCATTCGCACCGATATATGCCTTGGATGAAGAAGAATGCTGGTCCAACAATCCACATGCTTTTTCCATGTCAACGACAAGTTGATTATAAACATCTTTTACCGTAGCACGAGGAAGGTCTTCTGTTCCAGAAGAAATACGTAAAATTATGCTCGGATTATCCGGGTACTTGTTCACAGGTTTGGCATACATTCTTACTAAGAAATGATAAGTATAAGCTCTTAGAGATAGCGCTTCACCTTCAATTCTGTTACGCTCTGCACTTTCTGCCAGGTTTCCGATATTATCCAAAATGGCATTCGTATTATCTATGATACTGTAACATCCCTTCCACGGGTCATCAGTATAGGTACTTCCTGGAGAAACTGTATATTGATAAGGAGACACAAAACGTCCATAATTGTAGTTGGGGTCAGGTGTCACCAATGCGTCATCTCCCATAATGTCAGGCAAGAAGAAAATATATTGGTTGGTCATATGAGCCAACCAGCCATTGGTCAACCAGTCATAAGCACCGGTCAACACTTGCTGCGCACCGTCTATCGTAGTAAAGGTGTTAGAATCGGACATTTGGTCCGAAGAAGTAGTATCCAAAAAATCATCACCGCAATTTGCTAAGCTAAGACCTATTGCAAGTGCTATTATAGTTTGCTTTATTCTATTCATCGTAATCTCAATTTTAAATTAGAAACCAACATTTATACCAAATAAGATTGTACGAGGCAATGGAACCGTACCTGCACCGTCCAATACTCCGGTTACACCTCCCAATTCCACATCGTAACCTTTGAAACTACCATCCAAGTTCCATACACAGATATTCTCCAGACTTCCAAAGAAACGTACTGTCTCCAACTGTATCTTCTGTGTCCATTTTTTTGGTAGAGTATAACCTAAGTTGATATTTTTAAATTTAATGAAATCTGCATCGTGCAAATAGCGGCTTGATGTAGAATGAGAACTTGAAGTGTTATTGGGCAAGAATGCAGGATTCGGAGCGTTTGGATTCTCTTTTGTCCAATAATTCGCTTGATCTTTGATGGCTTGATAACCGTTGTTGTTACCATCATTCAGCAAATTGGCTTCGTACGCATCATATATCTTTCCTCCAAAACTATAAGTAAAGAGGAATGAAAGGTCTAATCCTTTAA
Organism: Bacteroides sp. AR20; assembly: GCF_964250605.1. NCBI lineage: Bacteria > Pseudomonadati > Bacteroidota > Bacteroidia > Bacteroidales > Bacteroidaceae > Bacteroides > Bacteroides sp. AR20. The sequence continues at coordinate 22,196 of NZ_CAXUGK010000004.1, read as the reverse complement.
ATGTAAATGTGTTATTCAAACCTCCAAATACATTGGGAAGTGCAGAACCAAGTTTGTATTTGTCTGCAGTAGAGTAAGTTGAAGTGGTAGTTCTTTCACCTGTCGGATTACCTTTATCATCTTTTACGTCTTTATACCAAAGTGGAGCACCGGTTTCTTTATCTACTCCGGCCCATTCTTGCATGTAAAATTCATAAAGGCTGTAGCCTACCGTACGAACTTTTGTACCAACAACTTCCTGTTCTTCGGGATAAGAAGTGATTTCATTCTTGTTAAAAGAGATATTGAAGTCGGTTCCCCAATTAAAGTCTCCGGCTTGAATATTCAGGGAATGCAAATCTACTTCTATACCAGAGTTACGCATACCACCCAAATTAGACATAATTATGTCCAACCCCGTAGAACCGGCTAAAGGTTTTTCCAATAACAGTTCATCAGAGTTTTTGATATAATAGTCAATGGATCCATGCAGGCGACTGTTAAGTACTGCAAAATCCAATCCCACATTGAAGTTTTTGGATTTTTCCCATGACAAATCAGGATTTGCTAATTGAGAATGTCTGAAGCCAGACTCTCCGTTATAATTGGCTCCACCTTCATAGAAAGCTTGGTAACCATATAAGTAATCAGATGTTTTGTTACCTGAAGTACCATAGCTGGCACGTAGTTTCAAGTCATCGATCCAGGTAATATATTTCATGAAGTTTTCTTCGCTGACGCGCCAATTTAATCCGACACTCCAAAATGTACCATAACGATGTCCCGGTGCAAAACGTGAAGAACCATCGGAGCGAATACTGAATGAGGCAAAATATTTATTCTGATAATCATAATTTAATCGACCAAAATAAGAAAGCATGCGCTCTTTATCTGTTACAGAACCTACTTCTTGCGGAGTAGCAGCTACATTCAGCTCTGTCAAACCACCAATCGGAAATTTTGTTCCTTGTGCATAAGTGCGCTTGTACTCTTTATTATAGATTTCATAACCAGCCAATACCGAGAAGTGATGGTCTTCCTTTATGTTGAAATTATAATTTAATGTACTGGTCAATCCAAAAGTGTTGTTCCAAATGGCATATTTGTACAAGCGTCCTTGTGCAGCTTTACCATTACCATGCTCCGCATTATACCATTGCGTTTCATCCAAATTAATATAATCATATGAAAGACTTGTTTTCCAATGAACTCCATAAAAGTTGAAATCCACGTAGGGATTTACCAAAACACGGTATGTGTTAGTTGCATATTTGTCAGTTTGTGCAAATGATATAACATTCATATCCTGAAATATGGGATTCTTGAAGTTATAAAGAGGTTTGCCATTCTCATCATATTGCATTTGGAAATTTTCATCCAAATCATATACTGGAACAGCATTGGGTAGGAAAATACCATTAGTCAAAGGACTAGCACCACCACCTCCACCTACAGGAGTGTTTTGTTTTGCCAAAGAGAAAGTGGAATTGATACCCATACTGAACCAAGGTTTAATTTCCGTTGAGACATTTGCACGACCTGAATATCGTTCAAAATCCGAACCAATCACAATACCCTCTTGATTCATATATCCCATAGAAATGAAGTATTTTGATTTCTCGTTTCCTCCATTTACACTGATATCGTATTCTTGTGACATCCCGGTTCTGAAGACTTCATCCAACCAATCGGTATCAATCATCAATTGAGCGCCAGATGTCAAGTCGCCAGAAGCATCCAGAGGGTTAGCAACATTATATGGATTTCGCCCATACATGCTTTGTGTGGATTTGTTGGCTGCAGCAGAAGCTTCTTCTGAGGACATGCCTTTAGCAATATTATTATTATAGAAGCCTCCATAATACAGAGCATAATGTTCGGAGGCATTCATCAAATTATAACCACCAGAAGGGAGTTTGGAAGATGACATTTGAGCTTTAAAGCTAACCTTGGCTTGTCCTTTTTTACCCTGCTTCGTTGTAATCAGAATAACACCATTGGCCGCACGTGATCCGTACAGAGAAGCAGCAGAAGCATCTTTTAAGATGGTAATAGACTCAATATCATTCGGATTTAAGTTTGAAAGTGGATTTGCACTTGTCCCATATTTACTGGTATTTGCAACTTCACTTAAGTTTGCAGCTTCAATAGCAACTCCATCTATAACATAAAGTGGGGTACTTGAGGCAGACATAGACCCGATACCACGAATACGTACCTGTGTAGACGAACCCGGTTGACCGGAGACACTTGCGATCTGCAGCCCAGGAGACAATCCTTGTAATGCTTTTTCAAATGAAGTAACTGGAAGCTTTTCCATATCACTGGATTTGATAGTAGCAACAGAACCTGTTAGTGAGTTCTTCTTTGCAGTACCATAAGCTATGACTGTTACTTCATCAAGAATTTCACTGTCGGACTTTAAGATGACTCTTAAAGAAGGTGCGACAGCCACCTCTTGCGTTTGCATACCAACATACGAAATTAGCAGAGTTTTCGCGGAACTACAACACTCTTATTTTATTAATAATCAAGCGATTATACCATGTGGTAGAAATCACTATAGCGAAATTTCCTTTCTCACAAGGTGTATGTATAGGGGTACAATGTATAAAACCTTACTGCTGTGATACTATTTGTTGGATTAATGACTTGGTTATCATATGTATATCATAAAGTTAATACGTTGCTTAAAGATTTTAAATGATTCTTCCTCTTATATGAAGAATATCTTTTGTCAACATCTATCATCCTAGCTGCTTTCAATGAAGCATTTACTCTACATTGTCATTTTATTAGCGAAAGTACTAAAGTCTATGTAAAAGAATATTTCAATAGCTTCAAAAAACAGTAAACTCAAAACTTTGTGATTAGCTAAACAATCAAGACAACTGTTGTTTCTTCATAACAGTTTTCATCATTTTTGCTTCCACACTTCCACCCGCTCCTTGTATCCCTCTATTCATCGGCATTACAGACGCTGTGGAAGCAATGCAAAAGTGTGGAAGCAAAATTTGCTTCCACACCTCCAATCAGTCTTAAATATTGATAACACACCAATGTCAATCTTCTATTTACACTATACTATACTTAATTGATTCTCAGCAATTTCTCACTGCAAAACTTTGCAAACCTATTGCAGCGATACTGCAAAGCTGTTGCAGTGATACTGCAAACTAATATGCAGTGCGGCTGCAAGCAATATGCAGTGATACTGCAAACAATTTGCAGTAGTACTGCAAAACGTATGCAGTGAGTTTGCAGCGAGCAGGCTGAAACTGAATAGTGAGTGAACAGACTTTAAAGGAGAAGTATATGACTAACGATATGAAAGTGTAGTATTGGCTATGCTAAGTTCGTGTTTTTTTAGGCAAAGGCATGAGTGCATGGTTCTTTTCTAAATCATGCACTATAGACATATCCATTACATTTGTATACACTTGTGTGGTTTTAACACTTTTATGCCCCAATAATTTTTGCACCGTTGTAATGTTTACTCCATTATAAATCAATAGTGTTGCATTAGTATGGCGAGCAGTGTGAAATGAAATTTTTTTTGATAAACCAGCTAGGCGGGAAATCACAATTAAATCCTTGTTCACATTAGAGTTATCCCTTAAATGAAAGAAGCTTTGTAAGTCATCCCGATATTTGTCCAGAATAACAAGCCCTTTTCCTTCGAATAAGAGATAAAGAGGTAATCTGACTTCTGTACTCGTCTTTATGGATTTATAAATTAGCCAGGTTTCTTGACGAATCTTCACGATGTTATCGGGTGATAAACTGATAAAATCAGAATATCTCATTCCTGCATAGCAACAAAACAAGAATGCATCTAAAGTCTTTTGCAATTTAGTATATCTGCCAGCCAAGTTTAATTTCTCCAACTTCTCCAACTCTTCAGGAGATAAGTGCGTATGCTTGTTTTCTATAGTTTTAATTTTGTACTTTCGAAAAGCGTATTTTTGTATCTCCATATAATCCTTGTTGATGGCGACATTTATATGTCGCTTCAGATGCTTCATATGTTTGGCTATCGTATTTGTGTGATAACCTCTTGATTGCAAGAAATATTCAAAGGAGGATATGAATTCGAATGTTAAATCAGAAAAGGTTACATCCTTTTTGAACTGTTGTAATAATGAAAGAGTGGAGAGATGATTTCGTTTTGTACTTTCTTTTAGAGTAGAGTTTGCTATCTCTTGCCTAAAAAAAGGAATAAAAGAGGTTTTGTTTTCGCTTGTGCTCAAAACATCCTTTAGTAACTCTAATGAAATACGCCTTCCTTGCTGCCACAATTCCAACTCTTTTTTTTCTATCATAGCCATGAACTCATATATCAATCTATTCAGCGCATCTGCATTAGGATGATTCTTCACAATAAGCTTTTTATTGTCCCACTGTTCTGGCTTTAAATAAACTTTGGTTGAAAAATACTTTTTCTTTCTGTCCAAATAGGCTTCTACTTGCACTAATGCCATTCCTTTTTTATTCAGGCTTCTTTTTCTGTTGTACACTAGATTGTAAATAATTTTACTCATTTTACTTGATTTTAATTAATACCAATAACAAATAAGACGATATTCTGTGCTCGATGGGATTAGAATAAGAATTAATATCTTTAAAAAGTGTCTTTTTGTGTTTAGCTATTAATCGGTATTTAGCCTCCGGGAACTCTCAATTTGTTTCAAAATCAGGTCTGTTCTCTGTTTTAGCGGCTTATTTATTAACCATTTTGTTTTAAAATATGTGTATTTCTTGGAAAAATCATCCTAAAAGAGGGAATCATAGTGATAGTAAACATAAGCCAGTTTAGTTTTTTTAAGTGTGAAAAATCTGTTATTAAGCATAAAGCAGTATGTTTAATTAACAAATTGATAGATTTACAAGGTTTTTTCAATAAAATAGTTGTTCGTTTCAGTTTTATTAATATATTTGCACTTTGTTAGAGTAAAGAAACAATTAATGTAAAGTTAAACTTTAAGAGAGAATTTATGAAAAGAAAATTAATGCTGTTATTGGCCTGTCTTTTTGTCGGAATAGGCCTAGTAACTGCCCAAACCCAGAAGGTTACAGGTGTTGTAATTTCTGAAGAAGACGGGCAGCCAGTTATTGGAGCCTCTGTATTGGTAAAAGGTACACAAATTGGTGCTATTACCGGTGTAGATGGTGATTTTACATTACCAAACGTACCAAGTTCCGCGAAAACTCTGGTGATTTCGTTTGTTGGTATGCAAACCCAAGAAGTAACGATTAAACCTCATGTAAAGGTAATTTTGAAATCCGATTCTGAGCTGCTTGAAGAGGTTGTGGTTACCGGTTACGGTACATTTAAAAAAGCATCATTTACTGGAGCTGCTTCTACTGTAAACACTTCCACCTTGGAAGATGTACCTGTTCTTTCTGTTGCCGACAAACTTTCTGGTAATGTCGCTGGTGTTACTTTTGGCTCAAGTTCAAGTAATCCGGGTTCTGTAAGCAGTATCCGTGTACGTGGTATGGGTTCCATCAATGCCGGAAACAATCCGCTTTATGTTATTGACGGAACACCGGTCACAAGTGGAGACTTATCCGAGTTCACTTATAGTGATGCAGGAACTGATATTTTGTCTTCACTCAATACCAATGACATCGAGTCTATCACAGTTATCAAAGATGCGGCTGCTGCCTCTCTTTACGGCTCGCGTGCTGCTAACGGTGTTGTGGTCATTACGACGAAAAGCGGAAAACAAGGCAAAACAAATGTAAGTTTCCGTTCCGACTGGGGTTTCTCAAACATGGCAATAGATTATCGTCCTATGCTCGACGGTGACTCGCGCCGCGAACTCTTATGGACCGGTCTCAAGAATTACGGGTTATACACCGGAAACATGTCCGATGCAGATGCCGCAACTTTTGCAGACCAGAACATCGAGGACTTTGCTTCAAAACCCTCAACCGGATGGACGGATTGGAAAGACCTGCTTTTCCGTAACGGTTCTCATCAGAACTACCAGTTGAGCGTATCTGGCGGTAACGACCGTACCAAGTTCTACACCTCAGCTGCTTATACCAATCAGGAAGGTATCATTTACAAACAAGGTCTGGAACGTTTCACTGGTAATGCAAACCTCACTCATAAGTTTGGAGACTTTGAAGTTCAGGTTACAAGCCAATTCTCAAAAGTAAGACAAAACAAAACTAATGAAGCTACCTCCTATGATGGGCCTGTGGCCAATTACGCATTCTTCCAGAGCCCCTCATCAACCCCTTATAATGAAGACGGCACATTAAACAATGGTTGCGGCGTATTTGGAGTCAATCCCTTGTATGAAAGAGAACACAGTTCTGATGTTTATACCTTGATGAAGGCATTCAATACAATCAAGTTGACCTACAATATTTGGGACAAGTTAAATTTAAGTGAAAAGATTGCTTATGATTACGCACAAGGAACCAATGACGTTCTTTGGGACAGACACTCAAACAATGGTGCCCCCGGTGGTGTCATGCAGCGTATCGTCAATCGTAATGACCAGCTGAATACACAAACCCAGCTCTCTTACATCAACTCTTTCGGTCTGCACAATATTGACGCCCTGCTTGGTTTTGAAACACAAGATACGGAATATGCTTTCAACTACATGGCAGGCCAAGACTATCCGGGTGATTTGTACGAATTGACAAATGCCGGTTCAACAAGTGCCGAAACCAACAGACAGAGCTATCGCATGACTTCGTTCCTCGGACGTGCCAATTATAACTACGCAGACAGATATTATCTCGGTCTCAGCTATCGTACCGACGGAAGTTCACGTCTGGCAAGAGAAAACCGTTGGGGAAGTTTCTGGTCGGTTTCCGGAGCATGGAGATTCATAGACGAAAGTTTCCTGAATCCTGTCAAGAGTGTATTGACAGATGGAAAGCTCCGTGTGTCATACGGTGTAAACGGAACGCAACCATCAGACTATTACGCTTATATGAATCTTTATAAATACGGAATCATATACAATGGACAGTCAGGAATGTCAATCGTCGGAATTGCAAACCCGGACCTGAAATGGGAAAAGAACAAAACATGGAATATCGGTCTCGACCTTTCATTCATCGACCGTATCTCTGTAACATTCGACTACTATCAGCGTAAAACCAGTGACCTTATATACGACCTCCCCGTATCACAAGTCGGCGGATATTATGATGGCAATTATGGGTATACCACCCCGCAAAACATCGGTTCACTGAAGAACTCCGGTTTTGAGTTGACCATTACATCAACCAATTTCAGAAACAAGGATTTCACGTGGACCACTTCTCTGAACATGGCACACAACAGCAACAAACTGACCAAATTGGATGGCCAGCAGAATGAAATCGTATCAGGACCGCTGATTCACCGTGTAGGCGAACCTTACTATTCATACTATGTTTATGAATACGCCGGAGTCGACGCCGAGACCGGTAAAGAAATGTTCTATCTGAATGACGGAACAGAGAATGCCCGCAAGACAACTACAAATATCTCTGAAGCCAACAAAACTATTGTAGGCAGGCATCAGGCTAGTATAGAAGGCGGTCTTACCAACAACCTCAAATGGAAGTTTATCGACTTGGGCTTCACTTTCACTTATTCATTGGGTGGTGATGCTTTTGACAACTCCACTTGGCAGCACTCCAATGGCGGTTCACATCTATACGGTGGTGCCGTACCGACATACTATGACATCTCAAAGATGTGGACCGGCCCGGGCGACACGAATGCCACATTGCCTAAATTTGAATATGGAAGCGTAGCTTCACTGTCTTCACGCTGGCTGATGCCTACTGATTATCTACGTCTGAAGAACCTCACATTAGGTGTAAGCATTCCGCAAAACTATATCAACAAGCTTGGACTTAGCAAGGCAAGAATTTACTTCTCGGGGTCCAACCTGCTTACATGGAAATCTAAAGACTTATTTGTAGATCCGGAAATGCGTGTAGACGGACTATGCACATTTGAGACTCCGGCATTGAGAACATATACATTCGGAATAGAATTGAATTTCTAACTAATAAAGATACGAAAATGAAAATATTAAAGACATTATACACAGCAACGCTTTGCGCAGCTATGGCAGTCAGCACTTCATCATGCCTCAACAGTTGGCTGGATCAGTCACCCGCAGACGGAATAGATGCTGAAACCGCAATCAAGAACAGCGATGATTTGGCCAATGTGCGGACGGGACTTTATGCTGCCGTTAAAGGTAACAGTAGCCTGATTAATTATTATGGACGCCTCATGTTCGTATACGGTGACATGAGAGGGGAAGATATCCAATATGAATATAACGGTGGAAGTGGAAGAGCAAACTTCTACTACTATATGGAATATACAACTGCAGACAATTTCACCACCTCAACAGCCGTATGGCAGATGCCTTATGTAGTCATTGCACGCGCCAACCGTCTGATTCAGGCAGCAGAAAGTGGCAACCTGACCGATGCGGCAGAGGCAAAAGCCACTATTGACCAATATGATGCAGAAGCAAAAGTTCTGCGCGCCATGGCACTGTTTGACCTTACACGTATCTACGGTAAACCTTATACGGTAGATCAAGGCAGCTCACTCGGTGTGCCCATCGCTACCTCCCCACTAGAATCGACAGAAAAGCCAAGCCGCAGCACGGTAGCTCAATGTTATGAGAGTATTGAAAAAGATTTGACAGATGCAATCAACTCAAATGCACTGCCCAAAACCAATGAAGTGGGTTATGTCAACCTTTGGGCTGCCAAAGCCTTGCAGGTACGTGTATATATGACAAAAGGCGAATGGAGCAAGGCTTTATTCGTAGCAGAAGACATCATATCAAACTCGTCTTACAAACTTTGGGAACCGTCAGAATATGTTGCAGCATGGAGCAAAAGTGATGCCAATCATTCAAAAGAAATCATGTTCGAGATTTCCATCAACAACAATACTGACTGGACAGACCGTGAAGGTATTGCCTATTTATATGCCGACAAGGCTGGCGCTTCTCCCGGATATGGAGATGTAATTGTCACAAAAGACTTCTCTGACATGCTTACATCCGACCCGGCAGACATCCGTAACGACATATTATTGGCAGCGGCAGCAGGAGGATTTGACAAGCGCAAAGTTTACATCAACAAAATGCCAGCTGTAAACGGAGATGTGCGTTACTCCAATGTCCCATTGCTACGCTTGTCAGAAGTTTACTTGTCAGCAGCAGAAGCAGCTTTCCAAGCCGGAGACAAGAACAAGGCTGCCAACTTGCTGAACGATATCATCTCCAACCGCACAACGGATGAAAGCAAACAAGTAACCAGCGGAAACATCACATTAGACCGCATCTACATTGAACGCCGCAAGGAACTTGTAGGTGAGGGACAGCGCTATTTCGATGTTATGCGCCGAGGTGAAACTGTTACACGCTACACGGACGTTAATGCCAGAGGATGGCACGACGTATTGAGCGAAGAAGCGCGTACATTCAACCGCGACTCCAAGAAAGCGCTCCCGTTGATTCCCGTCGGTGAAATCAATGCCAATCCGAACATAGAACAAAATCCAGGCTATTAATCAATAGTAGCCTAAAGAAACTTGGGAATTTTCCCAATGTGTTTTTATAAATAAAGTGTTTAGAGGAGGTGTGCCAGTGATGGTATGCCTCCTTCTTTCAATATATCCACCAATATCGGTTTCACTCCGCTGACAAAACACTCAACGGCAATAACCATCAGGATAAGTCCCATCAGGCGCATCATCACATTGTTTCCCGTCTCACCCAGGATTTTGACCAACCGCGTGGAAGCACGCAATATGAAGAAGGTAATCAGATAAATAAAGGCAATCATTCCTATAAGAACTCCTTTCATCTGAATGGTATGGGCATCCTGCATCAGCACAATGGCATTGGCTATGGCACCAGGACCACAAAGCATCGGAATTCCAAGAGGAGTAATGGAAATATCATCGGCATAAGTCTTGATTTCCTCGTCTTTCAGCTTCATTGGGGTATAACGGGCTTGCAGCATATCGAAGCCAATCTTAAAGATAATAACTCCACCGGCAATACGGAAACCATTGGTAGAGATACCGAAGAACTTAAAGAGGAACTGCCCTGCAAACGTAAAGACCATAATTGTTATAAAGGCAACCAAAGTGGCGCGCGATACTACCGACTGCCGTTCACGGTCTGTCATTCCATGCGTCATGGTCAAAAACACCGGCATGGTGCCGAGAGGGTTTGTCAACGTAAAGAAGGAGGTAAAACAAAGTAAAGCGAAAGGTAAGATTGTGTCCATAGCTGTATAATATACGTTTCTGCAGACAAAAGTACAACTAAAAATTTCAATGTCACAAAATCTGCATCAATTCTTTCAGATTACTGATATGATAAGTCGGTTGGAAAGGCAGTTCTTCCTTCCCTGTTACATTATAAAACACTTGGTGCATGCCCACTCCTTTGGCTCCTGCCACATCATTCTCCCAACTATCGCCTATCATCAAAGAATCACGCACTTCGGATTGTGTGGCAGAAAGTGCAAAATGAAAGATTTCGGGCCAGGGCTTCAAGACACCGATGTCATCAGAGAGAACAATCTTCTTAAAAAAGCGGTCGATACCCGCCGAACGCATCTTATGACATTGCAGCTCTTGGAAACCATTGGAAAGGATATAGAGGTTGTATTTCTCTGCCAAATATTCCAGTACCTCATACGCATGCGGCATCAGCCGACTTTTTGTGGGAATGACCGAAAAGAAATCATCAGAAAAAGCCTCGGCCAAAGCAGTATCCCCCGCCCCTACTGCCTCCAGAGGATATAGAAAACGCTGGCGGTTCAACTCTTCCTTACTGACCTGCCCTCTGCCGTATTCTTCCCACAGCTCTACATTACGATGCTGATAAAGCGTATAAAAATGCTGGAAAGAACGAAAGAAACGGTCATAATCATACTTGTGATACATCTCTTCGAATGTATCGCGTGCATTAAGGGAAAATGCCCAAAGCGTATCGTCCAGGTCAAAAAACAGGTTCTTATATTGGGATGCCATAATTTAAAGGAAAGAGATATATAAAAATAGACGCAGATTATCAATTCCAATAATCTGCGTCCGTTCTGTATCAGTCTATAACAGTGTTATTTTACCTGGATTACCAAATACTTGGACACACTCCAGAAGTCTTTCGGATTTGTAATCTTCAAAGTCAGCTGTCCTTTATCATCTTTCTCCAACGCATAAGAACCAGCGGGATGAGTAGTCAAGATATCAGCATCTTTAGAGTATAGTTTAATCTCTTTTGTCGTACGGATATCCACTTGTGTAAAGTAGTCCTTGTTGATATCAGAATCTTTCAGCACCTGGCCTTTTTTGAAAAGTCCGGTATTTGTCAATATCTTCTGGTCCTTCAACTCTTTCTTCGTACCAAATACAAACCAAGCCGTATTGAGTGCCTTATCTTGTTCGGCAACGGTTTGAGCCTTCGCCTCATTTTCGGCAGTCAATTCTTCTTTCTCAGTAGACAAACCGGTTACGGCAGCATCCAGTTCCTGGATACGGATATTCTTGGAAGCCAGCTCAGCCTGCAATTCCTCGATACGCTGGGTCTTTGCCACCAACTCCTGAGTCAGGGACTCCACAGCCCTCTTCAACTGGGCAGAGTTATTCTTACTATTCTTCAGCATGGACTGTAATTTGGCAATCTGTTCCTTGTTCTCTTCCATCTGCTTACGGATAAACTCAATATCCGACGCAATCTGCTGCTTGGCATTCAAAGAGCCTTCTGCCACAGCACCACGCTGCAAATCCACACGGCTCTCTGCTGCATTAATCTGGCGAAATCCCTCTGAAATATCATTGAAAGTGCCCATCATCTCGTCCAATTCAGCATTACGCTGAGTCAGTTCCATCAATAAAGAATCATTTTCAGCTTTCAGCTGGTTCTTACTGCCACCAGAGAAGCTGTCACACGAAGCCATTACAGCCGCGCATACAATTAAAACTGCTAACTTTTTCATACGCTTTCGTTTTACGTTTGGTTAATGAAGTTATTTAATCGTCTATTCCTGTTACTACAATCACAATTTCACCGCGCGGTTCGTTCGCCGTGAAATGTTCAATCAATTCTGTAAGCGTTCCACGCACCGTTTCTTCGTGCATCTTTGAGATTTCCCGCGAAACAGAAGCCTGACGTTCGGCACCGAAATGTTCGGCAAACTGCGTCAAAGCTTTTACCAATCTGTGGGGAGACTCATAGAACACCATGGTACGACACTCCTCGGCCAATGCCTTCAGACGGGTCATCCTTCCTTTCTTCTGTGGAAGGAAACCTTCAAAACAGAACTTCTCATTCGGCAGTCCGGAAGCCACCAATGCCGGTACAAAAGCTGTCGCTCCCGGCAGGCATTGCACTTCGATGCCGTTACGCACACACTCTCTGACTACCAGAAAGCCCGGGTCGGATATACCCGGCGTACCTGCATCCGAAATCAAAGCTACAGTTTCTCCCCCCTTTATTCTATTAACAACACTTTCAACCGTTTTATGTTCATTAAATTTATGGTGAGATTGCATCGCATTCTTTATTTCGAAGTGTTTCAGCAATATGCCGGAGGTACGTGTATCCTCAGCAAGTATCAAATCCACTTCTTTCAGAATCCGGATAGCACGGAATGTCATATCTTCCAAATTTCCTACCGGGGTAGGCACTACATAAAGTTTTCCCATACTTATCGGTCGTTTAGCTGAAATATTTTTTGAGGAGTTCCATAAAATCGACGGCGGCTTCATTTTCTTCATCCGGGTGCACTTCCGAAGCAAAAATATCCATAGCCTTGTCCAAAGAAGGAGCCTCACCCAAACGTCGTACCACTTCATTCATCCGTGCAGCATCGCCTGCGAACAGTTCGCGGACAAAACGGAATGAATCGTTCAGACTGATGGCATGTTTCAAATCCTTGGCAGGCTTGATGCGTTCTGCCAAAATAGGAACTGTTTCCGGTTCCTCACATACCATCTTCACTGTATCAGGAATAACCGATTCGACCGGAGAAACCGATTCGGTCAAAGGAGTAGTAACAGCAGGGGGTTCCTCCAGGGGCGACACAACAGCCGTTGGCGCCTCCTCAAGCAGTTCTTGCAACGCCTCCAAGCGTGCCTTCATCTGCTGGATATTCCGTTTTGCCACAATCTTCAATGTCGGATTGGCATCACTTGAAATGGCCTGCATCAAACATTTCAATTCCTGAATATCTAATTCTATGTCGTTTAATAGGGTTTGCATATCCTTTACACAGTCCGTGTTAACGCTACAAATGTAGAAATAAATAATGAAAAAATATCGGAAAGCGAACAAAAGTGTTACTTTTGCGCTTAAATATAACACTCGAAAACATGGTATTATTTTCAGAAGATCATATACAGGAAACCAAACGCAGGGGAAGAATTGAGGTCATTTGCGGTTCCATGTTCTCCGGCAAAACCGAAGAGCTGATAAGGAGACTGAAACGGGCAAAATTTGCCAAACAACGCGTAGAGATATTCAAGCCTGCCATAGACACCCGTTATTCCGAAGCCGATGTCGTATCGCATGACAGTCATTCCATAGCCTCCACTCCCATCGACTCGTCTGCCAGCATTCTGCTCTTCACTTCAGAGATAGATGTAGTGGGCATTGACGAAGCCCAGTTCTTTGACAGCGGCCTGATTGATGTATGCAACCAGCTTGCCAACAATGGTATACGCGTCATTGTAGCCGGACTGGATATGGACTTCCGCGGTATTCCATTCGGCCCTATGCCGGGACTGTGTGCCATTGCAGACGAAGTTTCCAAAGTACATGCCATCTGTGTGAAATGTGGTCAACTTGCCTCGTTCTCCCACCGTACCGTCAAGAACGACAAACAAGTACTGCTGGGGGAAACCGAAGAATATGAACCGCTATGCCGAGAGTGCTATCAGCAAGCCATCCAAGCCGACCAAAAGGAAATCGGTCATTAACAAATACAAAAAACAGAGCATTATGGAACGCAAAAAGATTACATTCGACAGTTTTATCCGCGGTGTCATACTCGGTGTCATCATTATCGGCATCCTTATGCTCTTCAAGCGTCTAAGCGGCGTATTGCTGCCATTCTTCATCGCATGGCTCATTGCCTATCTGATATACCCCCTGGTCACCTTCTTCCAGTACAGATTAAGGCTCAAGAACCGGGTCATATCCATCTTCTGCGCCTTATTCAGTATTCTGATTGTAGGAGGAACCGCCTTCTATCTGCTTGTGCCTCCCATGATGGACGAATTCGTCAGGGTAAAAGATTTGGTAATAGACTACTTTTCCAACGGAACCCACGACGGCAATGTGCCCAAAACACTCTCTGAATTCCTTCGTGAGAACATAGACACCCAGTTTGTCACCCAATTGTTCAAGGAAGAGAATATGCTGAACGCCATCAAGGAAACCGTTCCCCGGCTCTGGTCCTTGTTGTCAGAATCCGTCAATCTGCTGTTCAGTTTCTTCACTTTCTTCCTCATTCTTCTCTATATAGTTTTCATATTGCTGGATTACGAAAGCATTTCCGAAGGGTGGACCCACCTGGTACCACAGAAATACCGGCCCTTCGTAATCAATGTAATGAACGATGTGAAAGACGGCATGAACAGATACTTCCGCGGACAAGCATTCGTGGCATTGTGTGTCGGTATTCTGTTCAGTATAGGCTTTCTGATTATTGATTTCCCACTGGCCATTGGACTCGGCTTATTCATCGGCGCTTTAAACCTAGTACCTTATTTGCAGATTATCGGCTTTATACCTACCATCGTGCTGGCCATACTGAAAGCAGCGGATACGGGAGGAAACTTCTGGATTATCATTGCATCGGCCCTTGCGGTATTCATCATAGTACAAGCCATTCAAGACGGATTCATCGTACCGCGTGTCATGGGGAAGATTACGGGCCTGAATCCTGCCATCATCTTACTGTCTTTATCGATTTGGGGGTCATTGATGGGGATGCTGGGTATGATTATAGCACTTCCGCTTACCACCCTTATGCTCTCCTACTATCAACGTTTCATCATAAACAGAGAAAAAATTCACAAGTTTGAACAGACTGATAATCAACAAGAAGAGTAAAAGCAGAAGTCGTTCTCAAAACTTTTTCCCTTAATCCATTTGTTTTTTAAACAAAAGTGCCTATCTTTGCACCCGCTTAACAGCAATAAGGTCTGATTCGCTAGCTCAGCAGGTAGAGCACAACACTTTTAATGTTGGGGTCCTGGGTTCGAGCCCCAGGCGGATCACCAAGAAGCTGGACAAAACCAGACAAAGAAAAGACAACTCCTACAATATCAAGGTATTGCAGGAGTTTTTTCTTTGTATAAAGTCCGTGACCTAAGACACGAAATGGTCACAAAAAGACATACTTTCGTGACCAATTCGTGACCTGTCCGACCTTTCGGATTTTAGGTCACGGAATGTCTGAAATTGTCGGTTTGTTGTCTTGATTTGTCCGTACTGCAAATATCTCATTTTCAGTTCATCAATTTAATTTTGTAACTAAAAAAGAGATTATGAGAAGTACTTTCAAGCTACTCTATTTCGTCAAACGAAATGCAGTAAAGAAGAACGGCAACGCACCGATTATCGCACGTATCACTATCGACCAAGTTGTAGCCCAGTTCAACACCAAACTGGAAATAAATCCGGCTCACTGGAGCGTGAAGTTAGGCAAGGCTTCCGGCAGAACCGCAGAAGCCGTACATATCAATTCTATGCTGGAAAGCATCCACAGCACGGTACCCCAACAAGACTAAATGGTTGATTTATAATATTGAAGCAATATAATACTGGCGAAAAGAAAAACAGAAGTTTGTCATTTACTATCCTTCGTCCATTCGTTTGACTAAGCTGTCTTGCAAACGGCTAAGATATGCCGTCCAATCCTTCTTCCGTTCTTTCATGGCAATATAAGCGGCATAATAATCGCCTAACTCCATTTAGAGCACCGTACTGAGAAAATTCATCATTTCTTTTATTCCCACGTTGCCATTGTTAATGCCACCCGAAGAAACAAGGTTGAGAAATTCAGGTCTTTATCGAATTGTGCGCTATCGGTACATAGGCGTAAATCAAACTTTCCACGAACAACATAATATTCATCATACAAGGTCGAATGAAAACGATAATATTGGTAAAAGTCCAGATTACGGTTAAAGAAGCAGGTCAGGTTATCCAGTTCTTTACTTAATATAGTTTCTGATTACATCATTACTACCATCGGGGCATTGTGTTTCTATCCGATAAATCTTATAGAAGGAATGAATTTGCAGTTTTGTTTTTAAATCATTGAGAACCGCTTGCAAACGACGCACTATTGAAAGAAAAGTTTCAACAATATCATAACCGTAGAGGTCGATTTCAGATATATTGACCTCTATTTCAGCTAACATGTTATTAACCAGTTCTTTCATTTTACTACTTTAATAGTTTTGTAAATTTAGACTCAGTACAAATACTTAAATCCGTAGTTACAAACTTCCCATTGTAAAAAAGAGAAAATATAGTAGCTGGTGTAGGAGAGTTTTGTGCTTGCTCTCTCGTTTCCAATTTAATTACTTTCAAAGGAATATTTATTTCTTGCGCAAGAACACGCAACACTCCATTTACATAATAATCCGTATATAGGCAACGATTAGAATAATAAGCCACTATTCCCAGTTTGTCGGGGCATTCTCCACTTTTGACGCAATCATTAAAATATGGAACTGCACTATTCTCATGAAAACTCATTACCAACAATGAAAATCCATTTGGAAGTTTTTCTATTTCCTTAAAGCCATGTTGCAGCAACCATTTCGTATCACTCATAAAATGGTTCTTTTTTGTACCTACAACAGTAACCAATCCATTTTTTTGTTGCTTTTTTGCATCTTCAATCACAAATTGGAGCAAATTATATCCATGCCCTTGACCTTTATACTGCCCTGAAACCCAAAAACAATTAATCATTAAATAATTAGGGGCAGTAACCGGAAGCCACGCATATTCAGCAGGAACATATTCTATAAAAACTTTGGCTCGTGCATCAAGCCGCCTAAAAACATAGCCATTAGCAAATTCCTTTTTTAGCCATTCCTTTTTGGACTCATATCCTTCCAAGCATTTTTTGTCAGAGAATGCGCAGCAGATATGTTCTTTATCTATATTATCCTCTGTTAGAGTTATATATTTAGGTAAACTATTTTCCATGCTTTTATTTATTTTATCGGTATGTAGATTTTTGTGATACTCTCTTTTTTATTTTCTTTTGAATAATTGATATACTCCTCAAAAGACATCCCATGACGAAGTGAATATTCTTGGCTTACGTTAATGATGTTATACCAGTCCTGCAAATCTGTATAATACCCCTGCAACGTATAGACCGCATATTTACCTTGTGGTAGCCGGATTGTACCAAATTCACAAGTAGGCATAATTTCCTTTTGTACCGATGCACAAGCATAGAAACGACATTGATTAGGGTTTGTCACATTAGGGTCGTCAAAACTTAACCCAATAAAACGTGTATCGGGCAGAAGTAAGTCATTGCTCTTTAAGAAATGTATCAATTTACTCCATACTGTTTCATAAGGTTCTTCCTCTCCGTACTTACCCCATATACGGATATATACTAAATTTAATCCCTCGAAATTGTAGACTTCAGAATGCAATTCGCACTCCTTTCCATCATGTTCGCACTCTTTTAATCGCATCCTTAATCTGCTGATATATGTTTTGGGAGAGATACCAAATTGTTTCTTAAATGCTTTGGAGAACGATTGCGGATTATCGTAGCCGACTAACCCAGCCAAATTCTGTAAACTCATGTCTTCAGTTTGCATATATAGTACAGCTCGTTCTACTCGTTGCCTCGCCACATAAGAGTATAATGGTTCATCCAAAGCAGAACTCATCATACGGAGCAATTGCCGTTGAGACATATTTACTATGTCGGCTATTACATTCAATTGCAATGGCTGATGCAGATTAAAATTTATGTAATCAATTACTTGATTGACTTTCTGTTTGTATATATTTTCAGTGCTACTTTTCATCTATAACGATATAATTTGCAAATATATAGAGTTCATACAAATGTATGATTGTCCAATCTCGCCAATTTTAGAAATCTTAGGTTACGGTTTTAGGAGGTTATGTCAAAACGTTGGCACAACCTCGTTTTTTTAAAGGCATCTACGACGTAATGAGTTGGCTGGAAACTTTATAAGCATACCGATGCTTCAGAACAAAAAGCAGAATCACAATGATTGTCAAAGCCTCCGAGAGTGGCATTGCCAACCAGATTCCCGACACACCCAAGAACTTCGGCAACAAAATAAAACTCGGAATAAGGAAAACAAAGCCACGCAACAAAGCAAAAATCGTAGCTGGCTTTATTCTTTCAACACTCTGAAAATAACCTACCACAGCAATATTCACAATGAAAAAGACAAAGCCGCTTGCAAAATAGGGGAAACCGTGTATCGCTATCTTCGCCGCTTCACTGTCAAGACTGATGAAAAGGCCAACCAGCAGATAAGGATAAACAGTGAATGCCACCGTTGCAACCACACCGCAGACCACAGCCGTCAGCAACGCAATACGTTCCGCCGTCATCACTCTTTCCTTGTAGCCCAGTCCGAAATTATAGCTGATAATAGGCTGGGCAGATTGTGCAATAGCATTACCTACCATGAAAACAAAAGGAATATAATAGCACGCTATACCGAATGCCCCTACGCCATCGTCCCCCAGATAGGACATAAATACCTGGTTCCCGACGAACATAAGAACAGCAAGCGTTGCCTCTCCCAATAAGGCAGAAGGACCGATACGGCACTGGTAACCAATATTCCGCACGGAAAGCCGCAGGCTCTTGACACTCCATTTGAGTGGTTGTAAACGCAAATGCCGAGCATAAAACAGTAGATAGACCATCGCCACCAGTCCGCCGGCCATGATGCTGATGGAAGTGGCAAATGCTGCTCCCATGACTCCCCAGCCAAAAGGAAAGATAAACAGCCAGTCGAGCACCACATTGATTACAGCCGTAATCAGGCTGCACAACATAGCCAGCTTTGGAGCACCGTCCAGACGAATGACGAACAGCGGCACCGTTATCCATATCTGAAAGACCCATGACGGAACAAACCACAGCAGATAATCCGTCACCATAGGCAACAGATGTTCGGAAGAGCCGAGCATCCGGGCTGTTTCTGCCGGAAAAGCCATCATCAAAGCAGAGGGTATCAAAGCAACAATCGTTACAAACAGTAATGCTTGTGTCACATTCAACCGAGCAGACTTGCTTTTGCCTCTCGACAATTGGATAGAAGCGACCACAGAACACCCGGCACCAACCATAAGCCCGATTCCCGTAAAAAGCATCAGTAAAGGGACACAGATATTTACGGCCGCAATCCCGTCGCTACCTACTCCATGCCCGACAAATATCCCGTCAATCGCTGTTACGGCCGACATACTGAGCATACCCAGCAACGTAGGAACAAAATATTTCCGAAACAATGTAAACACATTCAGTGTACTCAAATCAATTGCATCTCTTTTCATGTTCAACTATATTTATAGGTTATTGTCTTGCCCAAAAGCAAAAAAATGCCGGATAAAATGATTGGTTTTACCCAGTCATCTTATCCGGCATTTTTACAGCCCTCCGATGAGGATTACAAAACTCTTTTGGTTTTCTAATTCGCGTGCAAAGGTGGGACTTATTTTTCAAGTATCCAAATACTCATGATTTCTTTCACTGAAAAAACAGCAAAACATGAACATTATCCACTACCATATCACTCTTTTGAAGGTAGACACACAGCCAATGAAAGACAGCCTATCAGTCTTTCATTGCTCTAACATAGGCTGTCAATACACTGAATAAATGATAGTTAGACATGCGCACTATTGTGGTACGGCTTCTCCACAAGCATGAAGAAGCCGTACCACAATAGTGAAGAAGTTGCATCACAACCGTGCACAATAGTCATTAATAAGCTTTTAGTAGAAGAAAGAGCTGTTCTTTGCGGAAAGAAGACCAGCCATTTGCACAAGAAAAAACAGCATGCAAGCAAAGTTTGCCTACATACTTGCATGGCATCTGCTTACATATCGTAAAACGCGGTATAACAAACAATTAGAAAGCGCCATGCAAGCATGTAAGCAAAATGTGTGGTAAACCTATTGTATATCTTTTCATTTTGCGACGACTCCATAGTAAACCATGTTATCAATACGCTTCTGATAAATCTGGTTATTCTGCAGCAGATACCCCAAGGCCAAACACAAATCCACATCCCTGAACTTCGTCAGTTTCTGTAATTCAAAGATTGTACACTTCTTAAGATTGCACAGAATGGAATATACCATTTTCATATTATTGGTCGCCTTCTCAATATTCTTCATATTATTATCTTATTATTAGTTCCTTTCTTAAAATGATATCCTATATTATCTACTCAAATATAAGATAAAGACAGAGCAATGACAAACATTGCCCATTCTTTTCATTTCAGATAACATTCTTTGAACTACATATACCTAAAATCTGCAAAAAATATAGAACTTTATAAATATCAACACTTTATAGAAAGGTATATTCACATTATACTATATCCGGAAACGATTATGTTGGTATAATCAAGGTACTATTATATGCTTGCCTTCGGGAGTGACTACTACCGAGCCCATTTTGATGTAATGTTTCCCTTCCGGCGAAACTATTACCTTTGTTTCGCTACTCTTGTCGGAAGATTCTTTTTTCTCATTCATGAAACTCTTGTCCCGCGAAGTGGTAACCGGATAAGTATCCTCCAGATAGCTCTTCATTTCGTCCACTTTTCCGTCTTTGAACCACACCTTGACAGCCGACCACCCCGCAGGAGTATAAGCGCGGAATGTCCAAGCCTCTCCCTCCTTATTCAAATCTCTAAATGCAGGCTCTCCTAAAATGGTACACACCTCTTTAAAGCTCATACCACGTTCAATGCTGCTCAACTGCTTATAATCAAACCCGTAGCTTTCATAAATGCCACAGCCCATCACCAAGACAGCGAGTAACAAGCCTAAAACAACTGACATCTTTTTCATAATAGAAAGTTTTAGTATTTATCCATACAGCAAATGTAGTATGATAAAAACCTCCTTTTCCGTGATTCTCTCTATTTATACATAGGGATTTCCCTATCAGTTTATCTGTATCTTTACAACCTATAAAGAATATCATCCCAGCCCCGTTCCAATGAGCAATATCAAGTCGGAAGGGGCCACCACCGTATGGTTGGCAACCGGCAAAGACAGTCTTAAAACAAAGGTGCAGCCAATCCGAAAGCAGGTTTGTGCTTTCAGGAAGAAGGAAACAGCGTAGTGCTCACCGGTAAGGTGGAGATAAAGGCCCGGCAGCTCCCAATTATGTATTACTGAAATTCAAAGGACACCATGCCACCATTTGGATTGACGGACATTTTGTACGCAGAAATCTTTAAGAAGAGCATTCAGTTCCTCATCTGATGTCTTGCATGGGGGGATGAAAACTATAGCCCCTTCGTTATCACCGGCAATCCGAAACCTCCTTTCTGCAAAGTCAGGACTTTCGGTTTGCCTTTTCGTGCTTTGTTGTATGTGGCTGTGGAAACATGCAAGGTCTCTATCGCTCCATCCTCGAAAGCCACCTTTAAGTAATATTCCTTACGTACTCCGTCCGACACATAACGATGCTTGCCTACTTTACGTCTCTTTTCATGTTCTTTTATCAGCTTCTCAAGTACGGTAACCGTCACCTCCTTTGTCGAAGCAGGAGCCGCCATCCGATAATTCCCTACCAGAAAAAGCGAACAACTGATGACACCCACGCACACCACATGGCACAATATATTCACTGCCTTTTGCTCCATCGTTGTCAGCCATATCCATTTTTTATATAGAGGAAGTGTAACGACTGCCACCACAAGTCCTACCCCTACGGGTATCCACACAGCAGCCAACGTATCTTCATAGATGTTATATCCGATGCAGCCCAAAGCTACGACCAGTACAAACATCAGAAAACGGAGTATTTTTATAAACAGTTCTTTCATTGCCGCGTTTATATTTTTTGCAAAGGTATATAAAAAAACAGATTTTTTACGCCCGGTAAATAAGAAAGTCAAGACCGCGACTATCTTTGTGGTAAAA